>CAZJZQ010000064.1:0-18410 GCA_964550535.1 uncultured Rhizobium sp.
CCTGACCCCCAGATTCGTAGTCTGGTGCTCTATCCAGCTGAGCTACGGGCGCGCATCGCCTATTCGGCGGAGGGCGGGTTGTAACGTCATGCCCCCGGTAGTGCAAGAGTGCTCTACAAGATGAAAAATGGCCCCGGATCAGGGCGGCGGGAGATGCGCGGGGCGGGCTGGGGTCAGCCCACGTCCTTCCGGACGCCCCTCAGGAAGATGGTCACGGCCCTGCGGGCGCGTTGCTCGATCAGGTGCTGGGGCAGGACGGCTTTGTCTGACAGCAGCAGTTTGAAGGCCGTGTCCTGAATCACCATCCCCATGAGCATGGTCGCGGCCTCTTCCGGGCGGTCGACCTGGTAGCGCTCGCGCACGATGGAGGACGAAAGCCAGCGGGCGACGATCAGGCTGGGATAATCCTTCTTGCGCTCCTCGGGCATCAGTTCGGGATAGCGGCGCACTTCCCGGATAATCAGGCGCGCCAGCGCCAGCGTGCGAGGAGAGAGGAGGTGCGTCACCAGACGTGTCAGCAGGCTGTAAAGCTCAAGCTCCAGATCGGAATCGGCCGTCGGGATGGTGATTTCGCTCATCTCTCCCACGGTTTCGGCGCCCAGGGCGGCCAGCAGTTCGAACTGGCTCTTGAACTCACGATAGATGGTCTTCTTCGACATCCCAGCTTGCTGGGCGAGAGCGTCCATGGTCGCGCTTTCGGCGGAGCCATCAAGAAAGACCTTCCGCGCAGCCGCCAGAATGCGGTCGCGCGTGGAAGGCTGAGGCGTATGGTTTTCGGCAGTCCTCATGTTGTATCCGTTACACTCGAAAACCGTGATGCACTTAATTCGATCGCCATCTTTGCGAGTTATACAAGAATAGGATATGGAAACGCTAGAGTTTCCGGGAGCAGCCATGCCTCTCGCCAAGTTGCGCCCGGATGCTTCTGTCGCTGGTTTCCCTCAGGATTCGGGGAAAACCGTTGGGTGCTGTACCATTTTGACGCACGCGACCGGCGGCACGCCTCCCCAGACTTCGACTGCGCAACAAGGGCATAACAAATGAAATCGCGCATTCTCGTTACAGCGAGCGTCGGGATCGCTGTTCTTTCGCTCACCAGTTGCGGGCAGAAGTCCGCGCCGGCCGAAGGCGCCGCTGCGTCCGCCCCCCAGAACCAGAGCATGCGCGTTGTGCGTGTGACCGATCGCAATCTCAGCGAAAGCATCGGCGCGTCCGGACGGCTGGTGGTTCGCGACGAAGCCGCCGTTGGGTCCGAGCTTCCTGGCTACCGCGTGCGGTCCGTTCTGGTCGATGAGGGTGACTGGGTGAAGCAGGGGCAAGCGATGGCGCAGCTCGATGATGCGCTGCTGCAGGCCCAGATCGCGCAGGCGGAAGCGACGCTTGCGCAGCAGGGCGCCACTGCGGAGTTCAAGCGCAGCCAGTTTCAGCGCGCTGAGGCCCTGACGAAAGAAGGCGCGCTCTCACAGGAAATGCTTGAACAGCGCCGTATGGAAATGGTCAGCGCCGACGCCGCGCTGATGGCGTCGCAAGCCGGTGTAAACGAGATGAAGGTGCGCCAGTCGCGGATGACGCTGCGTGCGCCGGTCGCGGGCGTGGTTCTTCAACGCAACATACGCCCCGGCGAAATTTCGATGACCGGCGGTTCGACGCCGTACTTTCGCATCGCCCGCGAAGGTCTGATCGAACTCGATGCGGAACTCCCCGACGCCGAGATGTCGCTGTTGAAGCCGGGCGACGCCGCAATGGTGGTTCTACCCTCCGGCGAAACCATTGCGGGGAAAGTGCGCTTTGTGTCACCGCGCGTTGATGCGAGCACCAGCCTTGGCCGCGCGCGCGTGGAACTGCCGTACAATGCCGCGCTGCGTCCTGGCGCATTCGCCGAAGCGCGGTTCGACAGCCGGTCGCGAGAGACGCTGGCTGTTCCGGCCTCATCGATCCGCTATGAGGCGGGTGGACCGTCGCTGATGGTGGTCGATGAGAACAATCGCGTGTCCAAGGCGCCGGTGAAGCTGGGCGAACGCGCCGGTGACTTCGTGCAGCTGATCAGCGGTCCGCCAGCAGGTACGCGCGTTCTGGAAGTCGGTTCGTCCTTCACGCTTGAAGGCGATACGATCGAGCCGGTCGAGGCCAGCGCCACGGCGGGGGCGAACTAGCCATGAACCTCAGGATTTCCAGCTGGGCGATCCGGAACCCGATTCCGGTCGTCGTGGCGTTCGTGCTCATCACGGTCGCCGGAATTTTTGCGTACACGCAGCTGCCCATCAAGCAGTTCCCCAACATCTCTTTCCCAGCAGTGTCCGTCGTCGTGGTGCAGGACGGCGCGGCTCCAAGCGAGATGGAAAGCCAGGTGACTCGCCTGGTCGAAAACGCTGTGTCGAGTCTGCCGAACATCGAAACGCTGGCCTCGGACGTGACGCTCGGCGTGTCGAGCACGATGATCCAGTTCAAGATCGGCTCCGACCTTCAGAAAGTGAAGGACGATGTGCGTTCGCGCATCGATGCGATCCGTATTGACCTGCCGCCGGGCATCGAGCCGCCTCGTGTCGAGGCGCTGGACTTCACTGGCGGCACCTTGATGACCTTTGCGGTCTCCGCGCCACATATGTCGCCAACCGACCTGTCCTGGTTCATCGACGATACGCTTGCGCGCGAGATGCAGTCCGTTGCGGGTGTTGGTCAGGTGTCACGGATCGGCGGCGTGGATCGTGAGATCAACGTTACGCTCGACCCGGCGCGCATGGCGTCGCTGAACGTCACGGCAGGGCAGGTGAACGACGCCCTGCGCGCGTTCTACCGCAACTATGGCGGCGGCCGCGCCGAAGTGGGCGGGGCTGAAACGACGATCCGCACGATTGGCGAAACTGAAACGGTCGAGGATCTGCGCAATCTCACCATCCCGCTTCGCAATGGGTCTTATGTCCGCCTGCGCGATGTGGCTGATGTCGGAGACGGGGCGGGCGAGCAGCGCGGCTTCGCCTTCCTGAACGGCAGGCCTGTCTCGGGCTTCAACATCGTCAAGACGGACGAGGCGTCCGAGGTCCACGTCGAGCGTGGTGTTTTCAGAGCGATCGAGCGGCTTCAAGCGGCCAATCCGGGCGTCGAGATAACCAAGATATTCTCGGTGGCGGATGATACCAAGGCCAACTTCCACGCCACCGAAGCCGTGCTGATCGAGGGCATGATCCTCGCCGCGTTGGTGGTGTTCCTGTTCCTGCGCGATTGGCGGGCGACGCTGATTGCCGCCGTGTCGATGCCGCTGTCACTGATTCCCACCTTCGCGATCATTGCTGTCCTGGGCTTCAGCCTCAATGTCGTGACGCTGCTTGCCCTGACGCTCGTGATCGGGATTCTGGTCGACGACGCGATCGTGGAGATCGAGAACATACAAAAGCGAACGTTGGCGGGGTACACACCTTTCCGCGCTGCGATTGAGGGCGCTGACGCCATTGGTCTTGCCGTGGTGGCGACGACCGCTGCGATTATCGTGGTGTTCCTGCCAACATCGTTCATGCCCGGCATGTCCGGCCAGTTCTTTATCGAGTTTGGCATCACCGTATCGGTGGCTGTGGGGTTCTCGCTCGCGGTTGCGCGACTTGTAACGCCATTGATGGCCGCATACTTTCTGAAACCCTCGAAACATCACGTCGATGTCCGCAAGCTTCCCGCCTTTTACGAGAACACCCTGGTGTGGGCGCTCAAGCATCGCCTGGCAGCCTCCGCCGTGGGGGCGATGTCGTTCTTTGGCGCCATCGGTGTCGTTTCGTTGCTGCCGGTCGGGTTCATTCCGAACGAAGACCCCGGCTATATCCAGCTCCAGATTGATGCTCCTCCCGGCACGACGCGCGAGCAAATGGAACGTGCGTCTGTCGAGCTCAACGATCTGCTGATGAAGCAGCCTGACGTGTCGCATGTCGCCATCCGCGCGGGATCTACCGGCGCTAACGGCGATCTGACCAGCGGTTCGGCCACCGTCGTGATGGTCGACGGCCACCAGATGTCGACAGAAGAACTGAAGCAGCACATTCGTCCACAGCTGAAGCTGATCCCGGACGTACGTATTACTGCTCTGATGACCGGCGGCGGACCAGGCGGCGCGGACGTGGATGTGATCCTTTCCTCGGAGAACGTCGAAGCGCTGGAAGCGGCGCAGATTGCACTGCTCGAAGAAATGCGCGGCATGAGCGTGATCACCAATCCGCGCCTCTATCCCGCGCCGCCTGGACCGGAGCTGGTGATCCGTCCGCGGACCGAAGAGGCGGCACGTCTGAATGTCGGCACCGATGCCATCGCGCAGGTCGCGAGGATCGCCACGACGGGTGACATCACGGCCAATACGGCGAAGTTTTCGGAAGGCAAACGCCGCCTGCCGATCCGCGTCCGGCTCCCTGCACAGGTTCGCACCAATCTGGATGAACTCTCGCAGCTGCGCGTTCCGACCCTTGATGGCGGTTCGACGACGCTGGGCGCGGTGTCGGATATAAGTTTTGAATCCGGCCCCGGCCGTATCAGCCGCTTCGCGCGCGAGCGGCGGGCATCCGTTCAGGCTGACTTCATGCCGGGAACCACATCCGGAACGGCTTCGCAGGCTATCGACTCCAGTAACACGATCCGCAACCTGCCCGCGGATGTCACGCGGGCGCGTATTGGCAACGAGCAGGCGATGGCTGAAATGTTCGGCGGCATCATTGTCTCGCTGCTTGCGGGGGTCGCGCTGATCTATTCGGTGATGGTGCTGCTGTTCAAATCGGTCTTTAAACCGATCGTGATCCTGATGTCGCTGCCGCTCAGCTTCTCCGGCGCCTTCCTGGCCCTGTTGCTGGCGGGCATGCAGATAGACATGCCCGTGATGATCGGTTGCGTCCTGCTGCTCGGTATCGCCGCCAAGAACGCCATTCTGCTGGTGGAGTTCATCCTCGAAGCCGAAAACCGGGGCAGGGAGACCTACGACGCCATCATCGACGCCTGTCGTGAACGCGCGCGTCCCATCGTGATGACCACGGTGGCGATGTGCGCCGGCATGCTGCCCACGGCTATCGGTCTTGGCGAGGGAGCGGGCTTCCGCCAGCCCATGGCGGTAGCGGTGATCGGCGGTCTTGTGTCGTCGACCGTGCTGTCGCTGGTTCTGGTGCCGGTGGTGTACTCGTTCGTGGCGCAGTTCGAGCGCTGGTTGAACCCGCGCGCGGCGCGCCTCGCGACCCAGCCGACCGATGCGGACCGGGAGTTCATCCGGGAAAACAATCTGTAGAATTGGATATCTTTGAGATCAGGCGGGCGACGTGTCCTTCGCGGATGCGTCGCCTGCGCTCGTCGCCCAGATGATGGCGATGAACAGCCCTTTCATGCGGGGCAGCAGCAACAGCGTCAACGCGATCACCAGCGCGCAAATAACAGCGAACGCCGCCCACGGGGACTGCTCGCGCGATGCGAAGACGAAGAAGGCCGGCGACACCAGGTGCCCCACCAGCAGAATAGTGGCCCAGGCGGGGCCGTCATCGGCACGGATGCGTCCTGTTTTCTCGCCGCAATTCGTGCACGCCTGCGCCGGCTTCAGGAATCCTGCCAGCACTTTGCCCTCGCCGCAGGCCGGACACCGCAGCGACAGGCCGCGGCGCACGGCCAGCCCCAGGTCGCGGCGCGGCGGTTGCGGTTCATGATCTGGCATGTGCGTCTGTCCCGACATGGCGTTGTTCTAGGGCAGGCGCGTACGGCCGTCGATACTGCGGGATGTCGCGCGCTGGTCGCAGGTGCGGGACCGGGCGCCGGCCTTAGTCGATGAAATGGACACCAGCCGCGCCGTCGCCTTGCCACATCACCTTGGCCCACTTCTTCAAGCGTAGGGTCGGTTCAGAAATCAGGATACGGTCGGGCAGCGTGATCTTGCGGAAGTATTCGATGCGGGCGCCGGTGTTGCTCACGTTCTTGACGACGACTTCCATGCGTTCGCCGCCGCTCAGCGTGATGGTGGCTTGCTTGAAGGTCGAAGTGCGAGGTTGGCGGCCGCCTGCGGTGACGGCAGGCGTTGAATACGCGTCATCAGCCGCCGCCGGCTTGTCGGCGATCTGCCGCATCCTGGCCGCCAGCGGACTTTCCGGCTTCGACTTGTCGCTCTTTCGGAACATTCGGCTCGGTCGTTTTCAGTCTCGAATAAGAAAACAGCCCCAACTCTTAAAGTTTCCCTTTGTACTAGACTGGATTCGGGGCCAAGGCCCACCCGCATATGAGACAAGTCGCGCGATGCATGCCTGATAGCCTGCCAATACGTGCGGAGACCGCTGATCAGCCCACCCGTGTCGCCATGCCTCCGTCAACCGGCAGGAGCGCGCCGGTGATGAAACGGGCCTCGCTGCAACACAGGAAAAGCGCGGCGTAGGCGGTGTCCCATCCCGTTCCCATCTGTCCGAGCGGAACACGGGCATTGCGGATGTTCCGCAGGTCATCCTGGGATTTTCCCGTGGCTTCGGAGATTCCGACGATGGCCATCGGCGTGTCCATCAGCCCCGGCAACACCGCGTTACAACGCACTCCGTACTTGGCGTTGCCGGCGGCTACGGCGGTGGTGAGCCGGTTCACGCCCGCTTTCGAGACTTCGTAGGCGATCTTGTCGTGTCCGGCGATCGAAGCCAGGGACGAGATATTGCAGATCGCCCCGCCGCGCTGTTCACGCATGACCGGCAGAACGTGGCGGATCGTCATCGCCATCGATTTCAGGTTCACGTCCATGATGCGGTCCCACGCATCCTCGTTGATTGCGTGAGGCGGGGCGTCGCCGCGTCCGGCGCCGACATTGTTGACGAGAATATCGATCCGGCCGAAGCGCTCCCGCCCCACGGCGGCGATAGCGCCGCATTGTTCGGCAAAGGTGACATCGGCCTCGAACGCGCTGGCGCTTCCACCTTCGGCCGCGATGAGCGCGACGGTATCTTCGGCGCTGGCGATGCGGCGATCCACGCACAATACGCGGGCGCCCTCGCGAGCGAACAGGACCGCCATGGCGCGGCCATTGCCGATAGTTTCATCGCCTGGGCTGTTGGGCGTCTGCCCTGCGCCTACGATAATCGCCGTCTTTCCCTCCAGCCGGCCCGCCATGTCAGGAGGCCTTGAGATCGGGATCGAGCGTCTGGCCCTCATCGAGCTGGATGCCGAACGAGTTCAGGATCATCGACACTTGCGTGTACTGGCCCACGGTAAACACCACGTCCATGCACTGACGCTCGCTGTAATGCTGGGTCAGCTGCGCCCACGACGGACCAGACACGAAATGATCGCGGTTCAGGTCATCAGCCGCCGCGATCAGGGCGCGTTCCGTCGCGTTCCACCCCTCCGCCGCAGCGCCCAGCTTGATACGCTCGATCTCGTCTGCGCTCAGGCCGGACTGGAGGCCGATGCGATGATGCTGCGTCCATTCATAGCCGGACTTGCACAGCCATCCCGTCCGCAGGATCAGGATTTCGCGGTCACGCGGAGTCAGCGAGTTGCGGCCCATTACATAGCCGCCCCACCACGAGAACGCGCGATACGCATCAGGTGCGCGGACCAACGTGCGGAAAATGTTCAGCAGCGCGCCGTCCTTGCCGCGGCTCTTGGCCAGCCTTTCCTCCTGTTCCGGCGTGAACTCGCCATCGCCCAAGGGCGCGATACGGGGTCTTGAAAGACGCATGCCGGCCTTCCCCTAGTTCGCGGCGGGCGCAGGCGGCGTGGGCTGGCGAAGCGGCAGGAGTTCCAGCACATAGCCATCCGGGTCTTTCGCAAAGCCGACAATCGCGCCGCCAACTTCACCCGCAGGCTGCGGTTCGCGCGTCACCTCAAAGCCTGCGGCCTTGATCTTCGCGGCCAGCGCCATGGGGTCCTTCACGCGCGATACAATCTTGATGGGCAGATTTTTGTAGTTCGGGTTCGAGCCGTCGATCCAGTGCATCAGCACGATGTAGCTCTCATTGTCGGGATAGCGCAGCAGCACCTCGTTCATATAGCTGAGTTCGTAGGTGCGGACCTTCTCCATCCCCATCACGTTGACGTAGAAATCGGTCGACGCCTGCAGGTCCGACACGCCGATCCCGACGGCGGACAGCAGCGGGTCTTTCTGATCCGGCGCGGCCACCTGTGCGACGGAGGCGGTTGAGGCGTCCGGCGCGGCTTCAACCGCCGCCGTCTCGCCGCCATTGTTGCATGCCGCGAGCAGGGCGATGGCCGCCACTGCCTGAAGTGTGGTTGTCCGGATACGCATGTTGTTTCTCCCCGAAAATGTTTTCAGGGAGCGTAGATCATCAGGCGGCGGGAAAGATAGCCATTACCCGCGCGTCGCCCGTCAGGAAGCGAGGCGCATGCCCAGCATACGCGGCAGCACGCGGCTGGAAGGGGCGGGGCGGCGCGGGTAAGCGGTTTCCGCCCGGCCGGCGACATAGAGATAGCCGTCCTCGTCCAGCCGGCCGATATCGCCCACGCGTACGAAGCCGCGTGAGTCGTGGATATCGGGTCCGCACAGCGCCAGGTTCATCTGGTCGCCACTCGTCCACGGCGCTCGCACCCAGATGTCGCCTGGGCAGTTAGGCGGCAAAGCGCTTCCGGTGCTGTCGCGAATCTCCAGCGTGACGCCCGGCACGGCGCGGCCGTACGAGTCCCGTTTCCGGTTGCAAGCCTCAGGAGGCAGCACGGTCAGCGGTCCTGCCCCGCCCGCGCTGTAGGATTCGACCAGAACCGGTCCGACAGCTTCCAGAAGCCAGCGCTTGGTCGAGGCGTCCATGTGCCCCGTCACTGCCGACACCTGTTTCAGCGAGCGGAGATCGCGTGCGCTTACCTCGGTGGCCGGCAGCGTCTGCATTGCTACGCAGCTTGTGGTGGACAGCGTCCATTCGGTGATGCCGTGCTGTTCGATCAGGTCCAGAGCGCGCGCAGGATCGAAGCGCCGCATGAACACGATCCGGCGTCCGGCGCGCAACGCATTATCCACCTGCCGGTAACCGAGCGCGCTGGTGATGCATACGCCGACGAGCGAAGCGCCATGATCTTCCACCGGCGGCCGTGATCGCGAGGCAGGCGCCACGAACTGGCGTGGCTGCACCATCGCGACAATTCGGTCCTGGCCTGCGGGAACATAGACGACAAGCGGCACGAAGCAGGGGGCAAAGCGGGGGCGCGCTGCTGGAGGGAAAAGATCGTTGAAACTCATGAAACCGGGCGCAGGGGCGTCGAGCGACGCCCGCAGCCGCAGTGGCGGCGATGGCAGTGCGCCAAGGAAATCCTGCGGCCTGTGGCCATCGACAAACACCGCAACCGCGCCGCTGTCGATAATCATGTCACGCACGGCCAACGGAGACAGACGGCGATCAAAGGACAGCAGGCGCGCGCCGATCTTGCCGGCGGCCGCCGCGATGATCGCCCATTCCATCCGTGTATGCGTGCGTACGGCGATTACGTCGTCCAGTCCAATTCCACGATCCGTCAGCGTCGCGGCCAGCAGGTCCGCGTGATCGTTCCAGTTCTGGTAGGTGAACGACACGTCGCCATCGACCAGCGCGATGTCGCCGCCGCGCACGGACGCCCAGTATTCAAGACTCCTCGCCGCCGCTTCCTTCATGGTGCGAGCGTCTTGCGCAGGTCGGCGAGCAGGCAATCGCGAACGGTGGCGAGGTTCACGTAGTCCCGGTCCATCAGCCACTGGAACATCACGCCGCGCATAGCCGCCAGAATGATCGAGGCTTCGGCGCGGGGGCGTGCATCCGTGCGGATTTCACCAGCTTCACGAGCGGCATGGATCAGGCCGGCGATGCCGTCGATCGAGTCGTGGTTCAGCTTGTTCACCAAGCCAGCCGCCTCCGGCGTGGTGAGGCCGGACGCGAGGATCGTCTGGTAGGCGCGCAACGTATCCGGGTCCGTGCAGGCTTCGTCGATATAGTGCCGGACGCGGTCGATTATGTTGTCCAGCGTCGGTGCCGGGGTCTCGTCATCGCGTACCCGGCGAACGAACTTCGCGAGAATGTGCTTGGCCAGCGCGGTGATCATTGCGCTACGGGTGCCGAAATAATGCGCGGGCAGGGCGCGGCTGTATCCGGCCGCCTCGCCAGCCTCGTTCAGGGTCAGGGCTTCCAGCCCGCGATCCGCAACGATCCGCGCAGCGGCTTCGAGGATCGCATTTTCAGCGATCTCCCGGCGCTCCGCCTGCGTGCTGCGGGAGGGCGATTCAGCCAGATTTGGTCCTCGAGTCAGGGACATGGCGACGTGTACGTCAACTTGCTTGTTTGCGAACAAGTCTTTTGATGCCAGTGCAATCAGGTCGCATCAAGGATCATCTTGCCGCACCATGCAGCCAGTGCGGATACCCACCCAAAGAGGTCGCTGCGGAAGGGGGAAATGTTGACGCCGGGCCCGCCGCGCGGCACGGAGAGCAAAATTTTATCAGCTAACGCACGCCATCCGGCAGAAACCGAGGACATCCATGGCCCAGTCCCTGACAGCCCCCGCCGCCCCCGCCGACGAGATTTCGGCCTATATCGCAAAATCCACGAAACTGGCTTGGGATATCAAAGGCCTGCCGGCCGGAACCCCGACGCGCAAGATCGCCAAGGTTGGCGTGATCGGCGCTGGCACGATGGGCGGCGGCATTTCGATGAATTTCGCCAACGTCGGTATCCCGGTGACGATCGTGGAAGTGCAGCAGGCGGCGCTGGATCGCGGCCTTGGCGTGATCCGCAAGAACTACCAGAACTCGGCCGACAAGGGTCGCTTCCCGCAGGAAGAAGTGGGCGTACGCATGGGCCTGCTGACCGGGTCGCTGTCGCGGGAAGCGCTCGCTGACTGCGACCTCGTGATCGAGGCGGTGTTCGAGGACATGGGCGTGAAGAAGGAAATCTTCACCGACCTCGACCGGATCTGCAAACCCGGCGCGATCCTGGCCACCAACACCTCGGCGCTGGACATCAACGAGATCGCATCGGTCGTGAAGCGTCCGCAGGACGTGATCGGCCTGCACTTCTTCTCGCCCGCCAACGTGATGAAACTGCTGGAGATCGTTCGCGCTCAGCGCACGGCTGATGACGTCGTCGCCACGTCCATGGAGCTGGCGAAGAAGATCAACAAGGTGGCGGCCCTCGCGGGCGTATGCCCCGGCTTTATCGGTAACCGCATTCTCTACAAGCGCGGTCAACCGGCCGGGGCCCTGCTGAAGGCTGGCGCGATGCCCTGGGACATTGATGCGGCGTTCAACGCGTTCGGTTTCAAGATGGGTCCGTACCAGATGTCCGACCTTGCCGGTCTCGACATCGGCTGGAAACCGGGTGTGCAAACTGCCAACCCGCTGCGCGACATGATCTGCGAGCGCACCCCGCGCCGCGGTCAGAAGTCGGGTGCGGGCTACTACGACTATGACGAGAACCGCGTTGGCCGCCCGTCAGCGGAAGTGGAAGCGATCGTGAAGGAGTTCGCGGCGCAGTCCGGCGTGGCGCAGCGCAAGGTCACGCAGGAAGAGATCCTCGAAGAGTGCATCTTCCCGATGATCAACGAGGGCGCCTGTATTCTGGAAGAGGGCATGGCCCAGCGCCCCAGCGATATCGATGTCGTTTGGCTGAATGGCTATGGTTGGCCGGCTGACAAGGGCGGCCCGATGTTCCTCGGCGACAAGGTCGGCCTCGATCGCGTGCTGAAGGTAGTTGAGCGCGTCTCCGCGAACGTGCCGGACGTCAAGGTTTCGGAGCTGCTGAAGTCGATGGTGAAGGACGGCCGCAAGTTCGCGGACCTGGCCGATCAGCCGATCAAGGTCTGATCCGGATCACAATCCAGAAAATGCAAACGGCGGGAGGGAAACCTCCCGCCGTTTCAGCTTGTCACGCCGCGCTCCGCAGGGCTGCGATACATCACGCCCAGAATGGTTGCGGCGAAGATCGCGGGGATAATCGCCAGGAGGGGAAAATCATAAGCTCCCAAGCCGGCCGTCGTTGCAATCAGGATGGCCGTGAACGACTGGCCCAGGCTGGTGATCGCGGAGCCTTTCTGACGCCGCCGTACGAAATCGCGCCGCGACGCGCTGGTGCGCCGCCATAGCCCGATGCACGCGGCCGATCCGGCGGCGGCCACGCACCCCGCCGCCGCCCACGCCGCTGCAACAGGTTCGCGCGAGGCCAGCAGCACAAGCGGAATGGTGAGCAGGGCGAGCGCAGGGCCGGCGGCGGCGATGATCTTGCTGCGGTCGATTATTCTGCGGGGGGCCGGAGCCGAGGCGATCAGATCTGGCGCGTCTTCGGCTGACACGGTGATCCAGATCAGGCTTCCGGCCAGCGCGCTGGCGAGTACGCACAGCGCCGGCGCGAAGCCTTTGATGCTGACGTCGAGTCCGCCGCCGTCCTGGGGCCGTACCAACAGGAAGGCGATGGGCAGCAGGTAAACCAGCTGTAACCCGACCTGCGACAGCAGCAGCGGATCGCGGAGGATCAGTCTCAGCTCCTTGCGCATGATCGAGGCCATGAGGCCGCCGCGGAGTTGCTGGATGCGGGCGTCGGCTTGCTTGCGGCGCTGGCCCATTGTTGATGCGGCGGCGGCGTCCTGCACGAAACGCTTGCTGAATACCTGTACGCCGATCAGGAACACGGCTGCACTGAAGACAGCCCATCCCAGCATGGCCAGCGGGTCGGCGGTCATCGCATGGGCGGGCAACAGCCAGGGCGTATTCGTATCGACGCTGAAATTTTCCAGAATGGAGGCAAGCTGAATGCCGCCATCTCCACCGGATCCGCCGTCACGGCCGTAGATGTTGAAGAACTGGAATCCGAGGAAAATAGAGGCGCCGGTCAGCGCGCCCACGACCTGCGCCAGCACTCGCGTACGCTTTGGTCCCAGCAGCCGGAACAAGCCCGTCACCACCAGCAAGGACACCCCCGTCGCCGCAAACGCCAGCAGGATCAGGAAGAGCAAGCTGAACAACCACATCGGTGAACTGAAGATCGACAGCCAGATCACGGGCGGGCCGAGCAAAGCGGCATAGATCGGCAGGCTGTTGATCGCGATGGCCGTGGTCCGCACGATCAGCACTGTCCACGGCTTCAGCGGCGATGACATCAGCAGGTCGAGATCGTTGCGGGTATAGATCGCCTCGATGGCGGCGAGGATCGACTGGCTCAGCATCACCGATGCGATGAACAGGATGATGAAGCTGACCACCACCAGTGCAAACCCGTCCATCCGCGTGTCGCCCAAGGGGGGAGGCGGAAGGGAGGGGCCAACCTTGGAGAAGATCGAGTAACTGAACACCAGCCACGCCGCCAGCATCAGGCCGGCGACAATCAGGCCGCTGCGGCCGCCGGATGCGCCGCGCCGCCAGAACAGGCGCAGCTCATGTCCCATGAGCCACAGTGGGCTGCCCGGCCGGCCGCGCAGGGTATTCATGGCGTAGTGCTTTCAGCCGCCGTAGTCGGCGCGACAATCGAGAGGAACACATCTTCCAGGGATTGTCCCGCAGCGCCGGCGCGGGCTTGCAATTCGTCGAGACGCCCTTCGACGACCAACTGGCCATTCTTGATGATGCCGATCCGGTCGGCCATCCGCTCGGCGACCTCAAGAATGTGAGTTGTGAGGATCACCGCGCAGCCTTCATCGACGCGCGCGCGGATCATGTCCTTCACCTGCCGGGAGGCGGCCGCGTCCAGGCCCGTAAGCGGCTCGTCCAGCATCAGGAGTTTCGGTTCATGGATCAGAGCGCCTGCAAGAACCGCCTTTTGCTTCATGCCGCGCGAGAAGGTTTCGCATCTGTCGTTGCGGTTGTCCCATAAGCCTAGCGTCTTCAGCAGATGTTCCGCGCGGGGCGCTGCATCCGCCGGGGCCACGCCCCAAAGACCGGCGACAAATTCGAGATACTCCCACGCGGTCAGCTTGTCATAGAGCAGCGGTTCATCCGGCAGCCAGGCAATCAGGCGTTTGGCTTCCACGGGGGCGGCGCGCGCATCCACGCCGAACACGTTGATCGCCCCGGCGTCCGCATTCAGAAGTCCGGCAATCATTCGCAGCGTCGTGGTCTTGCCCGCTCCATTGGGCCCCAGCAACGCGTACAGTTCGCCGCGCCGTACATCGAAGCTGATGCTGTCCACGGCGCGCTTGTCGCCATATGTCTTGCGCAGATCAGAAACCCGCAGTGCGGGGGCCGAATCCGTCATGTCAGTTTCCTGGATCATCCAGCGGACGTTGCCGTCGCCAAGGTTTGGCCGCAAGGCATGACCGAAAGGTAGAGGACGGCCGGTAAACCGTAAAGAAAACAGGCGGACCCGAAGGGCCCGCCTGCGAAACCGCTAGTGTCGAGCTAGCGCCGCGGCGATCGATCAGCCCGTCGGCAAGCCACTCTCGACGGCAGGCGGCGCTACTGACCGATCCGCCGGCGCGACAGGCACCAAAGTCACTTCAAGCGGGTTGGGATAGAGATCGCGCGTGGAGCCATTCGAGGCATCGACGCCCATTCCGATGAGCCCGCCCAGAATGATGTTGCCGATGATGAAGGTCTGTGTACCGCCTGAAGACCAGCCCGATGCAATATGCGCAGCCCCAGACTCGTATCCGTCCATTGTGAAGCTGACATCGAAACCCTGCTTGCGCGGCAGGCGCAAGTCACACGGCGTGACGCACGTTTCGCCCGTGGACAGCTTCGCCGTCGCGCCCGGCGGCGTGGATACAATGGTGAAATCCTGTTCGGTGCCACGTAATATAGTGGCGCAACCGCCAACGGTCATCGCCAAAGCGGCCACACTCAACGCCTGGATCATTTTCATCTGAGCCCCCATATCCAGAAAACGTTTATGGCGTGGGGGTGAGTCGGTCAATCGATTGGCCGTCAAAACGGCGCTCACGAGGGACAATCGACAAGCGCAAAAGAAAAAGGGCGCCGAAACCACGTTCGCCGCCCTCTAGAAAAGCCACGTCGTATAAGGAAGTCTGGCGCCGGTTTACTGGCCGATGGACTGCTGAGCCTGGCCTTCGGCGATGCGGCGGTTCAGGACGCCGCTGATGGCCGTCAGTTCCGCATCGGCGATGAAGCCGTCCTTGTTGGCGTCCAGCATGTCGAAGCGGCTGCTGATTTGCGTCCCGATCCGGCCGCGCAGCTCGGACTTGGCGATCCGGCCGTCGACGTTGGAATCGAGCATGCCGAGCGTCCGCGAGGCGTTCATCTGCTCCATGTATTCCGGCTTCAGATTCGACGAGGTTTCGTCGTTCCAGCGGAAGCCGAGCGCCGTGTACTGCATCTCCTCATGGCTCTGCTCGCCCCAGGTGACCCGAACCGTCGGGTCGGGGTTGGACGGGTTGTGCGCGGAGTTGTCGTATTCATACCGGCTGATCAGCTTTGTGCCCGCGGGCAGTTGCAGCGGTTCGGCGAAATCGTAGCCGCGCTGCCAGTTGAAGTCGTATTTCGGGAGCGAGAGGACCATTTCCTCTTCACCGCCCGGCTTCTTGATCCAGAACCGTGCATTCTCGCCGCGATAGTGAGCGTGCGGGAAGATGGTGTAGAGCGTCGCGGCGGCGGGGAAGGTAATGTACGCCGTCTCCTGGTGGCGCGCTTCACCCGGCGGGATTTCGATGCCTACGTTTGCGATCACGGCCGAACGGCGGATCACTTCCGGCGGTTTGTCTTCAGGATAGAAGTACAGGCCGACGCGCGTGATGTCTGTCGTTTCCTTGCCATAGGGCGTGTAGTGCATCTGGAAGGTGTGCTTCTGGCCCGCGCCGACCCAGCTGCCTGTTCCTTCCGGATACACGGTGGTCTCGGCGCCGACGGCATAGCCGCCCACACCGTTGGAGAGCAGGTGGTGCACGGCCTGACGGTCGCCGGCTTTCACCTGCGATGCGCGAAGCCAGCGGCCTTGCGGCAACTGGTTGGCCACTTCCGGGTTCTGGTAATCGACAATGCCTGAGGCCGGAACGACATAGGCCGGGAGGGTGATTACATAGTCCGGCTCGCCCAGCTCCCACTCCGGCGCGGGCTTGGCGTTCGCCAGTAGCGGATCGGTGGCGGACGAACCGCGCGGCGCGCCTGCCTCGATCCAGTGCACCAGCGTCCGGGCCTCGGCGTTCGACAGGTTCATGTCGTCCTTCAGGTCGCCGACATGCGGATCGGCATTGTAGGGCGGCATGCGATCCGTGCGCAGCGACTCGCGGATCATCGGTGCAAAACCTTTGACCATTTCGTAGCTGGACATCGCGAACGGCCCGATGCCGCCTTCCGTGTGGCAGGCGACGCAGTTCTTCGCGAGGATCGGCGCCACGTCATTGGCGTAGGAAATGTTGATGTGCTCTGCGCGGTTCTCGCGGGCCGGGAAGGACAGTGCGGGGCTTTCCAGTTTCGCCGTCGACACCTTCACCGCGCGGTTGGCAAGAAGGTCATCCACCGCGTTTGCGACGTATGCTTTCTTCACCTTCGCTTTCGGTTTTGCTGTCTTGCCGGCGAAGCGGTCGTCGATCGGGCCGGAATAGGCAACCTTCCATGTCTTCGGATCGATCACCAGCGCCTGCGCTACGCGCGAAACGCCGAGGCCTTCGCCGATCAGCTGCGTGTCGTCGAGAAGTACGGGCAGGTCGAGGCCGAGCGCCTTCATCTCCGCGCCGATGGTGTCGCGATTGTCGGATTGCGAGGAGTTCAGCAGGAACACCGGCACACCCTTGGCCGCGTACGCGGTTGTCAGTTCCTTGATGGCGGGCGCGGCGTCGCGCACGTGCTGCGACCCATTCTGCTGCGTGATGATGACGATAGCGGGAGCGCTCTTGAAGTAGAATAACTCATGCGATTTGGAGTCGTGATCGACGAGACGGAAGTTGTCGGCTTTTTCCGCGACGCTCACCTGCGTCAGCGCCGCCGCTTGCCGCACGCCCTGTCCGTTGGCGGCGACCCCGACAAGCGCGAGGGTGGCGACGCCCGCCAGGACGGCGGTGATATGTTGAGGTTTCATGCCGTGGTCCTCCAGCTTGTCCGCCGCTCCCGGGAGGCGGTGGGCGGTATCGCGCGAAGCGTCCGCCTGTTGCCGTCAAGCTAGTTGAGACGCGGAAAACCGGCAACATGTCGCACCCCCGCCGGGTCATCACTTGGCCGTCATGCGGGGTGGAAATCAGAGTCTGGTTGGTCCGCCAGCTCCCTAACGCAGGGTAAGGCCTTCAGTTCGCCAGCGTTCCGTGCGCGAGAGCGTTCAGCATCGGGTGGGCCCAGGAAAGGCTTGTGCGCTGCTCGCCCTGGAATACGCCGACAACCAGCGCGCCATAGTCCATTGTGCGGCAGGCCACGAGTTCAGTTTCGCCATCCACCAGGAGAGAGCCGCCAGACGTCCAGTTCGCTGGCAAGTCGCTGGCGCGATGGGTGGGCCGGTCCAGCGGGAGCAGGGCCAGCAGGTCCGGACACCCCAGCCCCTCGGCCGCCACGATATCGAGCGTGACCTCGGGCGTGGACGGCAGCAGACGATAGATCATGTCGGTCTCGGCTCCTTCTTCGGCTTCTGTCTCGGCCAGCCAGAAATAGCCGTCATCCGGAATGTCGAAGGTGAGGCCCGACACGGGCAGCGTCACCTTGCGCGCGGCCGGGCTGGTCCCGCGGTTGCGCACTTCGGTGCGGCGCAAGGGTTGAAGGTCGGCGGCGATGTTATCGCGCCAGGCGGCCGCCGAGCGTTCGAGAATGGTTGATCCGCGCACGCTGCTCATGATGTCCGCGTCGGGAAGCGTCTCGCCCCGGTCGAGAACAAACCGATAGAGCAGCAGGCTTCGCCCGGCGCTGTCGGTGGCGCACAGCACGGCGGCCGGCTTGCGGTCAAGGGCGCCGTCAAAGGTGTAAACGCCGGTGCGGACGGTCCAGGTCATCCCCCAGACGGTCTGCTGGCTGGTCGAGCCGCCGTCGAGGTTCACGTCCCTGACGACCGCGTTGCAGTCGCCGGCGTCGAAATAACCGATCAGGATCCAGTTGCCGGCGACGAGCGTGTTGGTCGACGTGTTCGATTCATCCACCACGTCACGCGTGTCGAATGCGTTGGTCTCGGCGTTGAAGGCCCAGCTGCCCGACACCTTGTACGCGATGTTCGGCGCCGCCGGCGCCTCGATCCGCAGGCCCGAGGTCGGCAGGTCGATACGTCCCTGCGTCACCGTCAGGGGCGTCGCCTGCGCGAAGGCGACGCCAGTGAGGGCCCCAATCACCAGCGCGCCGGCAACAACGCCGCGCGCAATCCCAGCCAGAACGGACATGCCCCAACCCCCGCTTCCCGAATCCACGCGCATGATAACGCGCGGTTCAGGAGTTGGGGCAGAAAATATCAGCTTGCGGCGCGAAACAGGACGCAATCATCCATGGAGCGCAGGGGCTCTGGTGGCGGCCCCTCAATCTTCATCCATCTTCAGGGCTGCGACGAAGGCTTCCTGCGGGATCTCGACCTTGCCGAACTGGCGCATCCGCTTCTTGCCCTCTTTCTGCT
>CAZJZQ010000064.1:18420-19216 GCA_964550535.1 uncultured Rhizobium sp.
TTCTGCTTGTCCAGCAGTTTGCGTTTGCGGCTGGCGTCGCCGCCATAGCATTTCGCGGTCACGTCCTTGCGCAGCGCGGAGATGGTTTCGCGAGCGATGACCTTGCCGCCAATGGCCGCCTGGATCGGGATTTTGAACATCTGGCGGGGGATGAGGTCTTTCAGCTTTTCGCACATTGCGCGGCCACGCTGTTCGGCGCGAGCCCGGTGCGTCAACATCGAGAGAGCATCGACCGGTTCGTCGTTGACCAGCACAGACAGCTTCACCAGATCGCCTTCGCGGCGGCCGATCTGCGTATAGTCGAACGAGGCATAGCCTTTTGAAATCGACTTCAGGCGGTCATAGAAATCGAACACCACCTCGTTGAGCGGCAGTTCGTAGCGCAGCATGGCGCGCGCGCCGACATAGCTCAGTTCTTTCTGGATGCCGCGCCGGTCCTGACACAGCTTCAGGATGCCGCCGAGATATTCGTCCGGTGTGAAGATCGTGGCTTCGATCCAGGGTTCGTGGATTTCGAGGATCGACATCACATCCGGCATGTCGGCCGGGTTGTGCAGCTCGATCAGCGAGTCATCGCGCATATGCAGACCATAAACCACCGAAGGAGCGGTTGCGATCAGGTCGAGATCGAACTCGCGACTCAACCGCTCCTGAATGATTTCGAGGTGGAGCAGGCCAAGGAAGCCGCACCGGAAACCGAAACCGAGCGCGGCCGACGTTTCCATCTCGTAGGAGAAGCTGGCGTCGTTGAGGCGCAGGCGGCCCATGGCGGCGCGCAGATCCTCGAAGTGGGCGG
>CAZJZQ010000064.1:19226-19702 GCA_964550535.1 uncultured Rhizobium sp.
GGCTCGGCGACCGGCTTACGCTCGTCGGTGATGGTGTCGCCGACCGAGCAGTCCGCCACCGTCTTGATCGACGCTGTGAAAAAGCCAACTTCGCCCGGGCCGATCTCGTCGATGTCCAGCAGCTTGCCCGGCTTGAAAACGCCTACGCGGTCCAGTTCATAAGCGGCGCCGGACTTCATCATCTTGATCTTCTGCTTCTTGCGAAGCGTGCCGTCGATGATACGGACGATGACCACGACGCCGAGATAGGTGTCGTAGTAGGCATCGACAAGAAGCGCCTTCAGCGTCGCGTCGCGGTCCCCGGTGCGCGGCGGCGGCAGGCGGGTCACGATGGCTTCCAGCACCTCATCCACGCCGATGCCCGTCTTGGCGGAGATATGCAGCGCGTCGGAGGTGTCGAGACCGATCACATCCTCAATCTGGCCTTTCACCCGGTCCACGTCCGCGGCGGGCAGGTCCACCTTGTTGAGGACCGG
>CAZJZQ010000065.1:0-2316 GCA_964550535.1 uncultured Rhizobium sp.
GAACGCCACCCGCGCGGCGGTGGAAGAAGGCATCGTCGCCGGCGGCGGCTGCGCCCTGCTCCGCGCCGCTTTCGCCATCAAGTCCGAAGGCGAGAACGACGACCAGCAAGCTGGCATCGACATCGTCCGCAAGGCGCTGGAAGCCCCGATCCGTCAGATCGCGGAAAACTCCGGTGTTGAAGGTTCGATCGTCGTCGGCCGCATCCGCTCGGAGAAGAACAACAAGTTCGGCTTCAACGCGCAGACGGAAGAATACGGCGACATGGTCGAGATGGGCATCATCGACCCGGCCAAGGTGGTCCGCGTGGCTCTGCAGAACGCCGCTTCGGTGGCCGGCCTGCTGATCACGACGGAAGCCGCGATTGCGGAAGCGCCCAAGAAGGACGCTCACTCGCACGGCCCGGGCGGCGGCGGCATGCCCGACATGGGCGGCATGGATTTCTAGTCCAGGCGACCAGCCAGAAAACGACGAGAGGGCGGCCCGGCGGGCCGCCCTCTTTCGTTTCGGGAGACGATTCCGGGCGCCGATTCCCGGCAGGCGATTCCATCCGCCGCGTTGGCTGAGCGCTACAAAGGCGGATGGCGGGGAGATTCAGAGCGCCGGGTGACAGGAATGCATCACCATGCGCGGCGCACGTTTTGTCCCGGCGGCCTACGGCCTGGGCACGATTGCAGCCCGCGCCGCAGCCGTCAGGAAACATAATTCCCGCATCGGAGCACCAGGCGCACGAACGGATTTTGCAATATGCCTGAATATTCCGCCATGATCGTTCCGCTGCGGGAGTTGAACGATTATCAATAATCGATTATTGTTTGTCGAGAAGTTCACAGCGGTGCGTCAGTCCTGACCCCTTGACGCCGCCGCGCCAAAAAGAGCTTCAGAATGCCGATGCTCAGGGGCGGTCTGTTCGCAGGCTGCCCCCTATTTTTGGGCACCGATTTTGGGTCAGGCCGAAAGCCGGAAAACGTCCCTGGGGACGCTGCGACCGGAAAGAAAAAAGGGCCGCGCGATGTCTCGCGCGGCCACTCTAAAGGGTCTGATACGAGCGTTTCCTCCCCGAAACGCCAAACCACCGAAGCAGTTCGAGGATCACAGTCTCGCGATACCGGATGGGAGTCAAGCGCTCACTTACGTCTTTGTTATGCCCGTCACGCACAAAATCTCCCCATTGAGAGTCACTTGCAGGAAAATCGTGAAACGAATGCCCGCTCAGGCCGCCGACGGCGCACGAGCCTTCCACGCGAGGCGGCGCTCTTAACCCTGACTCAAGCCGCCGTCAGGCCAAGCCGCGCCATGAAAGCGTCATATCTGGCGTTGTCTGCGCGATAGACGAAGCGCGCCTCAGCGGTGCGAACGGGACCGCCGCCGGCAGCCGCGATCATGCGCGCAAAGTCGTGCGAGCGCGCCTTGCGGCACAGCGCTTCGCCCGGACCTGCGATCTCCAGCTCGGCGCTCAACGGTTTGCCGAAGACGTTAGGGTCAAACGCCTCATCATAGCGCAGCGTCGTGAGCATGCGCCCGGCGCTTCGTGCTTCGAGTACATCGAGCAGAGCGCGCAGGGCCATCGATGCTTCCTGCGTCCATGGCGCGCGCAGCGAGCCGACGAGTTGAGCCTGGCTGTCGAGGATGAGGCCGTCGCCGATGATCTTCAGGCCGTTGCCTTCCAGCGTCGCGCCGGTGGTGGTGATGTCCACGACCAGTTCGGCGGCGCCGGCTGCGGGCGCGCCTTCGGTGGCCCCTGCACTCTCGACGATGCGGTAGTGGGTGACGCCCTTGTCCGCGAAGAAGCTGCGGGTCTGGCGGACATATTTGGTCGCGACGCGCAGCGTCTGGCCGGTGCGGGCATCGAGACGCGCGCCGACATCGTCCACGTCGGCCATCGTTTCGACGTCGATCCAGCTTTTCGGCGCGGCCACGACAAGACGCGCGCGGCCGAAGCCGAGCGGCAGGATGAGATGGGCGACGGCTTCCAGATCCGGCGCGGTTTCGCGCAGCAGGTCTTCACCCGTAACGCCGACATGGATGGCGCCGGACATGACAGTGGCGGCGATTTCCGACGCGGAGAGAAGCTGGACGTCGATGCCGGGCAGCCCCTCGATACGGGCCGCATAACCGCGCGCGCCGCCGATCTGCTGCACCGGAATGCCGGCGTCGGCGAAATAGGCCTCCATCTGCTCTTTCAGACGGCCCTTGGACGGAATGGCGAGACGAAGTGCGGTCATCAGCCTTTACCCGGTTTCAGGCGGTCGATGCGGAGGGCGGAGCCGATGGCGGCGGCAGCTTTCGCCTGTCCCGACAGGCGGGCGATGAGCCCG
>CAZJZQ010000065.1:2326-8261 GCA_964550535.1 uncultured Rhizobium sp.
CGTCCCAGAAGGCGGGCTTGAGGGATTTCAGCCCCCCGACGCGGGCGGCGAAGGCGTCCACGGCGGCGGCGATATCGACGCCAGCCTGGCGCGCGAAGGCGGCGATGGCGACGGGGCTGTCAGCCGCCTGCCCCCGGATGTTCAGCCAGTCGACGAGGCTGTTGGCGGCGTCCGGGTTGGGAGCGCGTTCGGCGGCGACTTCCTGGAGACGCGCGGCGATTTCAGTGGCGGTGCGGCCGCCGATCACCTGCACGCCGGACTGGGTGAACATTTCCTCGACCACGCGGCCGGCGTCGGCTTCGCTGAGGCCAGCGAGCGACTGGGCCAGAGCCGACGAGCGGCCGCCTGTCTCGGCGCCGGACTGGAGCAGTTCCTTGGGCCCACGGCGGCGGGCGAAGGCGCGTTTCAGGCGTTCCTTCCAGAGCGGCGAAAATGGCAGGGCATCGACGACGGCGCGGTAGAGGGCGACGTCGCCAATGGTGAGCTGGGCTTCGTCCACGCCGCCAGCCTGGGCGGCGCTGAGCGCGACGCTGGCGGCTTCGGCGTCTTCGCCTGCACCGCCGCCGCCGAACCATTCAAAGCCGGCCTGCGAGAACTCGATGGGCTCGTCAGGCGACGAAAGCGGAAGGCGATAGACGGAACCCGCATAGTGATAGCGCGCCGCCGCCAGTTCGCCCGAGGCGACCATGACGGCGATTGGCGTCGTCATGTCCGGGCGCAGGCAGACTTCGCGGCCGGCATTGTCGGTGAAGGCGCACAGGCGCGCACGCACCGCTTCGCCCGACAGCTCCAGAATGGTCTTTGCGGGCAACAGCGTCGGCGGGAAGACGCGCTCGCCGCTGACCGGGGCGATGCGGGCCAGCGCGGCAGCCATGGTGGCGGCGTTGGTCATCAGGCGCCTCCGCTGGTCTGGCTAGTGGAAACGATCTGGCGGATGCGGGCGACCATTTCGCCGCGCGGGCATTCAAACTGGCCCGGGCGCTCTGTGCGCCAGGCTTCGTTGTCGGTAATGCCCTTGGCAGCGGCGGCGCCGGCGTTGAGGTCCTTGATGGTGACCACGCCCTTCTCGCGCTCATTGCCGCCAACGATCACCACGGCGGGCGAACCGCGACGATCGGCGTATTTCATCTGCGCCTTCATGCCGGATGCGCCGAGATAGGTTTCGGCCCGAACGCCCGCGCCGCGCAGCTGGGCCGCGAGCGCGCAGTAGTCGGCGATCTGGTCCTTATCCAGCACCAGCACCAGGACGGGGCCTTCGACAGCGCCCGCTTCGCCCGCAGCCATGGCGGCGGCAAGACGGCTGACGCCGACAGAGAAGCCGGTGGCGGGGACAGTCTCGCCCCGGAAGCGGGAGACGAGGCCATCGTAACGGCCGCCGCCGCCGACAGAGCCGAAGCGGATGGCGCGGCCTTCCTCGTCGCGGAACTCGCGCAGCAGCTCGGCCTCGAAAACGGGGCCAGTGTAGTATTCAAGACCGCGCACGATGGCGGGATCGAACACCACCGCCTCCTCCGCCACGC
The DNA here is from genome assembly GCA_964550535.1 of uncultured Rhizobium sp. Classification (GTDB taxonomy): domain Bacteria; phylum Pseudomonadota; class Alphaproteobacteria; order Caulobacterales; family Hyphomonadaceae; genus UBA7672. The sequence goes on from CAZJZQ010000065.1 coordinate 3,847, forward strand.
CCATGGCGCGCAGGATGGCGTCGATGGCGGAGAGGTCCGCGACGCCCTGTGCGCCGGACGGGGTGGAGCCTGCGACATCGGCGAGGCGGGCCAGCGTTTCAGTGCGGGACGGCGCGGCGGCGGTGGCGAAGCTGAGCAGGCGCTGGGCCTGCTGGTCGTTCAGGCCCGCGCCGGTGGTGAAGTCCCCCGACTCGTCCTTGCGGCCCTTGCCGAGCAGAGCGCTGACACCTTCGACGCCGAGGCGGTCGAGCTTGTCGAGGGCGCGCAGGACCGTGCCGCGCTGGGCGGGATCCGAGACGCCCGCGGCCTCCATCACGCCGTCGAGAAGCTGGCGGGTGTTGACGCGGATCACGTATTCGCCCGGAGCGGCGCCGGCGGCCTGCATCGCCTCGGTGGCGATGGCGATCATCTCGGCGTCAGCGGCGGGACCGGCCACGCCAACCGCATCGGCGTCGCACTGGATGAATTCACGGAAGCGGAACGGGCCGGGCTTTTCATTGCGCCACACCGGACCAGCCTGATAGCGGCGATAGGGGCGCGGCAGTCTTTCCCAGTTCTCGGCCACATAGCGCGCTAGCGGGGCGGTGTGATCGTAACGCAGGGCGATCCATTGTTCGTCATCGTCCTGTAGGGCGAACACGCCTGCATTGGGACGATCGGTGTCGGGAAGGAATTTACCCAGCGCGTCGACATACTCGAACGGGCCGGTGTCGAGCCCCTCGAAGCCCCAACGCTGGTAAACGGCGCAGATCGACTCCACGAGGCGGCGTTCGGCGGCGATGACGCCTGCCGTCCGGTCCGGGAAACCCCTTGGCTTGCGCGCCTCGGGGCGGTTTGCCGCCTCATCCTTCGCCATAATGGCCATCCACCAACCCGGCCTGCCGCCGGGCCGGGAGGGGGTAACCCATCGCCCCCGCCCCCGCAACATCGCCACAGGGGAGCGGCGCCTGCGTTCGCAAATGCTTAACGCGGGCGCGGGAGCCTGCCTCTCATGCGCCGCTTGCTGTTTATCGCCGCCCTCGCCCTGGCCGCCACCGGCGTATTGCACGCCGCGCCTTCGGCTGCGCAGCCGCCCGCCGGGATCGCCACGGAAGCGGCTCGGCTGAACGTGCAGGTGAAGGCCGCGCAGGCCGAGGCGGCGCGCCGCCCCGCCCTGAAACCCTCGCCGCTGGGGGCCGGGCTGGTCAGCGATCTACAGGTGTTCGGGATGAGCGCCAGCCGTATCGCGCTCGATATTTCCGCACGCGGCGGGCCTCAGGATCTGGGCTGCATCTTCCGGGGCATGGCCGGGGAGACGGACGCGCAGCTTTCCGCCATCGCCAACGCCTCCACGGGCGCGCAACAGGCGGCGGCGCTGGACCGGCTGTCGCGGATGCTGCGCGACGCGGAGGAGATTGCCCCAGCTGCCGCAAAGGCAATGGCCGCTGAAAAAGCAATCGCCGCCAACTCCGGCGGAACGGCGGCGACAGCAATTTGTCCTGCGGTGAAGAGCTTCTAAGCTCAGTACTTCACATCGCAGCCATACGGCACGGTCAGCGACGGATCGGGCGTTTCACCGGCCTTCACGGCTTTCACCGCGTTGATGGCGTAGTTCTTCGCCTTCTCGATGTCGGCCACGCGGCTCGACGCGATAGAATCGATGGCGCCGTTGTAGGCGAGCTTCTGGTCCGGCGTGATGACGTAGATGTGGGGCGTGGTCTTAGCGCCGTAGGCGCGGCCCATCGAGCCGTCCGGATCGAGCAGCACATGATGCGGGACGGCGTTGCGGTCCTTGGTGAGCTTGTCGGCTTCAGCGGACTGGACATAACCTTGCGACCCCGGCTTCGACGAGATCACCGAAATCCAGACGGCGCCATCGTCGATCGCGGATTGCTGCGTCGATTGCATGTTGCCGCTGTCATAGTGCTTCTTCACGAAGGGGCAGCCATGGTTGGTCCATTCGAGAACCACCGTTTTGCCCGCGAAGTCGGCGAGTGAAACAGTTTCGCCGGCGGTGTCCTTCTCGGAGAAGGCCGGAGCGGCCTTGCCGACCGCCGCCGTGTTGGCGGAAGCCGCTGAAATGCCGAGCGCACCCGCCGTCAGCATCGCCGCCACGGCGCCGCCCGCGAGCAGCTGCCATCTGTCACGCGTGAGGAAGTTCATGTCGGCTCTCCGTTTCGAGAATTGCCTGGTTGAGTTCTGTCAGCCGTCTTTTCGCCCGCCGCCTCGCGCAGCGACTTCGCCACGAGACCGGGCGAAAGCATCTGCGGCAGCACTTCCGGGTCCCCGCCCGAAGCTGGATATACCAGATAAAGAGGAACGCCCGCGCGTCCGAATTCAGCAAGAGCTTCAGCAATCACACTGTCGCGATTGGTCCAGTCCGCGATCAACAGGATACCGCCGGTTTCCTCGAAGGCTTTCTTTGCTTCAGCGCTGTAAATGGCGACGCGCTTGTTGACCTGGCAGGTGGCGCACCAGCGGGCGGTGAAATCGACGAAGAACACCCTGCCCTCTGCGCGCAGTTGCGAGACACGCTCGGGCGACCAGGCCTCAGTCGCCAATTCCGCGCTGGCGTAATCCGTTCCATCTTCAGCGGGGAATTGCAGGGTCGAGGCGCCCCAGGTCGGCGCGAGGAAGGCGGCGAGGATAACCAGCGCGGCGATAGTGCGGCCTGCTGCGCCGCTGCCGGCCTTGCGCGCCAGCCAGACGCCGAAGGCCAGCACAGTGGCGCCGGCCAGCACCATGATGACGCCATCTGACCCGGTCTGGCCCGCGAGGATCCAGAGCAGCCACAGGGCGGTGAAGAACATTGGGAAGGCCAGCACCTGCCGGAATGTCTCCATCCACTTGCCGGGCTTGGGCAGCAGCTTCGCCATTGCGGGCGTGAAGCTGAGCAGCACCAGGGGCGCGGCGAGGCCGAGGCCGATCACGAGGAAGACCGCGACCACGATGTGCGGCGGCTGCGTGACGACGGCGCCCACGGCCGGGCCCATGAAGGGACCAATGCAGGGCGCGCCGACGAAGGCCGCGAGCATGCCGGTGAAGAATGCGCCCGAACTGCCTTTGCGGTCCGCGAGATTGCCGCCCACGCCCATCAGCGACGCGCCGAACTCGAAGACGCCCAGAAGGTTGAGGCCGATCAGGAACAGCAGCAGGGCAAAGGCCGCCACCATCGGCGGATACTGCATCTGGAAACCGAACCCCGCCGCCTCTCCCGCTGCGCGCAGGGCGAGCAGGATAGCGGCGACGCCGACGAAGCAGACTAGCACGCCCGCGAGATAGGCCAGACCATGCGCACGCGCTTCGGCGGGCTTGTGCGCGGTGTGAACCAGCGCGGCAGCCTTGATCGACAGGACAGGCAGCACGCACGGCATCAGGTTGAGGATCAAGCCGCCGAGGAAGGCCGCGCCGAGCAGCGCGACGAGGCCTGCGAGCGAAAGCGCCGCCCCGCCGCCTGATGAACCGCTGACGGCGGTTGCGTCGACGCCTGCGGGCACGGGGCCGGGCGTTGCGACGATCTCCCATGCGCGGTGCGAACCATCGCGATCGTTGACGACAATAATGCCGCCGAGATCAGCCTCGCCCTCCGGCGCGTAATCGGAGAATGGAACTTCGACGAGCACGCCCGCCTCGCCGCGGCGCACTTTCTGCGGGGCGGCGTGGAGGATGTCGGAGCCGTTCGGGAAAAAGCGGATCTCGCCGGCCGTTGTGGCGGCGACAGCGATTTCAGCGTCGGCGACGGCGATGCGGAAGGTTGTGGCCGTGCGCTGGACAGTGGCGGCGCCGCCGAGCGGCTGCGGACGGCTCGTTAATGCCCCGGCGATCTTCGCGCTGGCGCCGGCGTTTTCGATGGGCGCTTCGCCAACGGGCAGGCTCAGCTTCAGGATCGCTTCTTCGGGCAGGCAGATGTCGAGGCAGATCAGCCACGTCGCGTCGCCGGTGACTTCAAACGTATCGCCGGGCTTAAGCGTGGCCGGGACGGTGATTTCCACCGGCAGCACCAGTTCGTGCTCATAGCCGTAGTTCATCAGCGTGGTGAGCGGGATGGCGTGAGGCGCCGGCCAGATGAACTCGCCAGCTTCCGATCCCTCGGGAAGCGTCCACGAGACGGCAGGCGGCAGACCGGAATCGCCGGGATTCTTCCAGTAAACGTGCCAGCCGCCCTCATCGAGATCGAGATAGAGGGCGGCGAGGAAGGTATCGCCCGGAGCAACGACTGATCGTTCAGCAATCAGCTCGGCGACGGCATGACCCGTGCGGACGGGTTCGGCCCGCGCCGGGGCCAGCCCGGTCAGCAGCAGGCCGAACAAAGCCAGGAACAAAGCAGTCAGGCTTTTCCGCCCGGCCTTCGAGTCCGCCAAGTGATGCTCCTGCCCAATGTAAACAGATCAACCGGAAAGGCTCGCCCAAGCCCTGCATCCGGCGACTGAAACTTC
>CAZJZQ010000065.1:8271-19316 GCA_964550535.1 uncultured Rhizobium sp.
GAAACTTCAGCGGAATTTGGAGCGCCAGAGGCGCGAGGTCCATACCCCTCCCCGCAACGTGAGCGGCAGGAAGGGGTTTGAAAACCTGGCGGCCGTTTAGTTGGCGCGGGGCGCGGCGGCGAGCCGGCGCATCGTGCGCTGGATCACGCGCTGCCAATTCAGCAGGGACACCATGTGCGCATACACGGCGGCGAGAGCGCCCGTATTGCGGATGTCCTGGAATTTGGCGTCCGTCAGGCCGTTCAGGGCTTCCTCGGAGATCGCGAAATAATCAGCGATTTTCTGGGGTTCGCCCACGGCGCCCGAGGCGTCACGCGGCGTAAAGGAAACCGACTTGGTTTCAAACAGCCCGGCTTTGTCGAGCATTTCGACAAACTCGGTCGTGGCGCGGCGCTGACGCTCGAATTCCTTGCAGAATTCGATGGCGTCGCGCGTGAACTGCGAGGGCTCTTCGCCATCGAAGAACGGAACGTCGGGGTTTTCGGCCACCATCGGCGCTTCGCGATCAACGCAGAGCAGCAGCTTGTCGGAGGCCGCATCCGTAGCGAAAACAAAGGGATAACGACGAGCGAAGGCAGGAATGTAGTTGTCCGCGTCCGGCTGGCCGGAGGCGTCCACATATTCGTTCTCGCCCTGGCGGACGCCCATGACTGCGACCGGGGTTTTCTCCGGGCCCACGAAAATGATCGGGTAGCACGTAGCCGCCACGCCGAACTCGCTGACCGTGATCGGAACCGCGTGAGCGGTGCGGAGGAAGCTGAACGGTGCAGCAACCTGTTTTACACCGAGCGAGCGGTGTTTTTCGACGGAAAGCGGCTCTGGCCTCTTGTAAAAGAGAACCTGACCGGACAGCTCAGGCCCCCGGTTGCCCCCTGGCGTACCGTTCTCCATTTAGTCACTCCTGCTTGATGCTTTGCGGTCCATATCGGAAAACTTCGGCTGTCTCAACCAAGGCGACTCACTACTTTCGGCGGAACCATCAAATGAGCCGTGGACCGATTGCTTCCGTGCTGGCCGCCGCCCTGACGCTGGGCGTAGCGGCGTGCTCGGAGCGTATCGTTTTTGATGACGCGGCCGTGACAGACCTGATCGCCGCGATCGGCGTCGAGGAAATCACCCTGTCGCCGGAGACGGCCACGCAGCTTGGCGTTCCGGTTGACGTGGCGGGGGCCAGTTCCTGGTCTCGCCTCGATGACCGGTCCATCGCCGCGTCCCAACGGGCGCGGACGCGGCGGGTCGAAGTGCTCAACCGGCTGGAGCAGATCAACCGCGTCGCGCTGTCGGCGGATGGCCAGCGCATGCTCGACACCGCGCTCGACGCCTATGAAGCCAGCGTTGAAATTGACCGTCATGGCTATGGCATCGTCTCGCTTGGCTGGGCGAGCCCGTATCTCATCAGCCAGTCCGACGGCGCGTATGACGACCTCGTCAAACTGCTGACGTCACGCCACAATATTGAATCGCGCGCGGACGCCGAGGCGTGGCTGGAGCGTCTGCGCGCGGCGCCGGCGGCCATGCGCGATGAGCAGCGCCGGTTTGAAATCGACATCGCGAATGGCGGCATGCCTTCGCGCCGCATCCTTGAGCGGACGCTGGAGCGCGTTCGTTCGCTGCGCGCGCCCGATCCGCGCGAGAATCTGCTGGTCCTCCACTTCGCGGAATCCCTCTCGCAGATCCAGGATATCCCCGAAACCGACATGACGGCGATGATCGCGGAGGCCGCGCGCATCGCCGGTGAAGAACTATCGCCGCGCTATGACGAACTCGCCGCGCTGCTGGAGAAGACCATTCGCGCCGCGCCGGAAGAACCGGGCGTGTGGCGGTTGCGCAATGGCGACGCCTACTACGCCGATGCTCTGCGCCTCTATACCACGACGGACTTCACACCCGATGAAGTGCACCAGATCGGCCTCGCGCTGGTCGAAGATATCAGCGGGCGCATGAATGCGGCGCTGGGCGAGATGGGCTTCCCGGAAGGCACGGTGGGCGAGCGCATGGCGATGCTGTCCGCCGATCCGCTGCATCACTACGAACCCACGCCCGAGGGCGAAGCGGCGATGATCGCAGCGATTGAAACGCGCATCCGCTGGGCGCAGACGAACCTGTCGCGCGTGGTGAGCGTGGGGCCGGCGCAAGCCGTGGTGCTGCGCCAGGCGCCGGCGCACGCGCAAATGACGGCGCCGCTCGCCTATTACAAACCTGCTTCGCTCGATGGCGCGCGGCCAGCGGCATATACGCTGAACATGCGCACGGCGATCGGTACGCCGGTGTGGAGCATTCCCACCCTCACCTTTCACGAGTCGATCCCGGGACATCACCTGCAATCCGGCCTGGCGCGCGATTCCAAGGACCAGCCGCTGCTGCTGTCGCTGATCTCCGCGCCGGCGCTGGGCGAGGGCTGGGCGGTTTATGCGGAGGATCTGGCGGCCGAGCTGGGCGCATACAGCGGCGAACCGGAAGCGACGCTGGGCTATCTGCAATCCATCCTGTTCCGCGCCGCGCGGCTGGTCGCGGACACCGGCATTCACCACAAGCGCTGGAGCCATACGCAGGCGGTGGATTATCTCGTCTCCGTCACGGGCATGCCGCGCGCGGTGATGGAGAACGAGGTTGACCGCTATTCCATCCGCCCGGGCCACGCGACGGCCTACATGATCGGCCGGGAGAAGATCCGGAACCTGCGCGAGGGCGCAGATGTGGAACTCGGCCCTGACTTTGACGTCAAGGCCTTCCACGACGCGGTTCTCGCGCATGGCGGACGGCCGCTGGATGTGGTGGAGCGCGATGTGCAGGCGTGGATCGCCGCCGTGAAGGCCCGCCGGGCGCCCGCCGCCGCGCAATAATCGCCAGCCTGACTTTCCTGCGTCGCAAACCTGCCCCAATCGACGCGCGGACTGCCTGCACAGGACAGAACAGGGGACTTCCATGCAACGCACACATCTGAGACTGCTCGTCGGCGGTGCTTCGGCGGCGGTATTGGCCGCATGCACCAGCCAGCCGCGAGAGGCGGAAACGGCTCAAGGCCCGGCTGACGGTGAACAGGTTACGGTGACCGGCTCTCTGATCGCCGACGCTGTTGAAGCTCCGCGTGACCCGAGTGCGCCGCCCGCTCCGCCGCCTCCCTCGCCGTCTGTGATGGGACGGATGATGGCTGGCAACGTCGCTCAGGCCTATCTTTCAGCTCCGCAACAGATGCCGCAGCCCCGGCCCGGCGACGTTGATCGCGAGCGGTATGAGAATGTGAAGATCAACAGCGTGAAGCTGGTTCAGGAGGAGCCTGTCTCCACCTTCTCGATCGATGTCGATACGGCGAGCTACGCCAATGTGCGCCGCTTCCTGAACCGGGGAACGATGCCGCCAAAGGATGCTGTGCGGATCGAGGAGTTGGTGAACTATTTCGACTATGACTACGCCTTGCCGAAATCGAAGGACACGCCGTTCGAGACGACCGTGAAGGTGGTTCCCTCGCCCTGGGGCAAGGGCCGGCAGCTGATGCATGTCGGCATCCAGGGATACGACATTGCGCGCACCGAACGTCCGCCGCTGAACCTCACCCTGCTGCTCGACGTGTCCGGCTCGATGAGCGACGAGAACAAACTGCCCCTCGCGATCAAGGCGCTGAAGCTGCTGCTCGACGAGATGGACGAGAAGGATACGATCTCGATCGCCGTGTATGCAGGCGCCGCCGGGACCGTGCTGGAGCCCACCAAAGGGAGCGAAAAGGGCAGGATCATCGCCGCGCTGGAAAAGCTCAGCGCAGGCGGATCGACGGCGGGGGGCGAAGGCCTGCGTCTCGCCTACACGCTGGCCAAACAGAACTTCCACAAGGACAGCGTGAACCGCGTCATCCTGATGACGGACGGCGACTTCAATGTCGGCATCAACGATCCCGAGCGCCTGAAGGATTTTGTCGAGCGCGAGCGTGAGGCCGGCGTCTATCTGTCGGTCATCGGGTTTGGCCAGGACAATTATAACGACGCGATGATGCAGAAGCTGGCCCAGAACGGGAACGGCATCGCGGCCTATATCGACACGCTGAACGAAGCGCGGAAGGTGTTCAACGACGACCTTTCCGGATCGATGTTCTCGATCGCCAACGATGTTAAAATCCAGGTCGAGTTCAATCCGTCCAAGATCGCCGAGTATCGCCTCATCGGCTACGAGACCCGGTTGTTGAACCGCGAGGACTTCAACAACGACAAGGTGGATGCGGGCGAGATCGGCGCCGGGCATTCGGTGACGGCGATCTATGAACTGACGCCGGTGGGCTCGCCTGCCCGTCTGGTGGAGGCCAGCCGCTATGCTGCTGCGCCGGCGCCCAAGACCGAGGCGGGCGCTTCGGAGTTCGCCTTCCTGAAGCTGCGATACAAGATTCCGGGCCAGGACGCCTCGAAGCTGATCGAACGGCCTGTAACGGCGGCGGACCAGATTGCCGATCTGTCGAAAGCGCCTGAAGCCACGCGCTTTGCAGCGGCGGTCGCGGGTTACGGCCAGTTGCTGCGCGGCGATCCGTTCATGGATAACACCTTCACCTGGGACAGCGTGGTTGAGCTGGCCCAGAACTCGAAAGGCAAGGACGAGTTCGGCTATCGCGCTGAATTCATCCAGCTCGCCCGCATAGCCAAGACGGCTGCGTCGCAGGAAGCCCTGCGCCCGCCGGCGGGCGTCGGCCAGTAGCGGCCAGCAGCGTCACCGGACGCGGAAAATGAATCGGGCCCGCGGAGAACCGCGGGCCCGCTTCCCGTCACTCTGCTGAAGCGGATGGCGCAGGGCAGGCGCCAATCCGGTGGCCAGGGCTGCGGCCGGACTTCACGTGACGAGGTTCGATAACTGATGTCAGGCGCTATGCGGCCAGCGGTTCGGCCTCCGCGCCCGGCATACAGACCGGCTCCAGTCCGGCAGTCAGGTCAGCGCACTCGCGGCGGCGGACGGTGAAGTCACCGTTGGCCCGCATGAAGACGGCGGTGGCGCCATAGCGGCGGGCTTCACGCCAGCGCCAGAAGGCGCGGATGTCGCCATCCACTCCGCGCTGGTCGCCGACGCTGATGATGCGCCAGCCGCGGCCTTCGGGGGCGGCGAAGAGAACAACACCGGCCATACGAACCCAGTCCTCGGACATGCCGATACGCTCGAATTTGTAAGAGGCGCCGCTTGCGCCGCAGAAGTTCATTGTCCCGGTCATGTTCGTGCTCCGTTCTTGTTCTCGGTTATATTCTCTTTTTGTTCTCCCGCAAGATATCGGCGCGAACTTTTTAGTTAACAGCGCGGTAACGATTGTGGCGGCGGCGGCCGCATGCGGCATGCGAAGCCTTGTGCGAAGCGGACCGACAACCGACATTGGCGCATGACCGCTGCTCACCTCGCCTGTTCCCACGACACCCTCACGGACTCGCTCCGTCAGGCGGAGACGTTGTGCGAGTCACGCGGCGGGCGCCTCACACCGCTCCGCAGGAAGGTGCTGAGCCTGCTGCTGGAGTCGCCCGGGCCGGCGAAAGCCTACGACCTTTTGAGCCAGCTGGGCGATGACGGCGCGGCGAAACCGCCGTCGGTCTATCGCTCGCTCGATTTTCTTCTGGAGATGGGACTGGCCCACAAGATCGAGAGCCTCAACGCTTTCGTCGCATGCGGGCACTGGGACCATGGCCACGCCGCCGTCTTCCTGATCTGCGACAAGTGCGGAACGGCGGGCGAACTGCACGCCCATGACAGCGTGCGGAAGCTGGGACAGGAAGTCGCCAGCGTGAATTTCAAGATGCGCAGCGCGGTGATCGAGATCCGCGGCCTGTGCAATGCGTGCGCCTGAGCGCGCGGAGATAATCCCATGATCGAAGTCTTCCGCGGCAGCCCCAACACGTGGGAATGCGACGAGATGGGGCACATGAATGTGCGCTTCTACGTCTCCAAGATGATGGAAGGTCTGGCGGTGTTCGCCTGTGAAGCCGACATGCCGCACGCCTTCCGCGCTCGCGCCCGATCCACGCTGAGGCCGCGCGACCAGCATATCCGTTTCATCCGCGAGGCGCACGCCGGCGCGCCCTTCGGCATGCGCGCGGGCGTGCTCGAAGTGACTAAGTCATCGATGCTGATCTATCAGCAGCTCGATCATATCTCGGGCCAGCCCTGCGCCACCTTCCGGACGTGGGTGGATCATGTCGATGTCGATAGCGGGGCGGCCTTCCCGTGGTCGTCGCCAGTGCGCGCACGGCTGGAAGCCTTGAAGACCGAAGCGCCCGCCGCGCTGGGCCCGCGATCCATCGACATGACGCTGGCGCCGCGTGAGACAGCGACGCTGGCGGATGCTGACGCCATCGGCGCGCCGCAGATCGGCGGCGGCGCAGTACCGCACAATCATTGCGACCTGCACGGGCGGATGCTGCCGGAGTTCTTCATTGGCCGCGTGTCGGACAGCGTGTCCAACCTGCTGGGGCCTTGGCGCGAAGAGGTCGAGAAGATTGCGGCTGCGCGGGGCGAAACGATCCGCACCGGCGGCGCCGTTCTCGAATACCGGCTGGCCTATCGCCGTTGGCCGCAGGCGGGAGACAGGTTTGTCGTGCGTTCAGCGCGCGGCCCCGCCAGCGAAAAGATGCACTCTTTCTTCCACTGGATCATGGACCCCGCCACTGGCGACGCATGGTGCACCAGCCAGGCCGTAGCGGTGACCTTCAATCTCGATACGCGGAAAGTCATCCCCGCCCCGCCGGGACATCTCGAAGCGTTGGCGAAGCTCGCGCCGGAAGGGCTGAGCATCTGACGCCATGCGTCTGGCGCCATGCGTCCGGCGATAATAGGGTCTCAGTCCATGATGCCGATGCTGTCGTCGATCGTGCGGCGGACGGCGCCGACATAATCAATGGCGGAGGCGCCTTCGACCGTCGCCTCGAACAACAGCCTCAGCGCGTCGCGCACGACATAGGGCCGCTCCATCGGAATGAAGTGGCTGGCGCCAGGCACGCGCGTCACTGCGGCGTCGGGCCGGACATTGTGGATGCGAACATCGGTGTCGGGCTGGGAGGTGGACTCGCGTTCAGCCTGCAACACGATGATGGGAATGCGCTTCTTGCGCAGGCGGCGAATGGCGCTCCATGGGCGGATGCGATGCGCGGCGAATACCGCTGACTCCCATTGCGGCGTGCAGGACAGCGCGAACTGGCCATTGTCCATGCGCAGAACGCCATCGATGACGTAATCGTCGAGGAAGGGCTCGCGCCAAGTCTTGAAGGCGCCGCGTCCACGCAGCAATTCGGCGGCTTCGCCCGGCGATGTGAAAACCGCGCGGCGGCGCAGAGCCTGTTTGGACAGGGCGTTGCCGCCGCCGAACATGCCGAGCAACGGCGTGTTCAGCCACCGATAGACCGCAGGCTTCATCAGCACCGGGTCGACCAGCACCAGCCCGCGCACCAGATCCGGCCTGCGCGCCGCGACCAGCAGCGCGACCGTGGCCCCCATGGAATGCCCGCCCAGCACCGCGCCCTTGGGCGATGTCTGTTCGAGCACGGCGATCACGTCATCGCGGAACTTGTTCCAGGACCGCATGCGGCGCGGATTGGCGACAAGAGTCGACCGGCCGTGCCCGCGTAGATCGATGGCGGCGCAATGCGCCTGGCCGCCGAGCGGGGCGAGGATCGACTGATAGGTGACCGCGTTGAAACCGGTCGCGTGGAGGAACATCACCTCAACGGGCCGGACGGGATCGCCAAAAGCGATCCCCGCGACTTCCCCATCCTTTAGCTGCACCCGGAACCGGCGCATGACCGGTCACCCTCCACTCACAAACTTCGGGCCACTCACAAACTTCGGGCCACTCACAAACTTCGGGCCACTCACGAACTACAGGCCACTCAACAAATTGCAGGCGAGCGCAGGTCCGCACGAGGACTTTCCCGCGATTCGTCCGCTCTTCCGGGGAGAGGTAATAGATCAATCGACCGTCCGCGCCACCCCGCCCGTCCGAAAGGACCGCGAAACCGCGCGGAGGTCAAACCTTGAACGCTGTTTCTTCCGCCAGCCGGCGGCGGCGTTAGAGGCGGGACGGCGCCAGCGACTGGCTCAGCGACTGGCGCTGAAAACACCCCGCGCCGCGAACACCGCTTTTTCGCCATCGAAAGCAGTCAGGGACAGGAAAGCTATGGAGCGGGTGCGCTTGTCGTGGCTCAGGGCAATCCGCAGCTGTGTGTCCCCGGCAATCTCGACAGCCCCCATGTCGAGAGAAAAGGCATTGAGCAGATATTCGGGCCCGGCGGCCTCGCTCAACAGCCGGAGCGCAACAGCCGCACAGGGTTGCGGATTGGCGCGGCCGGGACCGCCCAGTCCGGCGGCGGAAACAGTCGCGACGACTTCCGGGGCTTGCTGCATCGCTCTTCACCTCTCCCGGCCAACCCTGGCGATTGCTGTAGAGTGAGAAGCGGAATGGCGAAAGCGTTTCGGCCGCAAGCGCTTTGCGGACAGAAACTCGATCATGTGAGGAACGAAGCGCGAAGCAATAAACCAGACCGGCCGGCCGCTCGAAGCGGCCAGCCGGAATGGCATCTTCCCGGCGGGCGACCTCGGGGGGTCGGGGGGGACGGATAAGGTCACCAGCACCGGGAAGATCACCAGCAGAACGCCACTACACTCTGCCGGTTCCAAGCAAATGGTGTGGACGGGGATTTTTTTAAGGGGCGCAGCATCACACTGTGGTGAAGCGCCGCAGCAGTAGCAGAACAAAAGAAAACGGGCGATCTGTGAGACCGCCCGTTTTCATACGCTACACACTCTACGCAACTCTCGCGCGGCTACGCGGCGCGGGCGGCTCCATAAGTGAAGCCGCTGAACACATCGCCCGCGGGACCGGCTCTCGACACGACAAACGCGGGATCCGCGAAAGCGCCAATAGCCGGCAACAGCGCGCCAATCTCGCTATTCCCCAACCCTTCCTTGTGCAGGTTGCGGATCATTTCATCGGCCACCTGACGGCGCCCGCCCGGGGTTTGTTCGATAAGGCGGGCGACAACGCCGGTCGCGGCGCCGACGTGCGCGCCCATGCTGGCCGCCAGCGTTCTGGCGCCGGGAATTCTCTCATAGATATCGGCGCTCACGCGCGAACCCTGACGCTCCGCAGCGTTGAGCACGATGCCCAGCGCAGCCCGCGCAGTCTTCTGCGGCAAGCCGGTAAGCGTCGAGATGTGTTTGACCAGTTCAGACAGCATGCCCACTCCGCAATTGGGTCTGGAGCCAATGTGCCCGCCTATGGTTGCCGAGGCCTTAAAGCCCGCCCTGCCCCACCGGATCGCAGCCGCCATAGAGCGCGACAGGCTGGCCGTTCAGCTTCGCCCACATCTGGTCGCCCCACGAAAAATGCCACCATTCGGTGGGATTATTGGCGAAACCAGCCTCCGTCATGACCCAGTAAAGCAGCCGCCGGTTCGCGCGCGCTTCTTCCTCGGACATCGAGGCGGGCTCTGACTGTTCCAGCGCATCCGTCCAGGCGGTCGAGGTCACATCGTCGAATATGCCGCCCATATAGAGCGGCTGATGCGTGCCGCCGTGGATGAGGGTCAGGTCCACGGCGCCTCCGGTTGAGTGGGGCGATGGCGAGCCGGGACCGTCACTCGGCTTCGCCCAGTATTTCTCGACCTCTTCTTGCAGCGCAGCACCCGCAAGACCGGGCCTGCGGCCGGAAAGCCATTCGGGGAACCATTCATCATGGAAATAGCGCTGCACCGCTTGCGGCCGCCACGCGTCGAACAGATAGACCTCCAGCCCGATCACAGAAAGGGCCGCGTTGATCTCGCGCAACTTCGTTGCAACCGATCGGCGCACATAAAGACCCGCGATCGCTCCCGGAATGCGGTGGTGATAGGGAGGGTTGAACTCGCAGTCATAGTGATTGGCGCCCGCAAAGCCGAGCGAACGCGCGTCGATGCACCGCTCGGCGTTCAGGGCGCCCCCGGCGTCGATAGGGACCTCCTGCCGATAGCCGGCCTTCCGCTCCTGCGCTTCGGCGGATGACGGAACCGGATGGGATCTGAATCGCAGGATATCGCCCCGCATAACGATTTTCTCCGGTTCACACCCCTATTGGATGACACGCCTTCCGGGATGCAAGCAGGCAGTGGAGCAAGAAACCTTACAACACTGCAACAGTCGGGAACGAACAGCGGGCTTGTCGCTTTTTCAGATGGGTTTGAGAATTCAGGAAGGCTTGAACATGAAACCGCTGCTTCTGTCCGCCGCCGCTGTTGCGGCGCTTTCGTTTGCTCCCGCAGTCGCCCAGGTCGCCGCGCAACCGCCGGCCGAAGGCGTGGTGACCGAGGCTCCGCAAGAGCCGGGCGTGGTCGTGCAGGGCATTGAGCCCTCCCAGGTGCTTGGCGCCATCGATACCGAAAAGCTGGTCGAGGAATCAGAACAGCCGGCCGAGACCGCCGAAGCTGAAGAAGAAGCCGCTCCCGGCGAAGAGCGCATCGAAGTGGCTTCCGCTGACCTCCCCTCCGAAGTTTCGGAAGTGATCGAGGATGGCGACTACACGACCGAGGACCTTGTGCAGGCCCAACTGGCCTCGCTTGAGAACGCCGAGCCGCTGAACGAAGACCCGGCTGGCTAACCTCGACGCCCCTATCCGCAAGGTTCTTGCGCCGGCGGGCATGACCAGCCCGACCGGCGCAAGCTGTTGCCTTTCCGCGTTTTCTGGCGCTTAACGTACCTCAACTGTCAGCCATTGTGCGCTGGCGAAGAGTTTACGCAAACGTTCGGAGGACTATGCATGCGTGAGGCGGTGATTGTGTCGACGGCCCGTACCGGGCTCGCGAAATCGGCCCGTGGCGGCTTCAACCTGACGCACGGCGCCTCGCTCGCCGGTCACGCGATCAAACACGCCGTCCAGCGCGCCGGCATCGAGCCGGGTGAAGTCGAGGACGTGTATCTCGGCTGCGCCAATCCCGAAGGCGCCACCGGCGGCAACATCGCCCGCCAGGCCGCCCTGTGGGCCGACCTGCCGGTCACCGTTGCTGGTGGCACGGTCAACCGCTTCTGCTCGTCGGGCCTGAACGCCATCGCCATCGCCGCTCACC
>CAZJZQ010000066.1:0-19309 GCA_964550535.1 uncultured Rhizobium sp.
AAGAAAATTCGCGGTGTGCGGACTTGTCCTTCGGTTGATCGGGCTGCCGGCGGCCCCCGCCGTCTCGCCGCGAAGAGGCGGCGATCCCCCCCGCCGCTTTGCGGGAGAGGAGTTAGGGCGGGGGGGCGCATCCGTCTTCGCTGTGCTTCGGCGGGCCCTTCCGTCAGGCGTGCAAGAGCATGCCGCTCAGCGTTCTTCGTGGCTGGCCAGGGTCCAGCGGGCGAAGGTGGCGAGGTTGCCGCCGGAGAAGAGGACGCCGTGGACGCCGGCGGCGCGGGCGGCTTCGATGTCGGCGTCCTTGTCGCCGATCATGATCGACTGTTCGCGGATCACCGGGAAATCCGTCATCGCCTGGATGAGCATGCCGGGCCTTGGCTTGCGGTCGTAGCTGTCGCGGCGATAGCGCTCGACTGAACCCTCGGCGTGGAAGGGGCAGTGGTAGATGCGATCGATGCGCGCGCCCTGATCCGCGAGCTGCGCGTTCATCCAGGCGTGCAGCGTCTCCATGTCGTCTTCGGTATAGAGGCCGTGCGCGATGCCTGTCTGGTTCGTCACCACGAACACCCACCAGCCGCGCGTGTTGAAGGCGGCGATGGCCGCCGCCGCGCCGTCGATCCACTCAAAATCCTCGATGCGGCTGACATAGCCGCGATCGACGTTCAGCACGCCGTCGCGATCGAGAAAGAGGGCGGGGCGGGGCGGACCGCGCGCGCCCGCTCGCGCGCCTTCTGGGGCCGGCATCGAAAAGCTCCGGGTTTCCCTGCGACAACACGATGAAGCCGCCGCAAAGGTCAAGCAAATCTAACCTTCACGGCAAATGGACTTGGGCGGGCAACGGAGTCTAGCCTCGTTTAGCCGGGCCAGTGGGGTGAACCTGCGGTCCATGGCGCAACGAGGGAGACTCCATGGACCAGCTAGCTCAATACCTGCCCTATATCCTGAACGGGGTGGGAGGCGCGGTTCTCGCGCCGCTCATTGCCGGCCTTCTGGGCGGTAAGGGATTCGGGACAATCGGCAACATCATCGCGGGCGTCGTTGGCGGCGTCGGCGCGGGTTATGGCGCGGAGGCGGCCGGTATCGGCAATCTGCTCGGCGGCGACACCAACGCGATGATGGGTCATCTTCAGAACCTGCTCGAAGGCGGCGTTGGCGGCGGCGTGCTTGGCGCCATCTTCGGCTTCATCAAGGGCCGCAAGGCGGCCTGATAGCGCGAGCCTTGATAGCGCGCGCATTGAAAAGGGCGCCCCGTGCGAGCGATCGCGCGGGGCGTTGGTTTTTCCGGGCCGTGTCGCCGTGAAGGCGGCGGCCAGCGCCCGCTATGGTATGGCGGAAGGGTTTGGTCCTGCGATGATATCCGACATTCGCACAAGCCCTGTGCGCCATTGCGCCCCTTGATGTTGCAGGAAGTTCGGCAGCGGGAAGCCGTGGCGGGCGGCGTGTTCCTGCGGGACGGTGTCCCAGCCGCGATGTTCGACGGTGACGCGGGCGCCGTCGCCGGCGGGCTCGAACGTCACGTCGACCTCTGTGCTGTGTTCCGGGCCGAAAGCAGCCTGGCGCCAGCCGACGACGAGGCGCTCGCCCGGCGCCCACACGCTCACCTTGCCGATCTCGAACACCTTGCCGTTGGGCAGCGTTTCGATCAGCCGCCGCACGCCGTCTTCGCCAGGCGGCTCGAACGAGATCACGCCGGGACTGCGCGGCGTGAGGAGCAGGAGATCGTTGTGCCGCCACCCCAGGCTGATCTCGCGCGTGAAGACGTCGAAGGCGCGCTGGGGCGATGCGGCGACGCGGGTGGAGACGACGACGCGCGATGTCATGCGCCGTTCTCGACGTGGCGTTTGAAGGCGGCGAGCTGGTCGCTCCATCCCTGTTCGGCGCGGGCGAGCCAGTCTTTCAGGTCGTTCAGCCGCTCGGCGCGCAGGCTGTAGATGCGGACGCGGTGGTCGCCTTCGGCGTGGGCTTCGCTGAGCAGTCCGGCTTCACGCAGCGCGCGCAGATGGCGGCTCATCGCGGGGGCGGGGAGGTGGAGCAGGTCCGCGAGTTCTCCGGCGCGGCGCGGCGCTTCGCTCAGCAACTCCACGGCGCGGCGGCGTTGCGGATCGGCGAGGGCGGAGAGGAGGAGATCGACGGCGGCGGTCATGCGGCTGGAGGGTCATCCCTCGCGGGTCCAGGTGCGCAGGCCGGTGGTCTTGTCCCACTCTGCCGGGGCGATGGTTTCGACGGGCTGGGAGAAGGTCCAGATGTGGCCCTCGGGATCGGCGGCGCGATA
This sequence comes from uncultured Rhizobium sp., assembly GCA_964550535.1. Lineage (GTDB taxonomy): Bacteria > Pseudomonadota > Alphaproteobacteria > Caulobacterales > Hyphomonadaceae > UBA7672. The sequence goes on from CAZJZQ010000066.1 coordinate 2,270, forward strand.
GGTGCGGTCGCCATAGAATTGCGTTTCGGGTTCGGCGAGGATCACGGCGCCTGCGGCGCGGGCGGCTTCGCAGTGTTCATCTACGCTACCGGACAGGTAGAGGTGGGTGGTCTGGGTGTTGCGGCCGTCGAGGCTGGCGGGGCTCTGGTGTTTCTCCGACCACTCCGTTCCCACCATGATGAGGCCGTCGCGGAAGCTGAGCTGGCTGTGGACCAGGGCGCCCGTCTCGTCCTCGATCAGCATGGAGAGGTCGAAGCCGAAGGCTTTCTGGAGGAAGGCGATGGCGGCGCGGGGATCGCGATAGAAGGCGGCGGGGACGACAGCGGGGTGTTGGGCCATGGCGGGCATCCCTTTTGTTTTCTCAATCGACAATATTTCTACAAATATAGAAATATATGTCAACCGGCCTCCAGAAACGGCCCGTCAGAAGCCGCCGTTTTTATCCAGCCAGACCTGCTCTTCCGGTGAGGTCTGGCGGCCCAGGATTTTGTCGCGGTGGGGGAAGCGGCCGAACTGGCGGATCACGTCGGCGTGGCGCACGGCGTAATCGTAGGCGTTGTCGAACGTCTTGCGCGTTTCGGCGGGCGCGGCCTGCGCGAGGGCGTGGAACAGACTGACGGACAGGTCCTGATCGGCGAGATCCTCGGAGTGTTCCAGCGGCATGTAGAGGAACCAGCGTTCGACGAGGGACAGTTGGCGGTCTTCGCCGCTGGCCAGCGCGGCTTTGGTGAGATCGCGGGCGAGAGCGTCGGCCTCGAAAGCGCGCGGGCTGCCGCGGTGGATGTTGCGGCTGAACTGGTCGAGGACGATCACGGCGGCGAGGCGTTCGCGCGGGCCGCGCTGCGCCCATTCTCGCGCTTCGCCAGCGCTCAGGCGGTCGAGCAGGGCGGCGAAGCGACCGGCGATGAGCTGGTCGGTTCCGGGTTTGCCGGCGAACCAGTATTGCACCTGTTCATCGAACGTCCGCCCGTCCGTGCCGAACCAGAAGTCCAGCACGTCTTCGGGCGTCGTGGCGGGTGCGGTCATCAGGTTGCGCCTTTGGGGCGGGTGGCGACGATCATGTAGTTCACGCCGGTATCGCCGGTGAGGGACCATTTGCCGGAGAGGGGCGAGTAGGAAACGCCGATGGCCGGATCGGCGGCGAGGCCTGCCCCGGCGATGGCGGCGCGGGCTTCTTCCGGGGTCACGAATTTCGACCATTCGTGCGTTCCGGGCGGCAGCCAGCGCAGGATGTGCTCGGCGCCGACGATGGCGAGGGCGAAGGCGCGCGCGGTGCGGTTCAGCGTGGCCATGATCATCAACCCGCCCGGCTTCACCAGGGCGGCGCAGTCGGCGAGGAAGCGGGCGGGGTCGGCGACGTGCTCCACCACTTCCAGCGACAGGACGATGTCGTAGGGCTCGGTCCCGGAGGCGATCAGGCCCTCCACCGCGCCGAGGCGGTAATCCACCTCCACCCCGTGGCTTTCGGCGTGGAGCATGGCGGCCTTGATGTTGGCGTCGCCGGCGTCGATGCCGGTCACGGACGCGCCCAGCCGGGCCAGCGGCTCGGACACCAGCCCCCCGCCGCAGCCCGCGTCGAGGATGCGCAGGCCCTCCAGAGGCCGTCTGGATGCGTCATCAAGTCCGAAATGCCGGGTCGCGCGGTCCCGGATGAAGGCAAGGCGCACCGGGTTGAACTTGTGCAGGGGGGCGAATTTACCGGCCGGGGACCACCAGTCGGCCGCCATGGCCCGGAATTTCTCGATTTCAGCCGGATCGACGCTGGGCGCCTCGGGAATGCTCTTGTCGTAAAGAAGGGTCTTGCCCATGGCGATTCTTTGCTTATTGCCTCTGCCGGTCAGGCCGCTCGGTCTGTACGTGGTAACGGACACGCGGATGCGCCAGTCCTTGCCGCGTTCCGGAGTTTGTTGTCCGCCCGGAAGCGGAGGTCAATCCGGGACCTCCGGCCAGGGGCGCGGCCGCTGGTTATTGGCGTTTTTCATACAGGGGGCTTCGGCCACATCCCATGTCGCGGCTTGTGCTGAAATTCGGTGGAACATCGGTCGCCAATCTGGAGCGGATTGCGCATGTCGCGGACATCGTGGCGGCGCGCTACAAGGAATCCGGCAAGGTCGCCGTTGTCGTTTCCGCGATGTCGGGCACGACCAACCAGCTCGTCGAGTGGGCGCGCGGCGCCGCCGGCGATAAAATGCAGGGCAAGGATTATGACGAGGAGTACGATGTCGTCGTCGCCTCCGGCGAACAGGTGACGTGCGGCCTGCTGGCGCTCGCCCTGCGCAGGAAAGGCCTGCGGGCGCGGTCGTGGCTGGGCTGGCAGCTCGCCATGCGCACGGACGACGCGCACAGCAAGGCGCGCATCGTGGGCTTTGACGGCGATGCGTTTGTGAAGGCGGTGGACGGCGGCGAGATCGCGGTCGTGGCCGGCTTCCAGGGCGTTGACCGCAATGGCCGCGTTTCGACGCTGGGCCGCGGCGGCTCCGACACCAGCGCTGTCGCCGTGGCTGCGGGTCTGAAGGCGGACCTGTGCGATATCTATACGGACGTGGACGGGGTCTATACCACGGACCCGCGCATCGTTCCGAAGGCGCGCCGCCTCGACAAGATTTCGTATGAGGAGATGCTGGAGTTCGCTTCGCTCGGCGCGAAGGTTCTGCAAACCCGTTCCGTCGAGCTGGCGATGAACCACCGCGTGCCGGTGCGCGTGCTGTCGAGCTTCGAGGGCGCCGTCCCTTCGCCCAACACGGGCACATTTGTTTGCGATGAGGATCAGATCGTGGAAAAGCAGGTTGTCAGCGGCGTCGCCTATTCGCGGGACGAGGCCAAGTTCACCCTGATCGGCGTGGACGATCATCCGGGCGTCGCGGCCATCATCTTCGGCGCGCTGGCCGATGCTGGCGTGAATGTCGACATGATCGTGCAGGCGACCGCGAAGTCCGCGGGCCGGCAGAACATCGTGTTCACGGCGCCGGATCGTGACGCGGCCCATGTCGGCCAGGTTCTCGAAAAAGTCCGTGAGAAGATCGGCTATCAGGAACTTCAGGTCGCCCGCGACGTCGCCAAGGTATCGGTGATCGGCGTCGGCATGCGCAGCCATGCCGGCGTCGCCAAGACGATGTTCGAGGCGCTGGCCGCGAAAGGCATCAATATCGAGGTGATTTCGACATCGGAGATCAAGATTTCGGTCCTGATCGACGCCTCCTATACCGAACTGGCCGTGCGGGCGCTGCATACCGCCTATGGCCTGGATTCGGAGTAGGGCGATCCGCGCCCATGTAGGCGCGGACCTGTTGCCTTGCCACAGCGAAGGCGGTCATCTGTAGGTCCGGGAGCCGGAAGGGTCGCCCGGAGGCGCTATCGCCAGGAGGCGGTGTGAGCGATCGCGGCAGACCAGGGGACAAGACGCCGCCGACACGGCCGCCGGCCGCCGGTGGAGCGCGCCTGCTGCTCAGCCGCCTGCGCCAGTTGATGGCCAGCCAGAAGGAAAATCCCCAGCGTCTCGACCAGGTGGTCCAGCTGGTCGGCAACACCATGGTCGCCGACGTGTGCTCGATCTACCTGTCGGGCGAGGACAAGGCGCTTGTCCTGATGGCGACGCAGGGCCTGCGGAAAGAAGCCGTCGGCCGCACGCGTCTGGCGGAGAATGAAGGTCTGGTCGGTCTGGTGTCGGCGACGGCGCGGCCGCTGCGCCTGCGCGACGCCTTTTCGCATCCGCGTTTCTCCTACCGTCCGGAAACAGGCGAAGATCCGTTCCACTCCTTCCTCGGTGTGCCGATCCTGCGCGGGGGGCGGGTGCTCGGCGTGCTGGTCGTGCAGAACCGGACCGAGCGCGCCTATGACGACGAGGAAGTCGAGGCGTTGCAGACCATCGCCATGGTGCTGGCGGAGCTGGTTGCGGTCGCCGCCGATCTGTTGAGCGCCGGCCTGCGTCAGACGCGGCCGGCGGACATCAAGGGCAGGACGCTGAACGAAGGTCTCGCGATCGGGCCGGTGCATCTTTATGACCCGGTCGTGCCGCCCGCCCGCCTGTTCGCTGTTGATCCCGAGTTGGAAGAGAGCCGGTTGAACGATGCGCTGGAGGCGCTGCGCAACTCCATCGACGCCATGCTGACGCGCGCCGGGCCTGTGCTGTTCGGTGAAAGCCGCGACGTGCTGGAGACCTATCGTCTGTTCGCTCACGATCCGTCGTGGGAGGCGCGGCTGATGGAGGCGGTGCGCACGGGCCTTTCCGCCGAGGCCGCCGTGGATCGCGTGCGCCGCGAGCACCGGGCGCGTCTGGAAAGCGCGCGCGACAGCCTGTTGCGTGAGCGGCTGCACGATCTGGAAGACCTTGAGAACCGGCTGTTGCGCCAGCTTGCCGGCGATGACGGCAATGGCCGCACGGCGCCTCCGGGGGCGGTGCTGGTCGCCAGCCGGCTGGGTCCGGCGGAGCTGCTGGAATATCGCGAGAGCGGGCTTGCGGCTGTGTTGCTGGAAGAGGCGGGCGCGGGATCGCACGCGGCCATCGTCGCGCGGGCGCTGGGCGTTCCGGCGATCGGCGCGCTGAGCGGTCTGGTGACACGCGCCGAGGAAGGCGATCAGGTGATCGTCGACGCCGATGCGGGACACGTGCATATCCGTCCCGATCCCGATCTGGTGGCGAACTATCAGGCGCGCATCGCGCTGTCGGGCGAGAAGCTGGCTGCGCTGGCGCAGTTGCGCGATCAACCCGCGGTAACGCAGGACGGCGTCGAGTTTGACCTGTTCATCAATGCGGGCCTGTCGTTCGACCTCGATCATCTCGACAAGGTGGGAGCCAAGGGCGTCGGTCTGTTCCGTACGGAGTTCCAGTTCATGGCGTCGGAAACGATGCCGGGGCTGGATGAGCAGTCGAGCTTCTACAAGTCGGTGATGGACAGGGCGGGGCGCAGCCCGGTGGTGTTCCGGACCATCGATTTGGGCGGCGACAAGGTCGCGCCGTTCATGGGGCGCCGCGAGCGTGAGGAGAACCCGGCGCTGGGCTGGCGCGCGCTGCGCATGGCGCTGGACCATCCTTATTTCTTCCGTCGTCAGCTACGTGCGCTGATCCGTGCGTCGCGGCGCCGGACGTTGCGGGTGATGTTCCCGATGGTTGCGACCGTCGAGGAGTTCGACGCGGCGCGCGCTCTCCTGAACGAGGAACTGGACTGGGCGGTGAAGTTCGGCCGCGATCTGCCGGACAAGCTGCTGGTGGGCGCGATGGTGGAAACCCCGTCGCTGGCGTTTTCCATCGACCGGTTGAAGGGCAAGGCGGATTTCCTGTCCGTCGGCACCAACGACCTGATGCAGTTCTTCTTCGCGGCGGACCGGGACAACGCCCGGGTCACCAGCCGCTATGACATTCTCAGCCGCCCGGCGTTGAGGCTGCTCCAGGGCATGCGGCAGCGGGCGGACGAGGCGGAGTTGCCGATCACGATCTGCGGCGAGGCGGCCGGGCGGCCGCTGGAGGCGTTGACGCTGGCCGGGCTGGGCTATCGCCGCCTGTCGATGCAGGCGGCCCGCATCGCTCCGATCAAACTGCTGCTGCGGTCGGCCGATATTTCGGTTCTTACGCCCCGTATCGAGCATGTCATCGATCACGGATCACAGCCGATACGTAACGAACTGTTAAGTATCGCCACTGAGTTCGGCCTGAACATGTAGGTTGTTTCAGAGGGGGCGGCAGTCTAGATGTGGTAATCTTCTGTTAGGCCGGGTGGGCGTAAAGACGGAACGGTATGTCCCTCGGGGCAAGGCCTTCCGTTTCGAGCAGTGTAATGAGCGGCGTGGCTAAAGACGAGACGAATCCGGTTCCTCCTTCCGAGGACACGCCTGACGCAACGGCGCAGGCAAGCGCTCCAGTTCGCGAGCAGGCTGATGAAACCGTATCGGCCGAAGGCGACGTGCGCGGCGCGCGGCGTGGCGCGCCCTTCCTGCGCGTCGTGACCGACAACGACCAGAATCAGGGCCGCCGCATTGGCGCGATCATGCGCGCCGCCCGTGAGGATCAGGGCCTGACGCTTGAAGCCGTCGCTCGCGACACCCGCATCCATCTCAGCCATCTTCGCGCGATCGAGGACATGACGCCGGGCATGCTCGGCGCGCCGGTCTATGCGAAGGGTTATATCCGCAACTATGCGCGCCACCTGAAGCTGGACCCGGACGAGATTCTGAGCCGCTATCTGAACGAAGCGGCCATCCTGTCCGATCCGGAAAAGCAGGAAATCGCCCCGCCGGTGATTACCCGCAAGCTGCCGGTGGCGGCGCCGGTGCTGGGCTTGCTGGTGGTCGCCCTGGCCGTAGGGGCTGTGGGCGTGTTCGTATTCAATTCCGGCGGGTCCGGTCCGCAATCCTCGTCCCCAACAGCATCAATGGGCGCAAATCCCAACGAGGGGGTTGTTCCGGCAGGCCCGGCGCTGCGCCTGGTGGCGGTCAAGCGCGCCCGGATCGAGGTTCGCGGCGCGGACGGCACCAAATTCCTGGCGCGCTTCCTGTCGCCGGGCGAGAGCTACACGCCGCGCGTCGGCGCGGGCTGGACGGTGACAACGGAAGACGGCTCGGCTTTCGAATGGCGTCTGGGCGACGATTCGCTCGGCTTGCTGGCGACCGAAGGCGGGACGGTTTACGCTCAGAGCGTGGACACCGCCGCCCGCCGGACGCCGCTGCCACGGCCTGTTGAAGCGGTTCCCCCGCCGGTTGTGCGGCCCTCGGCCAACGAAGCCAACGCGCTGGAGCCTGCGCCTGCGGCCCCGCCTCCCCGCGTCCAGACGCCCGCGCCGCGTCCGCGCGCCCAGAATCCGGCTCCTCCGCCGGTTGCCGCGGCTGAGCCCGCTCCCGCTCCGGCCCCCGCGGCGACGCAGGAAATCGCTCCGCCGCCGGCTCCGAGCGATCCGGCGAACCTGGCCTATCCCGAAAACTAGGGTTTCGGGCGCAGTCAGCAGCCTGCGCGCATCTCGCCACCTTTACCTTGGCGCCAAGCCGGGCCACATCCTGCTGGCGTTGACGGAGCTCTGGTCATGAGCGGCGATATTCATTCCATCCGGCCCTGGCGCGCCATTCAGCGGCGGCCATCGCGCAAGATCCGCGTCGGTAACCTGTTCGTGGGCGGGGACGCGCCGATTCTCGTCCAGTCGATGACCAATACGCCGACCTCGGACGCGAATGCGACCATCGGCCAGATCCGTCAGCTGGAAGAGGCCGGGGCGGACATTGTGCGCGTGTCGTGCCCGGACGAGGATTCCACCGCCGCCATGCCGGCCATCGTGAAGGCCGCGCAGGTTCCGATCGTCGCGGACATCCACTTCCACTACAAGCGCGGGATCGAGGCGGCCAAGGCGGGCGCCGCGGTGCTGCGGATCAATCCGGGCAATATCGGATCGCCCGCGCGGGTGAAGGAAGTCGTGCAGGCCGCGAAAGATCATGGCTGCTCGATCCGCATTGGCGTGAACGGCGGCAGTCTGGAACGGCACCTGCTGGAAAAATATGGCGAGCCGTGTCCCGAGGCGATGGTGGAAAGCGCGCTCGATCATGCGCGCATTCTCGAAGACCACGACTTCCGCGAATACAAGATTTCCGTGAAGGCGTCGGACGTCTTCATGACGTCGGCCGCCTATCAGCAACTCGCCGAAGCGACCGATGCGCCGTTGCACCTTGGCGTCACCGAGGCGGGCGGGCTGCGCAGCGGCACGATCAAGTCGGCCATCGGCATTGGCGGCCTGCTGTGGGCCGGCATCGGCGACACGATCCGCGTCTCGCTGTCGGCTGATCCCGTGGAAGAGATCAAGGCAGGGTACGATATCCTGAAGTCGCTGGGCCTGCGGACGCGCGGCGTGAACATCATCGCGTGCCCGTCCTGCGCCCGGCAGGGCTTTGACGTGATCTCGACGGTGGAGCTGCTGGAGAAGCGATTGGCGCATATCTCCGAGCCGATCTCGCTGTCGATCATCGGCTGTGTCGTGAACGGACCGGGCGAGGCGTCGATGACGGACCTCGGCTTTACCGGCGGCGGCAAGGATGCGGGCATGATGTATGTGTCCGGCCGTCCGCATCACAAGGTCTCCAACGCCGAGATGATCGACCAGATCGTCGAGGCGGTGGAAACACGCGCGGCTGCGCTGCGGGGCACGTTGACAGCGGCGGAATAAGCGGGGGCGGGACCGGGGATGCGGGGACTTCTGCGAACCGCGGGATCAGTCCTGATCGCGTCTGCGGCGGCGCTGGCCGTATCCGGTTGCACCCGGCTGGGGCTCAACACCGCAAGCACGAGCTTTGCGCCAGAGGATCATGCGACGCCGGAGGTGCTGGCGGCGTTTGAGGGCGATCCCGCTGTGACCACCGCCGAGGAGTGGACAACGCGCCGGGCGCCGCTGCTGCTCAAGGCGTTCGAGGATCATGTTTATGGTCCGGCGCCTGTCGAACTCGACGGCGTTGAAATCGCGCGCCGTGTTGTCGACGAGCATTATGCGGGCGGCGTTGGCGTGCTCGAAGAGATCAATGTGCGCGTGGGCGAGGGGGCGGACGCCGTCACCTTCCGCATCGCGCTGGCCGTGCCGAAGGACGCGGCGCCGGAGAGGCCGGTTCCGCTGCTGTTGAATGCGAACTTCTGCGGCAATGCCGGAACGATGGGGACGGAAGCGCTGTCCGGCGGCGGCTGCATGAACAGCGGGATGAGCGCCCGGCTGATCCGGCTGATCTTCGGGAAATACATCGTCGAGGGGCCGAACGCGGAAATCCTGTCGCGGGGGTATGCCTACGCCACGCTGTTCCCCGGCTCTTTCGCCGCCGACAGCGCGGAGCGGGCGCGGGCCGATCTGGCGCGGTTCGCGAAGTTGTTGCCGCCGGACCGCGCGCCCGAGGGCGTGGTGGCGGTCTGGGCCGCGGCCTATGGCTGGTCGCTGGACGTGCTGGAGCTGGATGAGCGCATCGATCCGGCGCGCACGGCGATCTGGGGGCATTCGCGGCATGGCAAGTCAGCGCTGCTCGCCGCCGCGCTCGATGAGCGGATCGAGGCGCTGATGCCGATCCAGGCCGGCAAGGGCGGCGCGACGCTGACGCGCGCCTATGCGGGCGAGACGGTGAAAGAGATCACGGAGAGCTATCCGCACTGGTTCGCGCCGGCCTATGCCGCCTATGCGGATCGCGAGGTTGATATACCGGTGGATCAGCACCAGTTGCTGGCGCTGGTGGCGCCGCGTCCGGTGCTGCTGGGCAATGGCTGGAAGGACGTGTGGTCCGACCCCAACGGATCGTTCCGCGCCGCGCTGGGCGCCGATCCGGTTTACAAGCTGTTCGGCGTGGCGGGGCTGTCGCAAGCCAGTATGCGGGCGGGCACGCAGCGCACGGAACTCGACTGGTTCATTCGCAGCGGCGGCCATGGCGTGCGCAAGGCGGATTGGGACGAGATGCTGGCTTTCCTCGACCGCTGGTTCATGACGGACGCGGGCGCGCCAGAGGCAGTCAGACTTTCTCGCTGATGCGGATGGCGAGGCGGCAGCCGGTGCGGATCAGCGCGGACAGCAGGGGATAGGCGGGCGCCTGGTGCGCGCCCTCGGCTGTCGCCAGTTCCTTGTGGGCGACTTCCTCCTCGCGGAATTTCGACATGGTCGCGGCGAGGTCCTTCTCACCGGCTTTCTCCAACTCGTCGACCTGGTCGCCATAGTGTTCTTCGATCACGCTTTCGACCGCTTCGGTGCAGGCGTGCGCGGCCTTCTCGCCCAGCAGGGCGGTGGCGGCGCCCAGCGCGAAGCCGGCGGCGTTCCAGACGGGCGAGAGAGCCGTGGGGCGCACGCGGTTCTGCGCCAGCAGCTTGTCGAAAGCGTCGAGGTGTTCCTGTTCCTGCTCCGCCATGTGCTCAAGCTGGCCGGTGATGCGTTCGGCGCCCGGCTTGCGGCGGAAGACGGCGAGTTGTCCGCGATAGATCGCGACCGCGCCGTATTCGCCGGCGTGATCCACGCGCAGAATTTCGGCGCGGCGGTCTTTCGGGAGGGGGGACGCTTGATCGTTCATGATACGGGTGTCTCGCCGGGTTCGTTGGCCGTGTCGGTCATCGAACGGCCGTTGCGGAGGGCGCAGAAGAGACTGCCGATGGCGAGGGCGAGGGAGATGATCGCATTCCACGCGGCCATCGACAGACCGGCGAAATGCCAGAGCGCCTTGTCGCACGAGGGCACGGCCATCGGCTTGTTGAGCTGCTCCCACAGATTGCCGCTGATGCGGATGTCGCCAGCCGCGCAGGTGGCCGGCGCGGGGAGAACGCCCCACTCGACCAGCGAGTGATAGGAGGCGATGCCGAAGCCGGTGAGGAAGACCAGCGCCAGAAGCACGCAAAGAATGGAAGCGGCCTTCGGCGGCGCGCCACGCCAGTTCAGCATGACCGCCACGAGCGCGAGCGCTCCGGCGACCCAATAGACCTGCCGCTGGTTGTAACAGAGGGGGCAAGGCGCCAGCAGCATGAAGCGTTCAAACGCGTGAGCCGCCGCCAGCATCGCTGCGCTGGCAAGCAGCGCGATAAACGGCCATCTGGCCTTGTCGAGCGGCATATTCCCCATGCGCCGGAGGTTATCGGCGCGGTTGGGGGCGACAATGCGACCAAACGGCAATCCGGCGTTTTTGCTGCACTTGCGTTGGCGGCGTTGTCGCGGCGGTCAGGCTTCCGGTTCGGCCTTGGCGGTGGGGCCGATGTCGCGGATCGGCTTCCAGGTGATGAAGCGGAAGATGTAAATCACGACCACGATGACCACGACAGCGGTGGAAACCGGATCGACCCAGGCTTCAACTTTCTCGTAGTGCTCGTGCAGGACATAGCCGGAGAGCGTCAGGATGCCGGTCCAGAGCGCGGTGCCGATCGTGGAAACCAGCAGGAAGAGCCAGAACGGCATGGCGGCGAGACCAGCCGGTACCGAAATCAGCGTGCGGATCGCCGGGATGAGACGGCCGCCGAGAACGGCCCAGATTCCATAGCGGTCGAACCAGTGGACGGCGGTGTCGATGTCGCGCTCGTTCACCGTGGCGATGCGGCCGAACCAGTTGCAGAGCTTGCGGAAGCGCTCCATCCCCAGCGCGCGGGCGGCGAAATACCAGACCGAGGTGCCGACCAGCGAACCGGCGACGCCAGAGGCCATCACGGCCCAGGGATCAAGCTGGCCATTCGCGGCGGCGTAGCCGGCGAAGGGCATGATGAGTTCCGACGGGATCGGCGGGAAGACGTTTTCCAGCACCATCAGGAAGAAGAGGCCAGCATAGCCCCACTCGGTCACGATCTCGATAATCCATTCGCTCATGCCGGCGGGTCCCGTTCGTAAGGTCAGACGTGAAGATCGGCGGCCGCTCCAGACGGCCGCCCTCTATAGGCAGATTTGGCCGGTCCTCTGGTTAACAGTGCTGTTCCCCGGGGGCGGATGCATTCGTGGGCTGCAAGAGCGGCGCCTTGATGGCGCGGCTTGCTCGCATTCGATGCAATTTCGCATGAAATTTCTGCATTCCGTGAACCGGAAATTTGCGATCGCCAGCGATGATGCACGCAGGCGGGGGATGAACCTTCGCCCCATCATGGATGCCGCCGATGCGCACCCTCCGCCAGATTCAAGCCGTTTCGCTGCGCGCCGCGCCGCATTCGGTGAACATCCTGATCTCCCTGATCGTGGGCGCGGTCCTGACCGTCCAGGCGCTGACCCAGAGCGGGATCGCGGTCTGAGCCTCCCGATACCAGCTTCGCCGCCCTTTGCCTTCACCTGCGTTTAGGCTAACACCCACGCTCTGCCGGCCTTTCAGGCTTGGTTGTGCGCGGGCGTGGCGAAACTGGTAGACGCGCCAGACTCAAAATCTGGTTCCGCAAGGAGTGTCGGTTCGAGCCCGACCGCCCGCACCACCTGCCGCTGAGACCCATCCAAACTCCGGAATACAAAAAGGGCCGCGGCGGTTTCGCCAGCGGCCCTTTCCGTCAGATTACCGGGGCTCGCCCCGTTGGCTTTCAGCCAGGCCTAGAGACTGGCGCCGGAGGCTGCTCCGGACACCAGACCCGCCGGCAGGGCGAAGCCCCGGTTGATCGTGACTGACATTGGATCACCTCCTTTCGCTGCATTGACACTGAGAAGGAGAGTGGGGACGGCCGGACGGTTTCGCAAGGGGATCACGGCAGCCGTGATCCGGTCAGCGCCCTTAGCGGCCGGCGCCGGGAACCAGCGGGATGAGGCGGCCCTCGCCGGGACGCGCCGGTTCGCGTTGCAGGCCAGGAGCACGCTGCGCCTCCTCGCGCGTCTGCGGGCACAGGCGCAGGACGGGCGAGCTGAGGCCCGGCTGGGCGGGGCATGGTTTGCTGAGCGTGGTCTGGCTTCCGGGGGCCTCAGCCTCCGCCTCGTCTGGCGCCTGGACATGCGCTGGCGGCGACGGGGTTGGTGGCGTTGGGGTTTGGGCCGCCGCCGGGAAGGCAAGCAAGCTGATAGCCATGAGACTGAAGGTCAGCGTTGTGCGGATCACGGGCCCCTCCGGATGCAGTGGGAACAGACACTATCGGAGATTGCGGCGCCAGTGTGTCATTCGCGCCCGTGAGCGGCAGGCGCGAGCGGAACGGATCTTCGTGACGCGCCGCCGGGCGGGGCGTCACGATCTCCGTCACCAGTTCCGATGTGGCGTCGACGAGCACGAGACGTCCGTTGACGCGGGCGTAGTATTTTCCGGCGGGCGGCGCGGGCAGGCCCTGTTGTTCGGGCTCGCGGATCGCCAGCGTGCTCGACGGCGCGATGCGGCGCATGGAGAGGTTGGCCGCCGCGATCTCGCGTTCGCGCGCTTCACGGGCGCGGTCTTCCTCATAGCGGCGAACGAAGTCCTGCTGGCGCTGCTGGATCTCCAGATCACGCAGCGCACGCGAGGCGGGTGAATCGGGCCGCCCGGCAATGGCGCTGTCGCGGTTGCGCTGGCGTTCGGTTTCGAGACGGTCGTACTGGCTCTGGTCGAGATTGCGGAGCTGCTGCTCAAGCCCCTCGAAGCGGGGCGGTTCGAATTCTTGCGCCAATGCGGGTGCGGAAAGGGCCGCGCCTGCGAGGAGTGTGATGACGAACGTGCGGATCATGGACGAAGCCTAGCACGAAACGCGCAGCCCTGCATGAACGGAACGGCAGAAATCAGGCGCGGGTAAGCGATTTCGTGACCCGCGCGGTGGCGAGCAGGCGGTCCCCCGCCTGCGCGCGAGCGTCGATGAAGGCCAGCGTGCGGCCGTGCTTTACAACTTGCGCATGGATGTCGATCAGATCGTTGGCGCCCGCCGAGCGCATCACCGACACGTGCAGGTCGTGCGTCATGCCCGCCTCGTCATGTCGAAGCAGGCTGGTGAGCGCCGCATACGAGGCGAGGTCGCACGCCGTGTAGAGATAGCCGGCGTGCAGGGCGGGCGCGAGCGTGAGCATGGCGGGCGTCACCGTGAAGCTGAGGTGCGAGCGGCCATCGTGAGCGAGATGGAAGTTGATCCCCATGTCGCGATGCAGGCCGAACTGCATCAGCGCGGCGAGATGCGGATGGTCGGTAATCATGGCTGGTCCCGCACCCCGTCGTCTGCAATCTGTCTGCGCCCCACGCATGCAGCGCGGGGACGCAGGTTGCAAGAGGGTGCGCGTTACGGGCGCGTGGCGCAGCCGGATCAATAGCGCTGGCGGTAGCGCGGATCGCGAGGGTCGTAGCGCGGTTCGTACACGCCGGTGATGGGCCGCGCATTGCCGAGCCCCACAATGGCGCGGTTGCGGACGGCGCCATCGGCATAGACCACAATCTCCACCTGGCGGTCGTCGGGTTCGACGCGCAGGGCGGGAAGATCGTGCACGATATCGGTGAGGTAGCGCTCGCACTGCCCGCCGCCGCGTTCCAGCGTCACCTGAACCTCGATTGTCTCTGGCAGGCTGGATGGGGCGGAACGGATTTCACCCGGCGCGTAGCAACTATCGGGCGCGACAGTGACGGTGCGCAGGCTGTAGAGGCCGTCCTGCCGGGCGCTGGCCCAGGCGTCGAGTTCCCACACATTGCGCGGATCGTTGTAATAGCCGCCGCTGCTGCCGCAGGCTGTGAGGGCGGCGGCGCAGGCGCTCGTGAGGGCAAGGCGGGTGAGCGGGCTGGAAAGAGCGGTCATCGAAAGGACTCCGGCCGACCCTTCCAAGCAACGCTGGTTAACGCACGCGGTTCCGGCGCCTGCGCGCGACGTCGCGAACAGATCGTGTAGAGCCCCATGTCGAGATGCAGGTGATCGGCGTGCAGCGCGTTGTAGTCCGGGCTGAGCGTTGACGAGAAAGCGTGAGAATTTTCCCCCTCAGCGAAAGCGTCATGGGGAGAAAACGCGCGAGGCCGGGCGGATGTTGCGCGCCGCCCGATGACGCGGCGATGGCGGCGGCCGGGTCCGGGCGCTGGGTTGCCGCCTTCCTCCGCTATCTTGGGCGGTTGTTGCGATACCATTCGCCCAGTTCCGCCCAGGGCTCGGGCGTCCACCATTTCGTGGCGAGGCCGGAGGGCGAGGGAAGGACGAAGATCGCCGGTTCGCCGTCCGGCTGTCCGCTGTCCTGGAACCGGCCGGGAGGCAGGCGGCTGGTCGGCAGGCCCAGCCAGTGGCTCGCGGCAGTCTTCGAGGTGAAGGCGAGCGCGGCGGGTTTCAGGCGGCGAACTTTCTTCTGGAGGCCGGAGACGTCGAACGCTTCGCGCGGGATCTGGCTGTCGACGCCCCATGCCGTCTTGCACAGATCGGTGAGGCCGACGCCGAGGCCGAGCAGTTGCGGATAGTCGTGCGGCGCGAAACGTGTGGGCGTAACGCCGATGGCGTGCAGCGTCGGCCAGAAGCGGTTGCCCGCCTTTGCATAGTAGGCCCCCACCGCCGCCGACTGCGGACCCGCAGCCGTGCCAACGAACCAGAGCGCGAGGCCGGGGGCGAGCACGTCTTCCAGAATATGCGCCGATGGCTTTACTGTGCGGCCAGCCATTCCAGCATCGCCTTCATCTCCTCCGGCTTCAGCGCCGTTGCTGGAGCCATATAGGTATGGATCGAGAAGACGACAGCCTCTGTCCGTGGAAGCCGCATCAGCGACTGATACTCCACCCGCACGAAACACGGCCCCGCTTCGTCAAAGCGGCGCGGATCGTTTTCGGGGCGCGGGTGAAACAGC
Source organism: uncultured Rhizobium sp. (assembly GCA_964550535.1). Lineage (GTDB taxonomy): Bacteria > Pseudomonadota > Alphaproteobacteria > Caulobacterales > Hyphomonadaceae > UBA7672. The sequence continues at coordinate 17,398 of CAZJZQ010000066.1, forward strand.
TCCGGTGCGTTATAGCGGAAGGCGTTGGCGCGCCATACCGGCTCCAGCGGGCGGAGGTTGGAGATCATCCGCTGCACACGGGCCGCGATGCCCGCATCATAACGGCGGACGGGCGTGTGGATCGCTGTCATCGGGCGTCCGGTCTTTTCGCCAAGCGTCCAGCTCGCCGGGAAGCAGAGAACGCCGGCGGCGAAGATGTGCTCCGTGGCGCCGGGGAGGAGGAGAAGCAGATCCTCCTGCACCAGTCTCGCCGCCGCGAGCAGGGGCGGCTGGGCGCGCGTGTCGATCCTGGCGCCGTCGGGGCGGATCACGCGACCGTCCGGTGAGATGGAATAGGCCGGATCGCGCCTCAGCAAATCCAGGATGGTTGAAAGGAGGATGTGTGCGGCCTCCGCCGCATCGCCCTCGGCGGGGGCGTAAACCTCTGCGCAGCGCTCGTTCAGCAGCTTTTCGCGAAGGGCCATCTGGGCCCCGAACATTTCATCCCGCACCAGCCATCGGGAGACATCCGCCGGTTGCAGGCCGGGCAGGCGGCGCGCCAGCGCGTCTTCCCACGGGCGCACGGGCAGGGCGGAATGCAGGTAGGGCGGCGTCTCCATCGCCGCCTGTCTAGCAGCCCTTTAGATCAGGCGGAAATCGTCCAGGACGACGCGGTTGCCGCCGGCGTCGTGGATGCGGGCGATGTCTGCGCCGGTGCGGCCCTTCATGTTGTAGAGCACCAGCATCGCCCGGGACTCACGCGCCGTGCGGCAGGCGTCCTCGATTTCGGAGAGCGAGAAGTCGCCGGCGTTCAGCCTGATCATCTCACCGCTTCGGAGAGCCGTGGTGCATTCGGCGAAAGACATGGCGGTTCCTTTTCCTTCGGTCTTTTCTTCCGGGTTCATGCCCGAAAGACTGGGACGCCCGCGCTGTACCGCAGATGAACGTCCTGACCTGATAAACCCATGGAATATGGCGAAAACCGCACGCCAGCATTACGGGGCAGTCAGGTTGACGTTTCGCCGCGCCTTTGACCGCAGTGTGTGGCTTTGCGGATTCAGTCGCGGCGCGTTGTTGCCACGGTGTTCACCATGCCTGAGGGCTCCATCGTCTCCCTTCTATGGCGCGCACCCTTTCGCCCCGGTGAAATTGTCCGCGTAAATTTGCTGGACCGGCGTGAGCCGTTCGGTCGCGCCGTGCGTAGAGACGGCAGGGAGAGCCTCCATGCTGATCTTCAAGACCTATCTCGTCGCGTTGCTGGTGATGGGAGTGCTGGACGGGGTGTGGCTGGGCGTGATCGCGCGCGACTGGCTGGCCAACCAACTCGGCCCGCTGCGGCGAGAGCCGATCCTGTGGGGGCCGGCGCTGGCTTTCTATGTGCTCTATCCGCTGGGGATCGCGATCCTCGCGGCGGCCCCGGCGGCGGATCAGGGCGGATGGACGCGCGCGCTGTTCCTCGGCGGCGTGATGGGGTTGTGCGCCTACGGGGCGTATGACCTCACCAACTGGGCGACGCTGAAGAACTGGCCCGCGCCGATGACCTTCGTGGACATGGCTTGGGGCGCCTTCGCCACAGCCGTCAGCGCGGCCGCCGCCGCGTATGTCGTGGCGGAATGGTGGAAGTAGCGGGTGCCACGGATGACGGCGCGGCCCCTCAGCATCTCGCCCGCTGGGTGTTCAGTCCCGCAGTGAGAATCAGCTTAGCTGGTCCTGCATTCCGGGACTGAACGCCTAATCAATCCCCTCCCGCTTTTCCCCGCTCTCGCTGACGTACAGCTCCTTCCCCACCTCTGCGAACTTCGCGCTCATCTCGGCCATACCGCGTTCGGCTTCGGTGAGTGTGGCGGCCCCCTCCGTCGCGCCGCTGCGCGGCGCGCCACCTCCCCCGATTGCATCGGGGGAGGAAAGGGCGGCGGTGAGCGGGGTGTTCAGT
>CAZJZQ010000067.1:0-19039 GCA_964550535.1 uncultured Rhizobium sp.
GACGCCGAAAGACGCGGATGCACCTCGCGACCTCCCTCCATCAGGGCGAGGCCAGAATAAGGGGACGGCGGGAGGGGTAGGAGAAATAGGGCTCTATCCTGCATTTCCAGCGGCCGGTTTCGGGGCAAAGGGGTTGATTTTGCAGGCGAAGAATTTTTGGGGCCTGCGAACCTATCCTTCGGTCTGAGGCCGAAAAAGCCATCCATGCAGACAAATCCGGAGCCGGCTGGCCCGCTTGGCGTTTTCTGCATGCGGGTCCATACACCGGCCCTCGGACATACGGAGATGCGCGGCATGACGCCGACCTACGACCTGATCCTCAAAGGAGGAACTGTAGTGACGCCCGGCGGCGCCGGCGTTGCGGATGTGGGCGTCATCAACGGCAAGATAGCCGCCATCGGCTCGTTCGACGGCGCGCAGGCCGGTGAAATTTTCGAGGCGGCGGGCCTGCACGTTCTGCCCGGCGTGGTCGACACGCAGGTTCACTTCCGCGAGCCGGGGCTCGAATGGAAGGAAGATCTTGAAACCGGCAGCCGCGCGGCGGCGCTGGGCGGCGTGACGGCCGTGTTTGAAATGCCCAACACCGATCCGGCGACGACGACGCCGGAGATGCTGGCCGACAAGCTGAAGCGTGCGAAGGGCCGCATGCATACGGACCACGCATTCTACGCCGGCGCGACCCACGACAATGCGGACCTGCTGCAAGAGATGGAACGCATGCAGGGTTGCTGTGCGGTTAAAGTCTTCATGGGCGCGTCCACCGGATCGCTGCTGGTTGAGGACGATGAAGGCGTGGAGCGCGTGCTGAAGGCGATCAAGCGCCGCGCCGCTTTCCATTCCGAAGACGAATACCGCCTCGCCGACCGCCGCAAGCTGGCGCGGCAGGGCGACTGGACCTCTCACCCCGAAGTGCGGGACGCGGAAGCCGCGATCTCGTCCACGCGCCGCCTGCTGCGCATCGCGCGCCAGACCGGCAAGCGCATTCACGTCCTGCACGTGACGACGGCGGAAGAGATGGAGCTGCTGGCCTCCAACAAGGACATCGCCTCGGTCGAGGTGACGCCCCAGCATCTGACGCTGGAAGGACCAGAGGCTTATGAACGGCTCAAAGGTTACGCGCAGATGAATCCGCCGATCCGCGATGCGTATCATCGCGAGGCGCTGTGGCGCGCGGTGAACCAGGGCATTCCGGATGTGATCGGTTCCGACCATGCGCCGCACACGAAGGAAGAAAAGGCGCGGCCCTATCCGGCTTCGCCTTCGGGCATGCCGGGGGTGCAGACGCTTGTGCCCATAATGCTGACGCATGTGGCTGAAGGGCGCCTGACGCTGGAGCGGTTTGTCGAACTGACCAGCGCCGGAGCGCAGCGCGTGTTCGGCATGGCTACGAAGGGGCGGATCGCGCGCGGGTATGACGCCGACTTTACGGTGGTGGACCTGAAGGCGCGCCGCACCATCACGCACGCATGGTCCGCGTCACGCTGCGGCTGGACGCCGTTTGACGGCATGGAGGCGAAGGGCTGGCCCGTCGCCACCTTCATTCGCGGCGCCATGGTGATGTGCGAGGACACGCTGGTCGCGCCCGGACGCGGCGAGCCGGTGCGCTTCGTGGAAACGCTCCAACCCGATACCTGATCCGGGCGATGGGCGCTCAGCCGCCCGGCGGCGGACGCCGCACGAACCGCGCAGCGGCCAGCGCGTCTTCGGTCCGTGCCCAAGCGTCGCACCCCGGCGGTGCGTAACGACGATGTGAACACCGACGGAAGCGCCCTCACCCTCCGTTTGTATCGAGGTCAGGGCGGAACGATGGCCGTTGAGCCGCCGTTTCCGACAGGGAACCGGCAGCCTCCCCAAGGGTCCGGTGTTCCCAAACTTTGCGTGCGCCGAGAGCAACATAGCTCGTCCTCCCCGACACGCACCCATTCAGCCGGTCCCGTTTGTCGGGGCCGGCTTTTCTTTTGCGCCTTGCGTGAGGGTTTTCCGGGCGTAGGGTCGCCGCCTCTTGGAGGCGAGCATGGCGCAAGATCAGGATATGACCGGGGCCGAAGCCATCATCGGCACGTTGGCCGATTGCGGCGTCACCGCCTGTTTCGCCAATCCCGGCACCAGCGAGATGCATCTGGTCACGGCGCTGGACCGTGAGCCGCGCATCCGGTCGGTGCTGTGCCTGTTCGAGGGCGTCGCCACGGGCGCGGCGGACGGGTTTGCGCGCATGGCGGGCAAGCCGGCGCTGACGCTGCTGCATCTCGGGCCGGGCTATCTCAATGCGGGCGCCAACATTCACAATGCGCGGCGGGCCTATGTGCCGATGGTGAACCTGATCGGGGATCACGCGGTATCTCATCGCAGGCTGGACGCGCCGCTGGCGTCGGACATTGCGGGGCTGGCCGCGCCGAATTCGCGTTGGCTCAAATCGGTGGACCGGGTGCAGGACGCGGGGCGGCTGGCGGCGGAAGCCTATGCGGCCAGTTTTGGTCCGCCGCCGGGGCCGGTGTCGCTGGTCATGCCGGCGGATACGGCGTGGACCAAGGGGGCCGGGCGGGCGCCGCTTGCGAGCATTTCTGGTCTGACCCGCACATCGGACGGCGTGATCGTGGAGGCGGTGAAGGCGATCCGCAAGGCGTCGCGGCCGGTGATCCTGTTGAACGGCAATGCGCTGGGCGAGGCGGGGATTGCGGCGAGCGCACGGTTGAAGGCGGCGGGCGTCGAGGTTTTCAGCGACACGTTCGCGACGCGGCTGGCGCGCGGGGGCGGGCGGTTCGCGCCGGAGCGGATGCCGTATTTTGCTGAGGCGGCTCTGGAGCGTCTGGCTGGCGCCGATCTGCTGCTGACGGCGGGGACGAAGCCGCCGGTGGCGTTCTTTGCGTATCCGGGGCTGCCGGGCGAGTTGTCGCCGCCGGATGCGTCGCTGTTCAGCCTTGGCGGGCCGGAGAGCGATGCGGCGGATACGGCGGCGCGGCTGGCGGACGCGCTGGGGGCGCCTGGTGCTCCTGCGCCCGCCGCATGGAGCCGGCCGCAGGCGCCGGGGGGCGACAAGTTCAATGCTCACACGATCGGCCTGTCGCTGGCGGCGCATATGCCGGAAGGCGCGCTGATCTCCGACGACGGCGTGACGTCCGGTCTGCCGGTGTTTCTGGCGACGGCGAAGGCTGCGCCGCATGAATGGCTGGGTCATACGGGCGGCGCCATCGGGCAGGGCATGCCGGTGGCGGTGGGCGCGGCTGTTGCGCGGCCCGATGTGAAGACCGTCTGCCTCGCGGGCGACGGTGCGGGCATGTACACGGTGCAGGCGCTGTGGACGATGGCGCGCGAGAAGCTGGACGTTGTGACCATCGTGTTCGTCAACAACGCCTATCGCGTGCTGAAGATCGAGCTGGCGCGGACGGGCGCGGGCAATCCGGGGCCTGCGGCCAACGGGATGCTGAGCCTTGGCGATCCGGACATTGACTGGGTGAAGCTGTCGGAAAGCATGGGCGTCGGCGCGGAGGCGGCCAGCACGCTGCCGCAGTTCGATGACGCGCTGGCGCGCGCCATGGCGCATCGCGGGCCGCGCCTGATCGCGGCGATGATCCAGGGCTAACCTGTTCAGGTCTTCGCGGCGGGTCCGATCATGAACGGCGCCATCGCCATCGCCAGTTCACGCACATCGATCGGCTTGCCCGCGACGCCATCGAAGCCCGCGCCGGCGTAATCAGCCAGATCCTCCGGAGCCAGCTTGGCGGTCAACGCGATCACGGGCGTTTGCGTGTTGCGGCTGCCGGTGTCGCCGCGCAGGCGGGCCAGCGTGGCGGGCCCGTCAAGGTCCGGCATGACGATGTCCATCAGGATGGCGTCATAGCTTTCGACGGCGCTCAGCGTGATGGCCTCGGCGCCGCTGGCGCAGCTCACGACATCGACGCCGAATTTCGACAACAGGAGCTGCACGATGCGCCGGTTGGTCTCGTTGTCGTCGACGCACAGGACGCGGCGGCCGACCCAGACGGGATCCGCGGCCGCTTCCGCCTCGCTTGCCTCGACGCCAGTGAACCGGCTGGCCCGGAAGGTGAAGCGGAAGAGCGAGCCGTGCTCCGTCTCCGCCGACAGTTCAAGGTCGCCGCCCATCAGCCGCGCCAGCCGCCGCGAGATGAACAGCCCCAACCCCGTGCCGCCCCGGCTGACGGCAGTGCCGCCCTGCTCGAACGGTGCGAAGATCAGGTCGCGCGTCTCCGGGCTTACGCCCGGCCCGGTGTCGGACACGTCGATGGTCACAGCGACGGCGTCCACGCCGTCATCGGCCATCGACAGCTTCACCCACACGCCGCCCCGGTCGGTAAATTTTATGGCGTTGGAGAGCAGGTTGGACAGCACCTGCCGCACCCGGCCCGCATCCACCATCACCGGCAGGCTGAACCCGCCGGTGCAGTTGGCTGACAGGTCCAGCCCCTTCGCCGACGCCTGTAGCCGCCAGAACCCGGCGGTGCGGCTTACCAGATCGGTCAGGTCGGTGGGAGCCGGGGTCACTTCGAGCTTCCCGGCCTCGATTTTCGAGACGTCGAGCAGGTCGTTGACGAGGCCGAGAAGTCCGCGTCCGGCCTCGTCGATCAATCCGGCGATCTCGCGTGTTTCGGGATCGTTGTCGCCACGCTTCAGCACCTCGACCGAGCCGAGAATGGCGTTCAGCGGCGTGCGGACCTCGTGGCTCATCACCGCGATGAAATCGGACTTGGCCTTGTTGGCTTCACGCGCGCGGTCACGCCCGGCGCGGAGCGCCTCCTCGGCGGCCTTGATGAAGTTGATGTCCTGGAGCGAACCTGAAATCCGCACCGTCCCGTCCGGGTTCTCCGAATGCCGCGCGCGGGCGGAGAACCAGCGATAGCCGCGCGTCTTCGTCTTCAGCCGGAAGTCGGTCCGCAGCCGCGACAGCCGTTCGCGGCCAATCGTGAAGGCTTCGCGCAGACTGGTCACATCGTCGGGATGGACAAAGTCCTCCAGCGCCTCGAAGGCCCGGTTAAATTCCTCGCCCGTATATCCCGTGATGCTGTGGAAGCTTTCGGAGGCGTGAAAACGCCGTTTCGACAGGTCGGGGACATCCCACAGGCCCACCTTGGCGGCTTCCAGCGCCACGCGGCTGCGGGCGGCGTTTTCGCTCATACGCTCGTTGGCGGTCTGTAGTTTCTCCATCACATAGTCGCGCGACAGGTTGGAGAACCAGGCCAGTCCGCCCAGAGTCAGCGTGGACAGGAGAAGCGAACTGATCGCCACGGTCTGCCTTGCGTCCTGGGTGTAGGTGGACGGCGCTCCGATCACGCCGGTCGTCGTCAGCACCACCAGAACCGCCACCAGCGCCCCGGTGATGATGGCCGCCAGACGCATCGGTCCCTTCAGGAAAAGCGCGATGATCCCGGCGAGCGCAGGCGCCGCCGCCAGGATGGGCGGCATGACGCCGGCATGGCGCAGGCTCAACACGCCAATGCTGGCGAGGCTGGCGACCACCACCCAGCCCAGCATGTTCCGGGCATCCCCGCGCCGCCGGATCTGGAGGAAGCCCGCGACGGCCGCCACCAGATTGAAGACGGCGAGGACATGCGCTTCCAGATGCGCCGGGTTGAACCACAGCACCAAAGCGAAGCTGATCAGCCAGCCCAGCGCCATGCAGAGGCAGACATACCCCGCCGCGACCTGACGCGTGCCTTCATTGTCGTCGCCATACTCATCGACGTCCGCATAGAACCGGGCCCGCAGCCGCCCGGCGGCCAAGGCCAGCAGCACGGAGCGCGCTCGCCCGAAGGCGGCGCCGGGCTCTGGGCTGGACGCCGGGGGACCAGCGGTGCGCGCGGAACCGGGTATGGCGGGGTGCAGGCCTATTCAGTCCTCCGAAAGCACAAGGCGGCGTGATTCCTCTGAACAGACTGCCCCAAAATCCTAAGGGATTCGTCTATCCAGGCCACGCCAGCGCGGGCCACGCCGCTTCTGGTGGTATGACGTTGCGGAGGTTTCCTGTCTGGGCAACCCCGAGGTCGAGTTTCGGGGTGTCGCCGCGCTGGCGGCTATTCCAGGTAGCTGCCGGCCACGGCGTCCGCCAGCGCGCGGCCGCGCGCGGCGATCGCCGCTTCAACCTGCACCAGATCCGACGAGCAAGACGATGTCCGGCCCGACTGGGCCCGATAGCCGCGGTTGAAAGCCGAGGTCATGGTCGATTTGCGGGGGCCGGAGGGCGCCTCCAGATCGATCATGCTCATCATGTAATTCCGCCAGGTCTGGTCGCCGTCGCCATTGCAGACGGTGCGGATGGCGTGCGCTTCGCCCAGCACAGCGGCCAGCTCGACCAGCGTTTCCAGCCGGCCTTTCTGGGCGTCCGCCGGCATGGGGACCGCGATGGCGAGCGACAGGGTCGCGGCCAGGACGGGAAGCCTGCGGGCGGCGCGGGGGGAGCGGGCGGTGAACATGGGCCGAACCTATCCCCGCCGCCGGGCGACGGGAAGCGTCTTCCTCCACCCCGCAACCCGTCCTGCGCCGGAAGCCGGAACGAAAAAAAGGGGCGTCCCGGAGGACGCCCCTTCCACCGGCCGCAGCGTGGCGGCGGATCAGACCATGACTTCGGAGACGGCCTTGGTCGTTTCCATGCCGCCAATGCCGAACTGGCCCGCAGGCATACCGATCAATTGCTGCGCCGTAAGCGAGACGCGGGTGACCGGATCGCCATTGCCGACGGCGTGGACGCCGCCCTTGTGACGCCCGCCGCCGCCGCCCGCGATGAACATCGGGATGTTGTCGGTCGAGTGGATCTTGGCGTAGCCCGTGTCCGAGAAGCCGAGCATGATCGTGTTGTCCAGCAGCGTGCCGTCGCCTTCCTTGATCTCGTTGAGGGCGCGGGCGAAGTCGCCATAACCGCGGAAGGCGAGTTCCGCGAGTTTCGAGGAGACGACCTGATAGCCCAGCTTGGTGTCCACCGGCTCGTCGTGGGTGTGCAGGTGGTAGATCTTGGAGTCGCCGGGCAGGTAGGCTTCGGACGTGGCGCTGGTGTGGACCACGTTGAACACCTTGGTCTGGTTGCAGGCGAGCGCCATCGCGAGAAGTTGCGCCATCTGCTTGTTGGCGTCGTTGACGCGGTCGATCACGCCGCTGGGGCGCGTATCTTCCGGCGGCTTCGGAATGAAGCACGAGTCGGCGCGGGCCGGGCGTTGCAGCTGGACTTCGAGCTGTTCTTCCATCTGGCGGATGGAGGTGAAGTACTGGTCGAGCTTCGATTTGTCGGCTGCGCCCGCCTGCGCCATCAGCGCCTTGCGCTGGCCGGTGACGGCGGACAGCACGCTCTGGCGCACCATGATGGCCGGATCGGGTGTCCAGTTGGGGCTGTTGGGGTCCTGGAAGCCTTCGCCGAACAGACGCTGATAGAGGTTCAGCGGCGTCGTCTCCGGCGTGTTGAAGCCCGTGCCGGTGACGGATGAGTAGCTCAGCTTCGGGTTGCCGAAGGGCGTGATCTCCAGCGAGCGGAAGCGCGTGCCGCCGCCAATGGCGCGGGCGACGTCGATGTCGAACGTGCCGGCGTTGAACGTGCCGATCTTGGAGGGGGCGAGGCCGGAGAGCACGGCGCCCTGGCCGGTCCAGTGTTGCAGGTTCGGCTTGCCGTCGAGATGCACGCGGAAGCCGGAAAAGACGCTGACCTTGTCCTTGATGTCCGCGATGGATTGCAGTTCGGGAGTGATCTCATAGTTCCTGCCGACCGTCTTCGGCACCCAGCGGCCTGGCGTGAGGCCGAGGCCCCAGAAGTAGGTGCCGAAACGCACGGGCACTTTCGCGCCGGTATCGGCATAGGCCATGCCGTTGCTGTTCAGGAACATGTCGAGGTTGGGAAGCGCAACGCCGACGGCGGCGCCGCCCATCAGGCCTCTCAGGATGGAACGGCGGTTGAAGCGGGTCATTGCAGGCCTCCCTCTTGGTTTGCGTCGCTTCTGGCCGCGACTTGTTCGCTGGCCGCCGTTGCAGTGGGATCGAAGGCGAAGAACTCGTTCGTCGTCGCGATCCGTTCGAGCAGGGCGGGATATTCGTAGCCCGACCCGGCGAAGCGCCTGGTCTGGGCGTCGATGAATTCATCGTCCGACGGATGCGGCGCGCGGCCGACGGCGTAGGCGAAGACGTTGCGCACGATGCAGCGCGGCGTCTTGGGATCTTCCTTCAGCACCTGGCCAAGACCGGATGCGCCCTCGAACTCCTTGCCGTGGAATTTCGCGGTGACGTCGATCAGGTCGCCGTTCTCCATCGTGCGGAACTGGCCGATCGTGTCGAAGCGCTCCAGCGACAGGCCCACCGGATCGGACAGGTCGTGGCAGCCCGAGCATGACGCATCGAGCGAATGCGCCAGCAGGCGCTGGCGCACCGTGCGAAGGTTGGGGTTCGTCGTGTCGTTGATGATCGAGAAGTCCACGTTGGCGGGCGCCAGCGGCGTCGGCGTGCAGAGAAAGATCTCGTTCACCGCGACGCCGCGCTTGGTCGGCGAGGACTGGCCCGGGTGCGAGAACAGCGACAGGAAGCTGACCTGCGTGAGCACGCCGGCGGATTCCTGTTCCTCCGGCACGGTGTAGGGGACCCAGCCGCCGTCACCGAGATAAGGCACTTTGTAAACCGACGCGAGCGAACGGTCGATGAAGGTCTCGCGCGTCGTGAAGATGTCGCGATAGTCGCCTTCGCGCGTGATGAGGTGATCGACCAGCGTGCGCAGCGTCTGCTCGCGCGCGGACTGCGCGATGGCCAGCGAGAACTTCGGATACAGTTCCGGGTCCTTGATCAGCGTCGCGTAGAGATCGTTCTGCATCATGTCGTCGAAGAAGGCGCGTGCGCCGGCTTCGAGACGGGGCGAGGACGACAGACGCTCGATCTGCGCTTTCAGGACTTTGGGGTTGTGGATCTCGCCGGACTCCGCGAGTTGCAGCAACTCCGCATCCGGCGTCGTGTCCCAGAAGAAGTAGGAGAGACGCGCAGCCTTGCTGTAGCCGTCGAGGCGGACTTCGCCATTGCGTCCCGGGAAAGCCTCGGCCGTCTCGACGCGGAACAGGAATTCGGGTGCGACGAGCAGGCTGGTGATGCTCTCGGCGATGCCGGAATAGAAATCGCCGCGCTCATTGGCGATGGCGCCGGCGATCTCGACGCGCTTGGCCAGCTCTGCGGGGGTCAGCGGGCGGCGGAAGAGGCCACGGCCATACTGGGCGATCACCTGCGCGGCGCAGGCGTCGTCAGCCGCCTTGGCGCCGGCGGGTTTGCACGGGATCGCCGTCTCGCGGTTCTCTTCCGAAACGGCCGCGCTGGCGACGTTGAAGCCGATGGAGACATATTGCTCGAAGCCCGACGGGGTGATCGACAGTTTGGCGCTGCCGATCGCCAGCAGGCCTTCGTCGCGCATTTCGGGTTCAAAGCGGCCGGTGATGACGATCTTGTCGCCGAACAGGTCCTGCACCGTGTGGCGGTACTGGCTCTCGGTGATGCGGCGGACATTCACGATGCCCGGCTCGCCCTTATAGCTCGCTTCCTTCACGCCGCAGCCGGCGCTCAGGGCCGCCAATACGCCGGCGACGGCTATCCCAACTCGTCGTTTCAAGAATTCCTCCCGCTTTTCTTATTGTGCGCCCGCTGCCGCGGCGCGTCCCGCCGGGGGCGGGGCGCGCATGGATGCGCGGCGCGAGAGGCTTTCATCGACTTCGCCTTCAAACAGCTCGACCTGCGTGACGCGCTTCTTGCCGTCCGGCGAAGCCACGAAGGCGGGCGTCAGGAAGAAGCGGTAGGCGGTCGAGATGGCGTCGTTCTTTTCGGACGCGGGCGACAGTTTGTAGTCGGCGAAGCGTTGCAGCCCGTACCAGTAGGCCGGGATGTCGATCCAGGTGACTGACTCGTGCACGGCGCCCGCGGCGGCCCATCCGGTGAAGTAGTGATCGAGCGAGCGATAGCCGCCCATATATCCCGTCATCCCGCCCTTTGCGTCCGGCTCGAACCGGAACTGCGCGCGTTTGAGATGAAGCTGGGGCTCGAAGAAGGGGGCGGTTTCGACGTCGCGCAGTTCGAGGTCCGCCGGCTCGGCGCTTTCGATGACGCCCTTGCGCACGCGCGCCTTGCCCATCGACTGGAAGCGCGGGTCGGTGTTGACGCGGAAGGTGTAGTCGGCGGCGATGCCGCCCGACCCGTCCTTCACCATCGGATCGCGCGACATGTAGAAGCCGATGCGTGCATTTTCGTCGTTCTCGGGATCGGCGCCTTCGCCGGAGACGACGATGACGACGCTGAACACGCCGTCGCGCATTCCGTCATTCACATATTTGGCGTGGTGCGAGTTGCGCGCCGGTCCGCGCCAGCCCAGCCAGCATCCCGCCATGCGGTAATAGTTGTTGTCGACGCCCGTGCGTCCGGAGGGGTCCTTGAAGCCGTTGGTCGCGTCGCCGTCGAGATCGAAGCCGTGCGAGACATCGCCCGCCACGGTCGTCATCGTCTTGGGATCGGGAACCGCCCACGGCTTTTCATAGACGTTCTCCTTGTTGGGGCCGCGAATGCCGCCGATGCGGTTCCACTGCGAGCCTTCCGGGTCGAGAAGTTTGTCGATCTCGGGCCAGGTCCGGTAGGAAGTCTTGAGCACCTTGCGTTTGTCGACCGCCGGGTTGGAGCCCTTGGGGCAGTCGCTGCCCGGGTCGGTCACGCCGGGAGCGTCGAAATAGAAGGCGGGCTCGAACCATTCGACGACGAAGCTTTTTGTCCAGGCGGCGGCTGCGGCGGGCGCGGCGGCGAAAGCGCTTGCGATCACGGCTGCGGCGAGACGGGAGGCCAAGTGGCAGGCAAGTCGCATCTTGTGCTCAATCCCCATTGTTGAGACGTACCGGCGCGAATCCGGCAGCGTGGGCCCAGATATACAATCAGGGCTGACTGTTTGCAAACCGCTTTCGGCGCCGTGGCGGTGGAATTCGCGTAGCGGAAATGCGGAACTCACAGACCATTTACAGCGCGCCTCAGCCTGCAATCAGCCAGACAGTGACAACCGCCAGAATGCAGCGCGACGAGCGCTTGCAGCACCGTGAACACTGTCTCGTGCCGCTCTGCCGCCAGCCGGCCCGTATCGAAATCGACATGCCGCGCCAGCGGTCCGGATTCCAGCCCGTCCACATCAACCGCGAACAGGCCACCAGCACAGGGCGAACAGGATCGCCAGCGACCAGTGGAGCAGGCGCGTCGGAGCGTCCCAGACGAGTTGCAGCGCTCGCCGGGCGTGGCCGGCAGATCCGGCCTCGGGCGATGACATGGCCTCAGTCTTTCTTGATGCGATAGGTGTCGTGGCAGCCCTTGCATGTGCCGCCCGTTTCGCGCGCCGCAGCGGCGAGGGCTTCACGATCACCGGCGGCCGCCGCGTCGTTCAGCCTGGCCGCGGCCGCCTTGAAGTTGTCGATGGCCTGCGCGTACCCGGCGGGGTCTTCCCAGATTTTCTCCAGTGCTTCGGTTTTGACGCCTGACGACGGACCTGTGCCCGCCTGGAACCAGCTGCTGATGTCCTGCGAGTGGTTGCGGACTTCCTGCGCGGCGAAGCTGATCTCCTGGAGGTTGGGCTCATTCACTCCGAGTTGGTCGTTGATCGTCTTGAACGCGCCGCCGAGGTCTTTCAGGTTGTGCTGGCGGGCCTCGATGGCTTCCTTGATGCTCATGCCGTTGGGAAGCTTCTCGTCCCCCTTGTATTCAACGGCTGGCGCCGGCGGCGCGCCGTCGCCGCAACCGCCGAGCGCGGCGCCCGAAACGCAGATAGCCGCCAGCAACGCAGCAAGACGCATGATGTATTTCCCCGTGTCTGTCCCCGCATTCCGTTACGCAGGGTGCAGCGCGCAGGTAACGGGCTCACAAACAGTCAGTCAATCCGGTTATTGTTTTCTTCGCGCCGCGAAGGGCGGTATTCAAAAAGGGGATGATCTGACTGATTGTGCAGCCGCGAGCACCCTCCGTTCAAAGAGAAAAGGGAGGTTCTCATATGACTCGGCTTGTAACGAAGAAGCGGTCACCTGCCAGGCGACTCTAAATCGAAGTCCAGCAACCCGCTGGCGCACCTCTTCGAAGCTCTTGCGATTGGTGCGGGCGGCCGGGGTCGAACCGGCACTCTGTTACCAGAAACGGATTTTAAGTCCGGTGCGTCTACCAGTTTCGCCACGCCCGCATGGGGTCTTTTCAGCCTCTATCGGCCGCTGAGGCAAGGTGCTTCAGGTCAGGGGGATGAATTCGGCCAGGCCGCCTTCGGGGACGGCGGGGGCCTTCACCGGGCGGCGGATCAGGGCGTTGGAGGAAAGGAAGGGGTTGATCAGGGAGGAGTCCTGATCTTCGGCCGGGGCGATCATGGCGCGTCCGTCCGCGCCGATGGTGAGGATGGCGCGCAGATATTCCTCGCGCGCGCCAGTGGCGGGCAGGGCGCGCGCGGCGTGTGCGGAAGATGCGGCGCCTTCAACCAGCGCCCCGGTCATCGCGTCGAGCAGCGGTTTGAGGAACAGGTTGGCGGTGACCATTGCGGCGGCGGGGTTGCCGGGCAGGCCGAGCGCCAGCGTTTCGCCTTTCGCCGAGAACCAGGCCGGTTTGCCGGGCTTTACCGCGATCTTCTCGAACACAGGCTCGAAGCCGGACGCGGCGAAGGCGGAGCGCACGACGTCGTAATCCCCGACCGAGGCGCCGCCGATGGGGACGACCACATCGGCGTCCGCATCAATGCGGCGCCGGACATCGGCTTCGTCGTCGGAGGCGCAGCCCAGATCCACTGGCTCCACGCCCCAGCGTTCCAGCAAGTGGAGGAGGGCGGGCTGGATGGAATTGACGATCTGGCCCAGGCGCAGGTTCGAGCCCGGAGGCGCGAGTTCATCGCCATTGGCCAGCACGCCCACGCGCAGGCGGCGGCGCACGCTGACGCTGGCCGTGTTTCCTGCCGCCGCCAGCGCTATGGCGCCGGGCGTCAGATCGCGGCCCGCTGGAATGAGAACAGCGCCCGCCGAAAAATCGCGGCCCCGGCGGCGGATGTTGGCGGGCGCGCTTTGCGTGTCGGTCACTTCCACCACGTCGCCGTCGCGCCGCGCATCCTCCTGAATGAGGATGTGGCCGCAACCATCGGGTATCCATGCGCCGGTGAAGATGCGCACGGCCTCGTCGCGCGCGATGGCGCCGGCGTAGGGCTGGCCCGCGCGTGACTCGCCGATGATCTTGAGGCGGGCGCCCATCGCCATGGCGGCGAACTGCACGGCATATCCATCCATGGCCGAGACGTCGGCGGGCGGCTGGTCCACCTGCGAGGTGACCGCTTCGGCCAACCGGCGGCCTGCGGCGGCGGACAGGGGCAGGGTTTCGGCGGGCGCCAGCCGCGCCGCGCCATGCTCTGCCAGAAGGGCTTGCGCCTGTTCGACGCTGGCCATGCGGATCATCGGGTTCTCCTGCGGACCTGCCCATGCCGGCCAAACACTGGCGGACACGCTCGTCGCGGGGCAATATAGCGCGATAACGAGGAAGACGATGAGCAGCAAGCTTACCCATATCGACGCCGATGGCCGTGCGCGCATGGTGGACGTGTCCGGGAAGGCCGCCACCAAACGGATCGCGGCGGCCGAGGGGCGGGTGCTGATGCTACCCGCGACGCTGGATCTGGCGCGGTCGAAGGGCGGCAAGGGCGATGTGCGCGCCACTGCGGAGATCGCGGGCGTGATGGCGGCGAAGAAGACATCCGACCTGATCCCGATGTGCCACCCGCTGATGATCTCCAGCGTGAAGGTGCGGGTGGATGAACTGGCGGATGGATCGGGGCTGGGCGTTGTCGCGGAGGTCGCGACCACGGGCCAGACGGGCGTGGAGATGGAGGCGCTGACGGCGGCGTCCGTCGCGTGCCTGACGATCTATGACATGCTGAAAGCGGTTGATCGCGGGATGCGGATCGAGGGCGTGCGGCTGCTGAGCAAGTCCGGCGGGGCGAGCGGGGATTTCAGGGCGGAGTAGGCGCGCAGCGGCGGGGGTGGGACCTATGAGCAGTTTGAGGCGGCCCAGCCTGAACACGGCGGCTCTGGCGGGTTTCGTGATCGTCCTGTCGTCCTGCGCGCATACTCCGGCGGTAAACGTGTTGAGCGAAGCGTCCGCAGATTGCGAATTTCTCGGCGCCGTCGGAAACGGCATATTCTGGGAGTCGGGCGAGCAAGCACTGGACAAACTCCGGCAGGACGTTGCGGTCCTTGGCGGTAATCATCTCGTGTGCTGCGAGATTTCCGATGCGCTGGTGCTCTACAGGTTCGAGGGGCGGCAGCATGCGGGAGAAGCATACAGATGCCCGTCCGCCGCAGTCCCGGCTGCTGATCAGGCGAGCCGCTCGAAGTCTGAATAGGAAAGGGTGTCCGTGGGGACGGCTCTGCGTTTGCTGAACTCGAAAAAGAAAAAGGGCGGCCGATGGGGCCGCCCCTTTAGAACTCGAACCTACTCAACACACACAACTCTACAGGACGCGACATCCTGCTGGACCTGCTCGCGCGGCGTTGGCGCGGCTTTGTCCGAAAGGGGTCCGCCGGGACCCGGGGAGGAGGTCGGTCCCGGCGGATCGCTAAGCAAGCGCGTGACTACGCGGCTTTCTTGGCGGCGGCTTTCGTAGCCGACTTGGTACGCTCGGCGACTTCTTCGACAGCTTTCGGCGTCACGGCGACGACGGTTTCGAAGAGTTCGGTCTGGGCTTTTTTCGCGACTTCCGCGTAAGCGAACAGGCGCGAGGGAAGGTCTTGCATCGCGGCCGTGGCGACTTCGCCGGCTTTCTTGGCGTAGTCGTTCGGCTGGCCTTCAACCGTCATGAGGGTCGTCGCGTCTTTCGCGGCGTCCTTCATCCAGGCGGTCGTCAGCTCGACGTTCTTGTTCAGGACCTCAAGGGTCACTTCGCGGTATTTCGCGGCGATGTCGGTCGCAGCCTTGAACGGGCCGGCGTTGGCGAAATCGGGAACGAATTTCTGGAATTGTTCGAGGTTCTTGTTGAAGTCGAACATGTCGGTCATCGGGTTCATGGATCGGGTCCTTTTGTCCTTGACCCAACATCTAATGCCGCGGCGCGGCAAAGGCAAGAAAAAAATGCCGCAACTGCGAAATTTTTTCCGCGGGTGCGAATGGCAACCGGCGGTTAACCCTGTTTCCTGGCGTAAAACCTGGGGTTTCGGCTCGCAGGGGCGTTGGGCCCGAGGCCGTAACTCAGCCGCCGGTGATCTCCGCCTCCTTGTAGCCCTGGAAGAACAGGGCGGCGCGGAGGTCGGTGTGGGCGATGCGGGCGGTGGTTTCGGCGGCTACGATAGGCTTGGCCTTGTAGGCCACACCCAGTCCGGCGGCGCGGATCATGTCGAGGTCGTTGGCGCCGTCGCCTAGCGCGATGGCGTCCGCCGGACTCGCGCCGAGGGCGGCGGCTTCTTCCTTGAGAGCGGTCAGCTTGGCCTCGCGGCCGAGGATGGGGCGGGCGACGCCGCCGGTGAGGGCGGTCCCGTCCTCCAGCAGCAGGTTGGCGCGGTCGGTGTGGAAGCCGGACAGGGCTGCGACGCGCGAGGTGAAGAAGGTGAAGCCGCCTGACACCAGCACGCAGCGCGCGCCGCCGGCCTTCATGGTGGCGATCAGTTCGCGTGCGCCGGGATTGAGGCGGATACGCTCCTCATAGCATTGCTGGAGCGTCGTCAGCGGCAGGCCTTTCAGCATGGCGACGCGGGTGGTGAGGGCGCCCTCGAAATCCAGCTCGCCGCGCATGGCGCGTTCGGTGATGGCGGAGACTTCAGCCTTCAGGCCCGCGAAATCCGCCAGCTCGTCGATGCACTCCTGGCCGATGATGGTCGAATCCATGTCGGAGACCAGCAGCCGCTTGCGCCGGTTTTTCGCCGGGCCGAGCGACCAGTCGAGGCGTTCGCCGGGCGTTTCGGCGTCTAGAAAGGCGATCAGGTCCGCCTGGCGGGCCGGATCGATGGCGGTTTCACGCACCGCCCATTCCGCTCCGTCGAGCGCGATGGGCGCGCCGGCGGCCCCAGGCGCGTTCGCGGCGATGCGCGCGGGGGAGCCCTGATCGCGGCGGCTGACAAGCGTGAGAAGAAGAGTCATGAGGGCGTACGGAGGGCCTGGGAACAGGGATGGCTTGCGGCGAAGCGCGGGCGCTGGTTTACGGCTACCGCACGGCTGAGACAACAGGACCCCGGTTATAAGGCGATGCGGCCAGCTATCCTGATCCATGGACCCACGGCGAGCGGCAAGACCGCTCTCGCCATCGCTCTGGCCAACCGGCTGGATGGCGAGATGGTGAATGCTGACGCCATGCAGTGCTATGCCGATCTGAATGTGCTCAGCGCCCGGCCCGATGCGGCCGAACTCGCCGCCGCGCCGCATCACCTGTTCGGCTATATCGACGGGGCGGAGCGCCATTCCGCTGGCCGCTGGGCGCGCGAGGCGGGGCCGCTGATCGGGCGGCTGCGCGCGGCGGGAAAGACGGCCATCGTGGTGGGCGGGACGGGACTTTATCTACAGGCGCTGACTGACGGCCTCTCGGACATGCCGGAGATACCGGAGGAGGCGCGGATCGAGGCCCGCGCTCTGGTGGCGGCGGACGGGCAGGCGGCGTATGCGCGGCTGGCGCAGGCGGACCCCGAGGCTGCGGCGCGGATCAAACCGGCGGACCGGCAGAGAGTCGCGCGGGCTCTGGAGGTGCTGACCGCGACGGGGCGGCCGATCTCAAGCTTTCAGGGTTCGGGGGAGCCCGTGCTGGCGGCGGGCGAATGGGTGGGCGTCGCGCTCACCCCGCCGCGCGAGCACAGTTACGCACGTATCGATGCGCGGGTGGACAGGATGATGACCATGGGCGCGCTGGAAGAGGCGCGGGCGTTGTGGGCGCGCAAGCTGGACCGCGAGTTGCCGGTGATGCGCGCGCACGGAATGCCGGGCTTCTGCGATCTGTTCGATGGCCGCGCCTCCATGGCGGAGGCGGTGGAGCGCTGCAAACGCGACACCCGCCGCTACGCCAAACGCCAGATGACCTGGATCGCCAACCAGTTCACCGGCTGGGCCCGCGTGCCGTCCGAAGTGCTGGATGTGCGGACGAGGGTGATCACTGCGCTGGCGGGAGAGGTGGGGTAGGGAGCGAAACCGATGAATATCAGGTCAGCCCCTCAAGATCATACGATCTGATCAAGATATCTGCGGCCGGGCGTTGGCGGAAATGACGGCGGAATATTGTTTCCAGCTTGCCGCGGTGAGTTGTTGCGGTCGCCAAACTGTCGTCGCCAAACAGCAACTGGAGAGCCGTTCCGGCAATGCGAAGCCGAATGGGCTGCCCCAAGGCTTTACCGGTGAACTCGGCAGAATCTCCTGGCCTCGTTGGCGCGCCTGGAAGAATTTGAAGGTCCAAGGCTTGATCCAGCGCCTTGCGCCACTGATCTCCTTTTGCGTCTGCTTCAGCAATGGCGGTGTGAATTTCATGCGGTCGGTCCTCTGACATCGCCCAGATGATGGCGCGGGCCTGTTGAAGGTCTTTTCGCGCTTTTGCGCCGGAACCCGCGTGCCGGCGTTGTGAAATGATCAGCTTGTGGACGGCGTACCGCTCAGGGCGAGGCACCTGCACCAGCAGGCCTTCCATATAAATTGAAACGGCGGGCATTGGATCGGCGATCAGGAAGTTCAGGAAGTGAAGTCCCTGAGCCCAGACGTTTAGCGATTGCAGATGCGCAGGTCTTTCGTGCTCGTCGAAGGACGGCGTCAGGAAATCGATGTCGTATGTCGAGTTGGCATGCCGCCATGACGTCGGCTGTTTGTGGTTCAAGGTGTTCTTGGGTTTGTAGCCAAGCTCGATGAGGGTTTGCGCCAAGTCCGGATCCGTCTCGTCTTCGATGGTGTTCGAGAGGCGGTCGAAAGCGGCGATGTCTAGATCGTGAGTTTCCCGAAGCTGTTTGTCTTCGGCGCCGTCACCGGCAAGGACGACGCCAAGCTCCATGTCATAGTGCCGAAATGCTTGTGTGCCGACGAGCGTGCCGCCCAGGCGGAATACGCCACTCCGAACGAGCGCGCGTATTGCTGCGCCGGTTTGACGATCAAGACCAAACGCGCCGCCTGCCCGCAACTGAGAGACCATTCGCGAACAATTTTCGCGAAACGACTGCATGTCTGCTTTTTGACTGCGCATGCCTTCGAGGCGGGCGCGCATCTCATCCGTGTCGGGTCCAAGGTAGCGTTGCCGGGGCGGGGACGTTCCCACGCCGCGTTGGTTCACATACCAGTAGAGCCTTCCGCGCCTCTCTATTGTGTAGGGCGCGCCAGCGAAATCGAACTGCGGCTGGTTGAGGTGAGCCTGCAGAAGATTGGCGTAAGTGGTCTGGAGCGAAGCGGGTATTTCACGCATTTTGTTGCACTACACGAGTTATTCGTGTAGTGCAACGGGCTTCCTCAACAATTACACCACACGAACCGCTCGTGTAGTGTAACACGCTGCGCGGGCTCAATTCCGGCCCAAACGGGTCAAATCTTGCCCGTGCGGGCCGATTGACCGCTGCGCCATGAAACGGTATCTGACTTTTCCCCAGTGTTGGCGGGAGAAACGCCCATGGCTGCGTTTGCAGCTCATCTTGTAGTCGTAAGCGGCTCGCCGCCGGTCTGCTGAACAAGCGGAACCGAACGGCGAGACGCACCGAAAAGGCCCCCCACGCGGGCCTTTTTTCATTTCCCGCACCAGCTGAACCAGCCCAGGAAGACCCGAGATGGACGGAAATCAGAGCACGGATAAGAAGACGATCGAGACCCTGACGGGCGCCGAGATCGTCCTGCGCGCGCTGGCCGACCAGGGCGTAGATACGATTTTCGGTTATCCGGGCGGCGCCGTCCTGCCGATCTATGACGCGATCTACGCCCAGCAGCGGGTGCGCCACATTCTCGTGCGGCACGAACAGGGCGCGGGCCACATGGCCGAGGGCTATGCGCGGTCGACCGGCAAGTGCGGCGTGGCGCTGGCGACGTCCGGCCCCGGCGCCACCAACATGGTGACGCCCATTGCCGACGCGCTGCTCGACTCCATCCCCATGGTGGTGATCACGGG
>CAZJZQ010000068.1:0-1567 GCA_964550535.1 uncultured Rhizobium sp.
GTGCGGCAGTTCGGCGGGGTTCTTGATCGCCGTGACCTTGAAGGACTGGTTGCCGACCGTCACCTGATCGCCTTCCACCTTCACGTCCATGTTCAGCGGGCCGTGGACGCTATCGTACTTCAGCAGGTGGACGTTGGTGTCCACCGGGCCGAGATCGTTGACGGCGACCACCTGAATGTCGGTGCGCTTGTGTTCCAGAATGGAACGCAGGACGAGACGTCCGATCCGCCCAAAACCATTGATCGCGACACGCACAGCCATTCCGACACCTCAAATGTTCGTTTGCGGCCGGGGGTGCAGGAACGGGGCCGTGCTCGCCCGGTCATTGCCGGGCGTCATAGCGGATTCTGCGGAAAAGTGGAGGGCGCTGGCGAAGTAAATCAGCCGCAAATTTCAGTTAACAGAGTGTTAAGCGAATCATCACAGATTAGACAGTGGCGGTTACCGCTCACCTTTTCAGCTCCCACAGCGGCGGGAGGCCATCCGGGCCTCGGGAGCGTCGGCCCCTAGCCGACAATTGGAAAGGAGGTGGTATTCGATGCCACGAGTTTTTGTACGCGCCTATTGGCGGTTCAGGTTGGGGCGTGTGGAGCACGTTTGTGCTCACACACGTAGCTTCCCTAACCAACTCTCGTTCAACTTCTAACCCAAGTTGAGCGGGCTTAACTCGGGCGGTAACCGCCACTTTTAGTCAGCCAATTGTGCCTTCGTGGCACCTTCCTAAAGGTTAACAGCATTCCGGAGAAACGGAGCGCGACTTACAGCAGCGCTTTCGCGGCTTTCACCACGCCGTCAGCGGTGATTCCGAAGTGCTGGAACAGCGCCTTGAACGGGGCGGAGGCGCCGAAGCTGTCCATGCCCACGAAGCCGCCTTCCGGGCCGATCCAGCGGTCCCAGCCATCGCGGACGCCCGCTTCCACCGCCACTTTCGGCAAGGCGCCGCCCAGAACCTCGGCCCGGTAGGCCGGGGTTTGCGCCGCGAACAGCTCGAAACAGGGCAGGGAGACAACGCGGGCGCCGATGCCTTCGGCTTCCAGCTTGGCCTGCGCCGCCAGCGCCAGCTCGACCTCGGACCCGGTGGCGCACAGCACCACCTTCTCCGGATTGGTGGCCGGAGAGAGGACATAGCCGCCCTTGGCCGTCAGATTCTCGCCCGCCGACTTGCGGGCCGGGGCGACGTTCTGGCGCGTCAACGCGATGACAGAAGGCGAGGTGCGGGCGGCCAGCGCGCATTCCCACGCTTCGGCCGATTCCACGCCGTCCGCCGGGCGGAAGACCAGAAGGTTCGGAATCGCGCGCAGGCTGGCGACATGCTCGACCGGCTGGTGCGTCGGGCCGTCTTCGCCCACGCCGATGGAATCGTGCGTCATCACGTGAACGACGCGCAGGCCCATCAGCGCGCCAAGACGGATCGCCGGGCGCGAATAGTCGGAGAACACAAGGAAGGTGCCCGAATACGGGATCACGCCGCCATGCAGCGCCATGCCGTTCATCGCGGCGGCCATCGCATGTTCGCGTACGCCCCAGTGGACATAACGGCCGCCCCAGTTATCGGGCGTCATCGCCT
>CAZJZQ010000068.1:1577-7619 GCA_964550535.1 uncultured Rhizobium sp.
CCCGCACCGCCGCCACCAAGGCGGTGCGGGTGTTGTTGGAGCCGGTGAGGTCAGCCGAGCCGCCAACCATTTCCGGTATTTGCGCCGTCAGGACTTCCAGCGCGGCGCCCGACCATTTGCGCGTGGCGTCGGTCTTCTGCGCTTCGGCGGTCTTCTCCTTGTGGACCTTCATTGCTGCGGCGACATCCTTGGGCGCGTCGCCTTTCATCGCCGCATCGAAAGCTGTGCGGTTCTCGGAAACGGTGAGGCGGCGTTCCCACGCCTGACGCTCTTCCGAGCCGCGTGCGCCAATGGTTTTCCATTCGCTCGCGACGTCGTCCGGAATGATGAAGGGCTCATGCGCCCAGCCGATATTCTTGCGGATGCCCGCGATCTCTTCCGCGCCATAGGGGCCGCCATGCGCCGGGCCGGTGCCCGCGATTTTCGGCGCGCCGAAGCCGATAATGGTCTTGCACGCGATCAGCACGGGACGGTCCGAGGTCTGCGCGGTCTTCAACGCCTTGCGGACCGAGTCTGCGTCATGGCCGTCCGCGCGCATCACATTCCAGCCCGACGCCTCGAAGCGTTTCAGCTGGTCGGTGGAATCCGACACGCTGGTGCCGCCGTCGATCGTCACGGAGTTGTCGTCGAACAGCACGATCAGCTTGGAAAGTTTCAGGTGCCCGGCCAGCGTGATCGCTTCCTGGCTGATGCCTTCCATCAGGCAGCCGTCGCCGGCGATCACATATGTCTTGTGATCGACCAGTTCGTCGCCGAAGCGCGCATTCAGGTGACGCTCCGCCATCGCCATGCCGACAGCGTTGGCGAGGCCCTGGCCGAGCGGACCCGTGGTCGTCTCGACGCCGGGCGTGTGCGCGTATTCCGGGTGGCCCGCCGTTTTCGAGCCGAGCTGGCGGAAGTTGCGGATCTCGTCGAGCGACACGTCCGGATAGCCGGTCAGGTGCAGCAGGGCGTAGAGCAGCATCGAACCGTGGCCCGCCGACAGTACAAAGCGGTCACGATCCGGCCAGGCGGGAGCCGAGGCGTCGAACTTCAGAAATTCCGAGAACAGCACCGTGGCGGCGTCCGCCATGCCAAGAGGCAGGCCGACATGGCCGCTCTGGGCTTTTTCTACGGCGTCCATCGACAGGGCGCGGATGGCGTTGGCGAGCGGGGTGGGGGCCAGGGAGGGAGTCGGCATGGGCTTGAACCTGCTGAGGGGCGGCCAGGGGCGCTATTGGGGCGTGGTTATCGGAACTGCGTCTCCCGGCAAAGAGGCCAAGCCGCCGCAATCCCCAGCCTTCCTTCAGCTTGCCCAACGGGGCGCCCGGCGGTGATTCCAGCGTCATGCCGCCCATTGCGCAGGTCCCGTGGCTGCCCCAGATTGCTGGTGAATGAGCGAAACCGGCGACGCACCCCCTTCCATCGACGCGGCGGCCCAGAGCCTGGCGGACGCCATTCTCCGTCTGGAGAGCCGCCTTGACGGCCTCTTTGAACGGCTGGACTCTGTCCGCGTACATGAACGTGAGGCCGACGCCCTGCGCATGGACCGCGTGCGGCTGGCCGCCGACCTCGACGCCGCCCGGGCCCGCGAACGCGAGCTTCAGCGGTTGGCGGACGACGCGTCGGAGGCGCTGGGGGCGGCCATCAGCGAAGTACGCGAGGCGCTTGGAAAGGTCTGAGCGGGCGGCCGAAGCGGCGCGTGAGCCCGGCGGAGAGCCGGCAAGGGAGCCAAGGGAGGAAGGCCGTGTCCAGGGCGGAACTCACAATCGCGGGGAAGCGCTACGCGCTGGCCTGTGCGCCGGGACAGGAAGCCCGGATCGAGGAACTCGGCGCGCGGTTCGATGCGCGCATCCGCGAATTGATGGAAGCGCTGGGCGATCTGGGGCCGGAACGCCTGTTCCTGGCGGCGGGTCTGTCGCTGATCGACGAACTCGACGCCCAATCCAAAGGCGCCGCCGACCCGGCGGTGGACGACCGTCTCCGGGGGCTGGAACAACGCGCCGCCACCATCCTCTCCGAAGCCGCCGCACGGATCGAGGCGCTCTCCCGCCGCGTCAACGAGGCGACTTAGCCTGCATTGGCGTCGTTATCTGTCCGTCCCCGGGTCTGGCTCGTCTGCGGGCTTCCGCCGCCGTCTGGTCTGATGCAGCCTCGCATGGTTGGAATGCGGGTGTGAACGGGGAAGGCGGATGCTCCGGTCGTTGAGTTTCTGGGTGCTGGCCATGTTGGCCGCCGGCATCGCGGCCGGCGCCGCGATCGGCGCGTGGGCGCCCGGTCTTGCGGATGCAGCCGGTCTGGTCGAGGCGGTCGGCAATCTCTGGCTCAATGCGCTGCGTATGACCGTCATCCCGTTGATCGTGGCGCTGCTGGTCACGGGCGTCGCGGCGCTGGCGGATGCGGTGTCGGCTGGACAGCTGGCCGCGCGTGCGATCTTCATTTTCGCCGCGATGCTGGCGACCGCCACAGTCTATGTCGCGCTGGTCTTTCCTGCGATGCTGGCGATCTGGCCGCCCGATGCGGCCGCCGCTGCGGCGATGATCGCGGGCGCGGGGTCCGGTCCGGCGGGGGCTATCGCCTCGCCGACGCTCGCGGCCTTTATCGCTTCGCTCGCGCCGGCCAACCCTGTCCGGGCGGCGGCGGAGGACGCGATCCTGCCGCTCGTGGTGTTCGCAGCGGTCTTTGGTTTCGCGCTGACCCGCTTGCCCGTCTCGCAGCGTGCGGCGCTGAACGACTTCTTCAAGGCGCTGGCCGACGCAATGATCGTGATCGTGCGGTGGGTCCTGCTGCTCGCCCCCGTCGGCGTGTTCGCGCTGTCGCTGGGCGTGGGCCTGCGGTCTGGCGCGGGCGTTGCGGGCCTGCTGCTGCACTATGTGGCGATGGTCTCCACGGCGACGGCGGGCGTGACCGTGCTGGCCGTGCTGTTCGTACTGGTCTGGGGACGAGTGAGTCCCGCAAGATTCCTCGCCGCTTCGGCGCCGGTTCTGGCCGTGGCGATCTCCACCCAGTCCTCCCTCGCATCATTGCCGTTGATGGTGCAGCGGGCGCGCGATGCGCTGGGTGTCCGCCCAGGCTCGGCCAATCTCGTACTGCCGTTGGCGGTTGCGGTGTTCCGCATGACCAGCCCCGTGGCGAATCTGGCGGTCGCACTCTACATCGCCAAGCTCTACGGCTTCGAGCCCACGACAACGCAATTGGTCAGCGCATGCGTGGTCGCCATGGCCGTCAGCGTCGGCACGGTGGGCCTGCCGGGGCAGGTGTCTTTCTTCACGTCGATGGCGCCGATCTGTATCGCGCTCGGCGCGCCGCTGGAGCTGTTGCCCATCCTGCTCGCGGTGGAAGTGATCCCGGACATCTTCCGCACTGTCGGCAACGTCGCGGGCGATCTTGCGGCGGTGACAATCGCCGACAGACACAAGCGGCGAGAACCGGAAATTCAGCCCGCAGGCTGAGGCGGTCTGCGCACCACACGCGCCGCAGCAAGCACTTCCGACACCGCGCCCACGATCACCTCTGGCCGGTAGAAGAAGAAAGCGTGGTTGGAGTCCGGCACGATCTGCAACCGCCCCCGGCTCGACCATGTCGCCATGTCCGCCTGAAGCCTGCGCCACACCACTTCTGCGGCGGGCACGCTGTCGCCGGAGACAAGCCCGTCCGCGGACAGCAGATAGGCGTTGTGCGCGTCCTCCATGCGGCGGCGCTGCGTGAGTTCCGGAGGCTCACGCGCCAGCACGACCACCGGCCAGTTCTGTAGATCGCGAAAACGCCCCGCTGTTTCGAGAATCTCGCCCCGTCTGCGCGCCTCACGCGCATTCGCCGCCGCCGATTTCGGGAAGAACGCATCGACACGTTCCGCGATCAGCGGGTCGGCCGGATACGCCGCCATCCGCATCACTCCCGTCCAGCGCAGGGCCAGAGCCATTTCCTGCCACGGCGAAACATACGGACCCGTCGCCACGCCGGCCTCGGCGAATTTCGTTTCCTGATCGGGGTGCGATGAATCCGCCAGAACCAGTCCCGCGATCTCTTCGCGATACAGCCCGGCATAAATCAGCGCATACAATCCGCCCCGCGAATGCCCGGCCATCACATAGGGCGGCTTCTCTCCAGCGGCTTTCAGCGCGGCGTGCAGATCATGCGCGACATCCTCCGGCTTGAAGGCGCCTTTCGCGGGGTCGCTCCACAACACGCCCGCGCGCGAATAGGCGCAGGTGCGCGACTTCGCCGCCAGCTGGTCGTGCACCGGCGCCCAGGCGAGCGCCCCCAGCGTGTCTCCGCCAGCATGCAGGACAACAGTGGGCGAACCCTCGCCCCGGCAATCGATCTGCAAACGCCGGCCGGGCTCGACTTCTACCAGCCGCCCTTCGACCGGATGCTCGCGCGAAGCCTCAGCGGCGAAAAGCGACTCGCAGCCGGCCAGCAGCACGAGAAAGGGAAGGGCAAGGCATGTCGCCCAGGCTTTTCCGGTCATGCAAAAAGAATAGGCGCGGGATTTCTCCCGCGCCACATCACTTTCGGCTCATCGCTGAGGCGAGACTAGCGGATGGTGATTTCCATCGGGCCCATGTCGCTGGCGATCTCGAACTTGTCGCCGGACTTCTTGCCTTCGGGATATTCCGTGCACTGGTTCTCGACCATGCCCGGGATGGTGAGGCACAGCTTCGTGCCTTCGGCCTTCCAGGTGCCGGCGATCTGACCGTCGAAGCCGGTGAAGCTGCCATCGGCGGCGTACTCGATCGCGCCTTCAGTGCCCATCACGTTCATGGTGACGCCCTTGGTCGTCACTTCCTTCAGCGTATCCGACACGTTCTCCGCCGCCTGAGCGAAGACAGGCGCGGCGACAAACAGTGCGGCGGCAGCGGCAATCACGAATTTCATTGTAGTCCTCCCTAGCCCGGCCATCCCGGAAACCGATCAGTTTCTATAACATGCGGCAAGGGGTCATGACAGGGCTATATGCAGGTGCTTCCGCCCGGCCGTCGCGGCTGATACCCCGCTTTCATGAGTTTCGCCGTCACTTGTCTCACCCTGTTCCCTGATGCGTTTCCGGGGTTGCTGGACGTATCCATCGTGGGAACGGCCCGGCGCAACGGGCTGTGGTCGCTGGAAACCGTAGATCTCCGGGAGTTCGGGCTTGGCCGGCACCGCATGGTCGACGACACCCCGGCCGGGGGCGGCGCCGGCATGGTCCTGCGGGCGGATGTTGCGGCGGCGGCCATCGACAGCGTGGCGGCAAACGGCCGGCCGCGCATCTATCTCTCCCCGCGAGGGGCTCCGCTGACCCAGAAACGGGCGCGGGAACTGGCTGCCGGGCCGGGCCTGATCCTCCTGTGCGGCCGTTTCGAGGGGCTGGACGAAAGGGTCATTGAGGCTCGGGAAATGGAGGAAATTTCGCTGGGAGACTTTATTCTCGCCGGCGGGGAAGTCGCGGCGATGGCGCTGGCCGAGGCCTGTATCCGTCTGCTGCCCGGGGTGGCGGGGAACGCCCAGTCCCTGGAGGAAGAGAGTTTTGAGAGCGGGCTGCTGGAGCATCCCCATTATACCCGGCCCCAGACCTGGGAGGGGCGGGAAATCCCGCCGGTCCTCACCTCTGGCGACCACGCGAAAGTGCGGCAATGGCGGAGAAATCAGGCTGAGCAGTTGACGAAAGCCAGAAGACCGGATTTATACGCCGCTTCCCGGGCCGCCGCCCTGAATCCGGCGCGGCAACGCCCACGCGACGACGAGACCTGACAAAATGGCCGCCAACATCATCGAGACCCTTGATCGCGAAGAAATTGCTCGCGTTTCCAACGGTAAAGCGGTGCCGACCTTCGCGCCGGGCGATACGCTCCGCGTCAACGTCCGCATCTCGGAAGGCGACCGCCAGCGCGTGCAGGCCTTCGAAGGCGTGTGCATCGCCCGTTCCGGCGGTGGTCTCAATGAGAGCTTTACGGTCCGCAAGCTGTCCTTCGGCGAAGGCGTTGAGCGGGTCTTCCCGGTTCACTCCCCCGTGCTGGAAAGCATTGAAGTGAAGCGCAAGGGCAAGGTCCGCCGCGCAGGTAATACAGTTTCGCGCGGCGG
>CAZJZQ010000068.1:7629-15059 GCA_964550535.1 uncultured Rhizobium sp.
ACTGTATTACCTGCGCGGCCGCACCGGCAAACGCGCCCGTATCGCGGAACGCACGACCGGCCGTCGCGACGACGACAGCGCCGCGAACTAAGGCGAAGCCCCTTTCGCGGGGCTTTTGTCTGGGCCGACAACTAAGACGCGCCGCCAGTGCAGCGGCAGCGGCCGGGAACGTTCCCGTGGCCCAGGCCGGGGCCAGACGCTTCATCCGGACTCGTATCAGCGGTGTGCCTGAATGCGGCGATACGCGATCGCGTATTCTCGACGCCGCCCAGACCAGCGTGCTGGCAAAGGGCTTTGCGGCGGCCTCCATCAAGGAGATCATTGCCAAAATTTGTGCGCTGCCTGTTTTCGGATTGAGCGGAGAGAGAAACAGTGACGCTCGCGATCGGCTTTGTGGTTTTTCCGGACCTGACTCAGTTGGACATGACAGGTCCGCTCCAGGTGCTGGGGCGTCTGCCGGATTCGGTGTGTCACATCGCGGCGAAGACGATGCAGCCCGTGCCGTCAGACGGCGCGCTGGCGATCCTGCCGACCACGACATTCGCTGACTGTCCGCCGCTGGATCTGATCTGTGTCCCTGGCGGGCATGGCGTCGCCGAGGCGGTGCGGGATGAAACGACGCTCGATTTCGTGCGGCGGCAGGGCGCGCAGGCGAAGTGGGTGACATCCGTTTGCACCGGCGCTTTCATCCTCGGCGCGGCTGGGCTGCTCAAAGGCAAGCACGTTGCGACGCATTGGGCGTATCGCGAGCTTCTGCCATTGGTCGGCGCGTCGCCATCTGGCGCGCGTGTGGCGCGGGACGGGAATGTGATGACCGGCGGCGGCGTCACCGCCGGCATTGACTTCGCTTTCACATTGATGGCGGAGATTGCGAGTCCGGGCGTTGCACAAGCGGTCCAACTTGCGCTCGAATACGATCCGGCGCCGCCCTTCGATTCAGGAAATCCGAAGTTCGCGCCAGACCCGGTGAAACAGCGCGTGGATGCGTTCTATGAAGGCGCGCGCGCACGGATGCGCGCGGCCCTCACAGATTAGGCGAACGGGTCAGGCATCAAGACGCCACTCATAGTCCACGCGGTGGCCGCACATCGGCTGCGGAGCGCCGCCGACCGAACCTGGAGTGAAGCGCGCCTCGCGGATCCACTGCATCGCCGCCGAGTCGAGGCGTTGGTGACCGCTCGAACGGGCGAGACTTGCGGACGTCACGCGACCGCGAGCGTCGACGCAGACCTCGATACCGCTCACGCCTTCCTCCTGCGCGCGCCGCGAGGCGGACGGATAGGGAGGCTCGACGGCGGCGCGCAGTTTCGGCGCAACGCGATCCGAGCCCATCACAGGAACGGCCGGTCCAGGCGGAACGTCGGGCACGGCCGCCGGCTCAGCGGCGATCACCGCTTCAGCTTCCGGCGGCACGAATTCCGGCGCTTCAAAAACCGGGGGCGGAGGGGACGTGATCTCGATAGGAGGCGCCTCAACCGGCGGCGGTTTGACCACCACTTCCGGCGGGGCTTCGATGAACTCCAGCACGGAGATTTTTTCTTCCACCGGCGTGAACTCCTGCCCGATGCCGTTGGCGAGGACGAACGACACGCCCGCGAAAACGAGTGCGGTCGTGATCACGCCGGTCATGCGTGTACCCGAAGATGATTTCTGGACGACCGCGTACATTTTGCGCCTTCCTTTCGGTTCGTGGGCAGAAGCGCCCAAGCCTGCCGATGACGACAGGGGACCAGGGAAAAACGCCGGGATTGCGAGGGAGTTCGTGCCCCATATGGGGTATTTCCGCCCCAAATGTGGCGAGATTCATCGGGCATCGATGACGTTTCACATAGCTGCGCCTGAATCCTCGCGCGTGACGCGACGGCGCATTAAAATGCGTTCAGCCGACGCGCTTGCCGTTTGCGTCGATGATCAGCGAGCCGTCATCCTTCGCCAGCGGGCCGGGCGGCCAGCGGTCGAGAAGGTCGAGCACGCTGGCGCTGTCGGGGCGGCACAGCTTCACACCTTTCGGTGTTGCAACGAACGGACGTTGCACGAGGACCGGATGCGCGATCATCGCCGTGATGATGGTGTCGTCGCCGGCGTCCGGCTTCATCAGTCCGAGTTCTTCCGCGGGCGTCTTCTTTTCGCGCAGCGCCTCGCGCGGCGTCACGCCCGCCGCCGCGAACAACGCGAGCAGTTGCGGCCGCGTCCAGCCTGTTTCGAGATAGGGGATGACGGTGGGCGTGTAGCCCGCCGCCTCGATTATCTTGAGCACGTTGCGCGACGTGCCGCAGTCCGGATTGTGGTGGATGACGACGGGAAAGTACGCGCTCACGAAACCCGTTCAACCATCAGCTTCTTGATCTCCGCAATCGCCTTTGCCGGGTTGAGCCCCTTCGGGCAAACCTGCGTGCAGTTCATGATGGTGTGGCAGCGGTAGAGTTTGAAGGGGTCTTCAAGGTCATCGAGGCGCTCACCGGCCGCTTCATCACGGCTGTCGATGATCCAGCGGTAGGCTTGCAGCAGCGCGGCCGGGCCGAGGAATTTGTCGCCGTTCCACCAATAGCTCGGGCAGGCGGTGGAGCACGATGCGCACATGATGCACTCGTAGAGACCGTCCAGTTTCTTGCGGTCGTCCTCTGACTGTTTCCATTCCTTCTGCGGTTCGGGCGTCGTGGTTTTCAGGTAGGGCTGCACATAAGTGTGCTGCGCATAGAAGTTGGTGAGGTCGGGGATCAGGTCCTTGACCACCGGTTGGTGCGGCAGCGGGGAGATGGTGCATGTGCCCGAAACTTCGTCGTGGCCCTTGGTGCAGGCGATGGTGTTGCGCCCGCCGATGTTCATCGAGCATGAACCGCACACGCCTTCACGGCACGAACGGCGGAAGGCCAGCGTGGGGTCGATCTCGTTCTTGATGTAGATCAGCGCGTCCAGCACCATCGGGCCGAATTTGCTGGTGTCGACCGTGTACGTGTCCCAGCGCGGGTTCTGTCCGCTTTCCGGATCATAGCGGTAGATCTTGAAGGTCTTCACCTTCTTCGCGCCGACGGGCTTGGGCCAGGTCTTGCCCTGCTTCACCTTGGAATTCTGCGGAAGAGTAAGTTCGACCATGAGCGTTCAGAGACCCCGCAAGGACCGCGTCCGATTTGGTGCGCAATCTAACGGCCAGACCGTAAATTGAAAGGGCGGAACGAGCGTAATCAGGAGGTTGGCGGCCTGCGGCGAAATAGCCGCCCGATCCCTGAAAACAGGCCCGGGCGCAGCCTGCGATCACTTCCGGTTACAGACGGGCGGTCCAGATGCAGCATTTCTGTCACGCCTGCGCGGACAAGGGCGTCAGACAGCGCCGCGACGCCCTTGTCGCTGGCTGCGTCGAATTCCGGGCGGTCGATGGGTACGGGGGCGAAAAAGCGGATGTGTTCGCCGCCGCCCAGCTCCAACCGCTCAAAGCCGTCAGAGGGCAGGCGGGGGGCCATGAAAGCGAAGGCGACTTGCTGCGAACCGGGAAAGACCGGCGCCGGATCATGAGAAAACGCCACCGTATGGCCCGGCGCCACGGCAATAGGTTGCAGGTGAACCAGCTTGGCGAACTGCCGCACCGTATTGGCGGCGAGATTCAGCATCGCCCGGTCCTTGTCCTCCTCGCCATGCTGGGGCGCGGCCAGCACGAACTCCACCCGCCGCGCACCTGGCTGGTCATCGCCGCTGGCGGGCAGGGGCCTCAGCGCCGACCCGCATGTCGCCACATAGGCAAAGCGGCGCTCGCCTTCCGGCGGCGAGATCAGCACATCGACAGGCGGACCCGGCTCCTTGGAACGGCCTTCCCATCCCTCGGCATCGACGAAGGCGGCTTGGGCGGTTCCGATATGGCGGGCGAGATGCAGCTCGACCGCTTCGCGGAGAGCGTCGGTGTCGAGGCCGTTTCCGGCCGGTTCGCTGCTTGGGTGCGGCATACAGGATTATGTCTGTTGCCCGGCGCGCCACGTCAACGGCAAGCAGTGTTTGCTTGCTGCACTTTCATGCGACGGGCTCGCTGAACATCAGCGCCCGCGCCAGCCGCACAGGCGGCGAGCCGTGAGAAAGCAGGTCGTCATGATAGCGGCGCAGCGAGAAATTCGCGCCCAGCCGGGTTTCCGCCTCTCGCCGCAGCGCCCAATGATCGCTCCAGCCGACATAGTAGGTGGCGAGCTGGCCTGATGAGAGACGCGCACGCGTCCATTTTCCGGCCGCCTCGCGTTCTTCCTGAAAGGCGTCCTGTGTCATGAAACGCATCGCCTCTTCGCGTTCCCAACCTTCGACATGCACGCCCTGGTCGAGAATGGCGTTGGAGATCACGCGCAACGCCCATTTCAGATTGATCAGGCGGCGCAGGGGATCGCCCCCGCCATGGCCGGCCTCGATCATCATGTCCTGCGCGTAGCAGGCCCAGCCTTCAATGAAGGGACCAGAGCCAAGCACCGCGCGCAGCAGACCCGGATGCTTGTTCGCGTGCCAAAGCTGCACGTAATGCCCCGGCATCGCTTCATGCACGGTGAGTTCGTAGAGCGAGCGCGTGTTGTATTCACGAAGGAACGAGTCCGTCTGCGCCACCGACCAGCCCGAGGGGATGGGCGAGATCGCGTAGAATGTATCGAGCTGGCGGTCGAGCGGTCCGGGCGAGTCGCAATAAGCCACCGCCACGCCCTGCTGGAATTTCGGCATCTCGATTACCTTCACCGGCGCGTCGGGCAAGGTGAGCAGGTTCTTCTCGCGAGCGAACCTTGTGCTGTCGTCCAGCGTGACGCGCACATCATCAAACAGGGCCTCACGCTGCGAGCGTTCGGCATAGGCCAGTTCCAGCGCGGCCGCGATCGCTTCGCGGCGCTGGTCCGCCGTCAGCGTCTCAGGAAGGGGCGATGTTCCGGGCTGGGCGGCGAGCACCCCGCGAGCGATGCCGGTCATCTCTGCCGTCACGCGTTCCAGATCGGCGCGGGCGCGGCTCTGTATCTCTTCGGGCGGCGCTGGCGAGTCGATGGAGTAGCGCAGCTTGCTTGCGTAATTGGCCCGGCCCAGGCGGAAGGCGCCGCGTGCGTTGGGAACGAGTTCGGCGTCAATCCATGCCTGATGATCGGACAGCGCCGCCTTGGCGATGGCGGCGGCGGTGTTGAGACGCGCGCGGTCATCCGGCCCCAGCGTCTCGAAATGGATGAGGATGAGATTGTCGATGATGTCGGCGGCGCCGCCGTTCTGCGCGGAGTATGTTTCGGCATGGATTTGCGGCACGCGCTCAGGCGTCAGCGCCTGCCGCGCCTGCGCCAGAAGGTCGGGCAAAGCCTCCAGCCGGCTTGTGGCGGAGGCCAGGCGTTCGGCCAGCGGTGCGAATTCGCGCGCCATCAGGGAGTAGAGCGAGCCGCCCGACAGGTCGGAATAGGTAAGCGGGTCCCACGCCCAGGTCTGTAGCGTGTCGTCGGCGAACGCCTCTCCATCCAGCCGGTCAGAGAGCATCACGGCGTCGACCTGGTTCTCACGCGAGAGTTGCGTGCGGTCGATGACGGCCAAAGCTGCGATCGTTTCATTGCGGATGACTGCGCGCGCGGCGCGACCGGCCGTGCTCATATCGTCGATTTTGTCATCGAACCTGTGGTCGCCGCGACCTGTCGCCACGACGGGGCGGGTGCGTGCGGTTTCATCCAGCCATTTCGCGCTCAGCGCCTGAAAATCCGCATCCGCCGTACTGGCGGCCGTCGCCTCAGGAGGCTTGCAGGCGGCGAGGGAGGCTGCCGCCGCGCCGGACATCAGCGCCGTGCGGCGGGACATATGAAGCATCGCGGCCTCCGGATGTGCTCGGAAGCCAGCTTGGCGCGCCGGGGGCGGCGGTCAAGTGCCGGGTCTTGGGGATGATGCTAGTAAACCCGGGGCTTCGGCTTGATGTACTCGACGTCGCTGGACATCGTGTAGGCGTGCACGGGACGATAATCGAGTTTCACGCCGCCCTTGTCGTCGATCCATGCCAGCGTGTGTTTCATCCAGTTGGCGTCGTCGCGGTCGGCGTAGTCTTCGCGGGCGTGGGCGCCACGGCTCTCCTTGCGGTTCAGCGCGGAGTTCACGGTCGCCGCGGCCTGAACGATCAGGTTGTCGAATTCGAGCGTTTCGATGAGGTCGGTGTTCCAGATCAGGCCGCGATCCTGGATCGAGACATCCGGCACCCCGGAGATGACTTCGGCGATGCGCTTCACGCCGGATTGCAGCGTCTCGCCGGTGCGGAACACTGCGCAGTCTTCCTGCATCGCTTTCTGCATTGTGGCGCGCAGCTTTGCGGTGGGCGTGCCGCCCTTCGCATTGCGGAACCGGTCGAAGCGGGCGAGGTGATCGTCGCCTGCGCCTTTCGGCAGATCCTTCTGGTTGGCGTTGGCTTCCAACGCTTCGCCGCAGCGAAGACCGGCGGCGCGGCCGAACACGACAAGGTCGATCAGCGAGTTGGAGCCGAGGCGGTTAGCGCCATGGACTGACACGCAAGCCGCTTCGCCAACAGCCATCAGGCCCGGCACGATCGCATCGGGATCATCGCCGCGCTTGGTGAGGACTTCGCCGTGATAGTTCGTGGGGATGCCGCCCATATTGTAGTGCACGGTCGGCAGAACCGGGATCGGCTCTTTTGTGACGTCCACGCCCGCGAAAATCTTGGCGCTTTCCGAAATGCCGGGCAGGCGCGCGTGCAGGATTTTCGGATCGAGGTGATCGAGGTGCAGGTGGATATGGTCGCCCTGTCCGCCGACGCCACGGCCATCGCGGATTTCCAT
Source organism: uncultured Rhizobium sp. (assembly GCA_964550535.1). Classification (GTDB taxonomy): domain Bacteria; phylum Pseudomonadota; class Alphaproteobacteria; order Caulobacterales; family Hyphomonadaceae; genus UBA7672. Next base: position 14,391 of record CAZJZQ010000068.1, read on the forward strand.
CGTCATGGCGCGGGAGACAACGTCGCGCGAGGCGAGATCCTTCACGGACGGCGCATAGCGCTCCATGAAGCGCTCGCCCTCGGAGTTGGTGAGATAGCCGCCCTCGCCGCGTGCGCCTTCGGTGATGAGGCAGCCTGAGCCGTAGATGCCGGTCGGGTGGAACTGCACGAACTCCATATCCTGTAGCGGCAGACCGGCGCGCAGCGCCATACCGCCGCCATCGCCCGTGCAGGTGTGCGCGGAGGTGGCGGAGAAGTAGGCCCGGCCATAGCCGCCCGTCGCCAGAATCACGCGCTGGGCGCGATAGCGGTGCATCGTGCCGTCATCCAGCTTCAACGCGGTGATGCCGCGGCAGGCGCCGTCTTCCATGATGAGGTCGAGCGCGAAGAATTCGATGAAGAAATCGACCGCGTATTTCAGCGATTGGCCATAAAGCGTGTGCAGCATGGCGTGGCCGGTGCGGTCGGCCGCCGCGCAGGTGCGCTGGATCGGGGCTTCGCCATAGTTCTTGGTCATGCCGCCGAAGGCGCGCTGATAGATTTTGCCTTCTTCCGTGCGGGAGAAGGGCACGCCCCAGTGTTCGAGTTCATAGACGGCGGCGGGCGCCGCGCGGACCATGTATTCGATGGCGTCCTGGTCGCCGAGCCAGTCCGCGCCCTTCACCGTGTC
>CAZJZQ010000068.1:15069-18808 GCA_964550535.1 uncultured Rhizobium sp.
AGGGCGCGGACTGGCTCGGCGACCAGGACGCGCCCTTCACCGTGTCGTACATGTGCCAGCGCCAGTCGTCCTGGCTCATATTGCCGAGTGAGGCGGAGATGCCGCCCTGCGCAGCGACCGTGTGCGAGCGCGTGGGGAACACCTTGGTGATGCAGGCTGTCTTCAGACCAGCCTGGGCGCACCCCAGAGCCGCGCGAAGCCCGGAGCCGCCGGCGCCGACGACCACCACGTCATAGGTGTGATCGATCCACTTGTACGCTGTCATGGTCGCTTCCCGGGGCAGGTCTAGGTTGTCTGGTTCAGCCAGCGATCTTCAGCACGGCGAAAGCTGCGGCGGCGAAGAGGGCGACACAGATGAACGTGTTGAGGATCAGGCAGGCGATCTTGGTGCTGGGCCTGCCGAGATAATCCTCGATGATCACCTGCATGCCGAGACGCATGTGATTGAGGGCGGCGGCCATGGTCAGCACGATCAGGATGGCGGCCCATGGCTGGGCGGCCCATTCGACGACGGCTGCGTAGCCTTGCGGCGCGACGAGCAGGATCGAGATCAGGAACCAGGGCAGCAGAAAGACCAGTGCGATGGCGGTGACGCGCTGGGCGATGAAGTGTCCTACGCCTTCCTTGGCCGAGCCGAGGCCGCGGACCTTGGCGAGAGGAGTGCGGATCGATTCGCTCATGGATCAGACTCCCACCGACACGCCGGGCACGAGGCCGGCAAAGACCCAGATCGCCGCTGCGGCCAGAATGGCGATGAGCAGGGTCAGCGTGGCTGTTGCGCTGGCCATTTTCGGCTGCAAGCCTTTGCCGCTGTCGAGGAAAAGGTGTCGGATGCCGTTCACGAAGTGATAGACGACGCTGAGCGTGAAGCCGAACAGCGCAATCTGGCCTAGCGGGTGGGCCGCCAGAGTCGCGAACTGTTCGTAAGCTTCTTCGCCGCTGGACGCGGCGAGCAGCCAAGCCACGGCCGCGACTGCGCCGGCATAATTCCCGAAGCCGGTGGCCCGATGGAGGATGGAGCCGAGCATGGTCATATGCCAGCGCCATACCGACACGTGCGGCGACATCGGCCGCTTGTCGGTCCACCCAGTGTGCGACATGCCAAACTTCCTATGCTGGCGGTGCAAAACCCCGGATCGCCCGCCTTGTCGATTTGTGACCGGTTCTAGACCTGCGCTGCGGCGTGTCAACGCGCGGAAAAGGCTTGGCGGTGGCGGCGGGAGCGGCCGATAAGGCCTCATGAAACTCACGATTCTAGAGGCGGGGCGGCCGCCGGGCCGTCTGTCGGTGGATTTCCCATCCTATCCGGACATGTTCGCCCGCCTGCTGGGCGGCGGAGACATGACGTTCGAGGGCGTTGCGGTCGTCGACAACGCCGCCCTGCCGGAGGCGGCATCCTGTGAGGCGGTGCTGATCACCGGTTCGCCGGCCGGCGTTTATGATCCGCTGCCCTGGATGGAGCCCCTGCGCGCTTTTGTCCGGGCCGCTCATGCCGCGCGGACGCCGATGGTAGGGGTGTGTTTCGGCCATCAGATCATTGCGGATGCTCTGGGCGGGGTTGTCCGCAAGTCTGCAAAGGGCTGGGGGATTGGCCGCCATACCTACGAAATCGTGGGGGAACGGCCATGGTTGACGGGATCGGCCGAGCGCTTCGCGCTCACAGCAAGCCATCAGGATCAGGTGATTACGCCCCCAACCTCGGCGGCAACACTCGCCCGGTCAGCCCATACTGACCACGCCATGCTGGCCTATGACGATGCGCCTGTTATCTCGCTGCAGGGGCATCCCGAGTTCGAGAACGATTTTTCCTCGGCGCTCTACAGCGCCCGGCGAGGGGCGGGCCTGACCCCGGAAGAGGCCGATATGGCGCTCGATTCGCTGCGCCAGCCGTCCGATAGCGCGCTGGTCGGGGGCTGGATCAAGAACTTTCTCCGCGAAACGCGGGCTTGATTCCATGGCGTATGCACGATTGATAGGCGCCTGGGGCCGCTGCGGCGGGACGGAACGGGGAAAGAGGACAGCCGTATGACCGGCCCCGCGCTTTATCATCGCCTCGGCACGGTGCTGGAAACAGCGGACACCGTCGAGCAGAAGACCAATCAGGGGCGCACCAAGCGTTATACGAAATGCCGCGTCAAATGGGACGATAACGGCGAGACGCATTGGTTCGAGCTGTCCGAACTCTACACGCCGGGCCAGCGCACGGCCGTCATTTTCCGGGGTGAGAATTATATCTGCGACGTGAACCTCGCGACCGGCCGGCAGTCAGAGATTGGCGACCGGGTCGAAGGCATCGCGGCTCTGGTGATGCTTGTATCGGTGCCGCTCTGCTTTCTGCTGATCGGCATCCCGGTCTATTACGGCGTGACGCTGTACTCCAAAATCACGACGCAAGGTTTGCGCAAGCGTATAGCAACCTATGTCGAGAATCTGATGATGCGGCTACGTCAGGCGCCGCCGGCGGCTGCGCAGTAAGCGGCGTCAGCGACGCCCGAAAAACCGGAATGCAGCAAGCCAGCCTGCGGCCTGGTATCCGCCTGCGAACATCGTCAGCAGTTCCAGCCAGCTGCGCGTGCCCCATACGGGCCAAACCGGCAGCAGCACGCCGATTGCGATCAACGCGGAGGCGCCGTCGAGCCAGCGGTCACCCAGCAGATAACCGACCACCGTGCGTTGTCGCAACACTTCGGCGCGTGTCACCGGAAAGACGCCGTCGTCCATGCGGGGCGGGCCGAATGCTTCCTGAAGCCGGTCGTATTCCATCACGCCGGTCAGCTCGCGCAGATGCTCGGCCTGCGCCCGGCCTTCCTCGACGGCTTGCCACGACGCGCCGGAACGAATGTACCGAACGATCACCGACAGCAGGATGGCGAAGGCGGCGGCCGCGAGCGTAAAACCGGGCGCCATGGCTCAGCCGCGCCGCGGGATCGCCGCCCAGTAGTCGAAGTCGAGGATCACGTCCGGCAGATGCTTTCCGTCCGCATCCTTCAGCGGAAAGTCGGCGCAGGGCCGGTTCTTTGTCGCCACGAGGCGCAGGCGCAGCGCGCCCAGACCATCGCCCAGCTCAGCCTTGTCCAGCACTTCGGACCACGCATAAACCGTGTCACCGGACCCCAGCGGGTTCACGTGCTGCCCCGCATTGATCGCGACAATCTCCGCCGCGTTGGCGAGGCCATTGAAGGCCAGCGAGCGCGCCAGCGAGATGGCGACGCCGCCATAGATCAAACGCTTGCCGCGCGGCGTCTGCGCCTGGGCGTGCTGGTTGAAGTGCACCTTCGCGGTGTTCTGGTAGAGGCGCGTCGCGATCTGGTGTTCCGCTTCTTCGATGGTGAAGGCATCGACGTGATCGATCTTTTCGCCGATCTCGTAATCCTCCCAGCCGAAGGGCGAACCGGCGAGACTGAAATCCCACCCGGCGCTGGCGAATTGCGGACGCGGCAGGGCGGACGGATCCACTACGGCGGGCAGGCCGGGCACGACTGCCGTGGGCGCCGGATTGGCCGGGTCCTTCTTGTTCACCATCACCCAGCGAACATAGGTCAGGACCTCGTCATTCTCCTGATTGTAGCCGGTGGTCCGCACATAGACGACGCCGGTCTTGCCGTTGGAGTTTTCCTTCACGCCGATGACTTCCGACACCGCGCGCAGCGTGTCGCCCGGATAGACCGGCGCAAGGAAACGGCCGTCCGCATAGCCGAGGTTCGCAACAGCGTTCAGCGAGATATCCGGCACCGTCTTG
>CAZJZQ010000069.1:0-2833 GCA_964550535.1 uncultured Rhizobium sp.
AATCACCGGGGCGCGTGAATGCGCACCAGACTACAGACTACCCCCGGCGCTCAGCCCTCAAAAAGCTGACCGCCACGCCTACAGCGCATTGCGCGCCCCGCTCCCTCATGCCCGGAGCTAAAACATGGCAGCATCCCACAGGACGCAAAGTCCGTGTGAAAGCCCAACCATACCCGCCGTCATCTTCGTGTTCTTTGTGACCCCTTCGCGCCTTGGTGTTCCTCTTCACCGCAGCAAAGGCAAACACCAAGACACAAAGGTCCACGAAGGACACGAAGCGATCAACCGGACGCCGCAGGCCGCACCGCTGAGGCTGTCAATTCACGGAAGGCGAAGGACGGACAACCTACCCCGCCCGCTCCGCCTCATAGTTGGCGTAGGAGTGCTTCAGCGTCGCATGGTTCAGCAGCATCTCCGCCACCTGGCGCAAGCCGCTTGAGTCATAGATCCGCGTCCGCACCCAATAGCTCTCTGTCCGCTTGCTCTCCGACAAGGCGACGACTTCGCGGCGCAGGACATACTCCTCGCCAACGAACAGCGGCCCGTCGATCATCCGGATTTCCTGATCCGCGAACAAGCCGACCGCGGGCCCTTTCACTGGCAACGCCGCCTGCCGGCTCGAATACTCCGCCAGCACGCTCACCATCTCCATAGGAATGATCGCCCGCCCCCACGGCGACGCCTTGTCGTCCGAATACCACGGCGAATTCTCGGTGATCTTCGCCAGCTTCTCATTCAACGAGAAAGGATAGAGGTGCCCCATATTCTGGTCCGGCTCCATCCGCACGCGCTCCTCGGCCGCGCCCGTCATACCCACCTTCAAATCCGCAAGGATCACCAGCTTCTCCGGCGGACGCAGCGCCGCCATCCGCTTGTCCAGCAGCGTCTGCCCGCGATCGAGCCCCAGGCTCGCGCTCGCCTCCAGCACGGGCGTCCCGTCCGCCTTCTCGGCCCACGCCTTCGTCGATGTCGCGCCCGGCTTCGGGATCTCCACGAAGGCCCGCGTCTCCTCGCCCTCGACCACCATGTTCTGGAAGTGCGACGACAGGCATCCGCGTTCGAACCACGCCTTGCCCCACACCTCCACCATCAAGGGCGCGAACAGGCTGAAGTGAGTCGGCCCCTCGATCGGTCCGGCGCGGAAGCCCAGCTTCTCCGCCATCGCATCGTCGTGGATGGAAGAATGCCCGCTATACTCCTGCTCCTGCAACATCTGCTTCGGCGCCCGCAGTGGGCCGGAGAGAACTAAAGGCGTAGTGAAAGTCATCGGATTTTCCCTGTCGGCGGGGGTGTTCGGCGGGATGTTCCGCCAGCGCCTTCTGCGGCAATTCCGTCCCTTCACGCAAGGCCGCGCGATTTGTGCGCCGCAAGGGAACCAGTCTGCGGTCACCGCGTTTCGTGGCACGGGAATCGGGAAACTGACGTCATGAGCGGAACAGCGCCACAGACCGGCCTGGATTTCCTCGCCGGCGGCGGCGACATGGGCGCGCGCATCCGTTCCCACGACTGGAAAGCCTCGCCCCTCGGCCCGCCAGCGCAATGGCCGCAGGCGTTACGCACGGCGGTCCGCCTGATCCTCAACACCGGCCATCCAATGTACATCTTCTGGGGGCCGGACGGGCATACCTTCTACAACGACGCCTACAGCGAAACCCTCGGTCCCGAACGCCATCCCTCTTCGCTGGGCCGGCCCGGCCACGAGGTCTGGGACGAAATCTGGGACATCATCGGCGGCCAGATAGACCAGGTCATGTCCGGCGGCGCCGCAACGTGGAACGTGAACCAGCGCGTCCCCACCACCCGTAACGGCAAGAAGGAAGACATCTACTGGACATACAGCTACGGCCCGATCGACGACGACACCGCCCCGAACAATGTCGGCGGCGTTCTGGTCGTCTGCACCGAGACGACGGAAACGGTCGGCGCCGAACAGCGGCGCCAGAGCGAACTCGAACGCCAGCGCCACATATTTGAACAGGCCCCCGCCTTCATCATCGTGATGAACGGGCCGGATCATCATGTGGAGTTCGTCAACAACGCCCACCGCCGCCTGTTCAACAGCCACGACTGGGCCGGCCGAAGCGTTCGCGACGCCTTCCCCAGCGTCGATGGCCAGGGGTTCTTTGAAGAACTCGACGAAGTCTATGCCAGCGGCCGCCCCTACAACGCCGCTGCGGAGCGGGTCCGCTATCGCCGCACGCCGGAAGGACCGGACGAAATCCGCTACCTCACCTTCACCTACGCGCCCGTGTTTGACGCTGAGGGCGGCGTCACAGGCATCTTCTGCGAAGGCTTCGACGTCACCGAAGCGCGGATCGCCGCCATCGCCCTTGAAGCCGAAAGCCGCAACCTCGAAACGCTGAACCGCACCGGGGCCGCCATCGCCGCGGAACTCGACCTCGAACGCCTGGTGCAGATGGTGACCGACGCGGGCACCGATATCTGCGGCGCGGAGTTCGGTGCGTTCTTCTACAACGTGCAGGACGTGAAGGGCGACTACTTCATGCTCTACAGCCTTTCGGGCGCTGACCGTTCGGCGTTCGAGAATTTCGGCATGCCACGCGCCACCGCCGTCTTCAAACCCACCTTCGATGGCGAGGGCGTCGTCCGCTCCGGCGATATTCGCGCCGATCCGCGCTACGGCCACAACACACCCCACAAAGGCATTCCCGAAGGCCACCTGCCCGTGCGCAGCTATCTCGCCGTGCCGGTCACGTCGCGCTCCGGCGAAGTCATCGGCGGGCTGTTCTTCGGCCATTCCGGAACGGATCAGTTCACCGCGCGCCATGAAGAGGTGATCGCGGGCGTCGCGGGCCAGGCCGCCGTGGCCATC
>CAZJZQ010000069.1:2843-17994 GCA_964550535.1 uncultured Rhizobium sp.
GCTGGCATAGGGGTCCTGGAAGATCATCTGCACGCGCCGCCGCCGCTGCTCTGCTGCTGGCCCCGCTTCAGGCCGCCGTGGCCATCGACAATGCGCGCCTCTATCGCGCCCTGCAAACCGCCAACGAAACCCTCGAACAACGCGTCGCCAACGAGATCGGCTCGCGCGCCCGCGCCGAGGAAGCGCTGCGCCAGTCGCAGAAGATGGAAGCCGTGGGCCAGCTCACCGGCGGCATCGCGCATGACTTCAACAACATGCTGGCCATCGTTGTCTCCGGCATCGACATCGCCAAGCGCCGCCTCAAGCGCGGCGGCGACGGCGTGGAGGAGTTGCTCGACAGCGCCCGCGAAGGCGCCACCCGCGCCGCCACGCTCACGCAACGCCTCCTCGCCTTTTCGCGCCGGTCGCCCCTGTCGCCGCGCGTGCTCAGCCTCAACGACGTCGTCGCCGGCATGTCGGACCTGCTCCAGCGCACGCTGGGCGAGCGCACAGAAATCGAAACCGTCCTCGGCGGCGGCCTGTGGCGCGCCTTCGCCGACCCGAACGAACTGGAAAGCGCTATCATCAACCTGGCGCTCAACGCACGCGACGCCATGCCCGGCGGCGGCAAGCTCACCATCGAAACCGCCAATGTCTATCTCGATGACGCCTACGCCGCCGAACAGTTCGGCCTCACGCCCGGCCAGTACGTCATGATCGCCGTCAGCGACATCGGCCATGGCATTCCGTCCGCCATTGCCGATCGCGTCTTCGATCCCTTCTTCACCACCAAACCCGTCGGCAAAGGTACGGGCCTTGGTCTGTCAATGGTTTACGGCTTCGCGAAACAGTCCGGCGGCCACGTCCGCATCTATTCGGAAGAAGATCGCGGCACGTCCGTCAAGATCTACCTGCCCCGCCATTTCGGCGCCGCCGCCGCCGCACCCGAAACCGGCCGTAACGCGGCCGTCTCGCCCGAACTCACCGGCCGCGAAGCCGTGCTGGTGGTGGAAGACGAGGAGCGCGTCCGCCAGATGAGCAGCGCCGCCCTGCGCGAACTCGGCTACACAGTCTATGAAGCCTCGAACGGCGAACAGGCGCTGGTGGTTTACAACACCATTCCCGGCATCGACATGGTGTTCACCGATATCGTCATGCCCGGCATGACCGGCCGCCAGCTCGCCGACACGCTGCGCGCGCGCAATCCGAACGTGAAAGTGCTGTTCACCACCGGCTACACCCGCAACGCCGTCGTCCACAACGGCGTCCTCGACCCCGGCGTGGTTCTCCTTGCCAAACCCTTCTCCGTCGAAGACCTCGCCCGCAAGATCAGGCTGGTGCTGGATAGCTGACGCCGCCACCTCCAACGCATCGGAGAGGGCTCATGGTAAGCAGCGCCTGAAAGGTGCGTCCGTCGAACCACGAGCCCTCGGGCTCACCAACTCAGATCGCCCCCTTGGGCTTCTGCCCGGCCTTCTTCGCAGCCGATTGCTTCTCGCGGAACGCCTTCGCCCAGCCGGCTTTCTGCACCTGCATCGCCCGGCCCAGCGCCAGCGCATCCGGCGCCACATCCTCGGTCACCACCGCGCCTGCGCCCACATTCGCGCGATCGCCCACTGTCACCGGCGCCACCAGCGAAGAGTTCGACCCGACAAATGCGCCCGCGCCAATCACCGTGCGGTATTTGAAGAAACCATCGTAATTGCAGAAAATCGTCCCGGCGCCGATGTTCGCGCCCGCGCCCACATCGCCATCGCCCAGATAGGAAAGATGGTTGGCCTTCGCGCCTTCGCCCACCGTCGTATTCTTCACCTCGACAAAATTGCCGATATGCGCGCCCTTGCCGATCACCGCGCCGGGCCGCAGCCGCGCATAGGGCCCCAGTTCCGCCTTCGCCTCCACCCGCGCATTCGCAAAGTGGCAGAAGGAATGGATCAGCGCGTCTTCACCAATGCTCACGCCCGCCATGAACACCACGTTGGGCTCGATGGTCACGCCCGGCGCGACCGCCGTATCGAACGAAAAGAACACCGTTTCGGGCGCGACCAGCGTGACGCCCGCATCCATCATCCGCTTGCGCGTCGCATCCTGAAACACGCGCTCGGCCGCCGCCAGCTCCGCCTGGCTGTTCACGCCCAGCACGTCATGCTCCTCGCACCGCGCCGCGCCGCACCGCAGCCCGCGCCCCCGCGCCAGCGACACCAGATCGGTGAGATAGAATTCGCCCTTGGCGTTGTCGTTGCGCACGTCCGCCAGCAGTTCGAACATCAGCTTTGCCGGCGCCGCCATCACGCCGGAATTGCAGAACCCGATCTCCAGCACCTCCCGGCTAGCGTCGGCCGCCTCGACAATCGCCTCCAGCGCCCCGTCGCCCGCCGTCACCAGGCGGCCATAACGTCCCGGCTCGCTCGCCTCGAACCCCAGCACGCAGACGGCGGAGCCGGCCTCAACTTCAGCGAACGCCCGCTCGCAGGCGTCCTTCGGAACCAGCGGCGTGTCGGCGTACAGCACGATGACATGCCCGTCCTCGCCTGCCAGTTGAGCGCGCGCCGCATCGACCGCGTTGGCCGTTCCCTTCTGCTCGCGCTGCACGGCGACGTTCTCGGCGCCCACCAGCTTCGCCGCCGCCTCGCTCACGTCCGGCGCGTCCGGGCCCACCACGATCACCGTGCGCGCGCAGCCCAGATCCTTCGCCAGAGCCGCCGACCAGGCCAGCATCGAGCGGTTGCCCACCTCATGCAGCACCTTGGCGCGCGGCGACTTCATGCGCGTGCCCTTGCCCGCCGCCAGAATGACTGCAAAACGCTTGGCCATGTTGAACGCCCTTCACGGAATCGAGCCGGACTTTCCGCCACTTATGCTGACCCGGCAATACGGGCTCCCGGCGTGTCGCTTTGCCCGGCGCCGCAATTCCGCACCTGACGCACAGCAGAAACCGCTGGCGGCCGCCTCCAGCCGGAGTCCGTCATGATCCAGACGCTCACCGGCTGCACCATCGCCTTTGACCTCGACGGCACGCTGGTTGATTCCGCGCCGGACATTCACACCGCGTTGAACCGCACCCTCGCCCTCATCGGCCTGCCGCCTGCAACGCTTGACCAGACGCGGGCATGGATCGGCCATGGCGGGCGGGCGCTTATCCAGCGCGCCTCCAACGCTCACGGCGTCATCCACATGCCGGAGACACTGGACGGCCTGCTCGCCGCCTTCATCCGCGCCTATCAGGATGACGTCGCCACCCTCACCACAATCTGGCCCGGCGTGGAATCAGCACTCGACTCGCTCGCCGCCAGCGGCGCCACGCTGGTCATCTGCACCAACAAGCCCGGCGTCCTGTCCGTCGAGCTTCTACGCGCGCTGAACCTGTCGCCCCGCTTCGCCGCCGTCATCAGCCCGGAGATGGTCGCCAACCGCAAACCGCACGCCGATCACTACATCCACGCCATCCGCGCGGCGGGCGGCGACATCGCGCGCAGCCTGATGGTGGGAGACTCAGCCGCCGACGTCGGCTCGGCGCACGCAGCGGGCGCGCCGGTGGCCCTGGTGTCCTTCGGCTATACGGACACCGCGCCGGAGCTTCTGGGCGCCGACGCGGTGTTTCGTCACTACGATGATTTCCCCGGGCTCGCCGCCCGGCTTCTGGCACGTCAGCCAATGCCTCGGGCGTAACTCGAAGGGCGGCCGATCGTGGAGGTCTTGTTGCCTTTCTTGCGAAGCGGCATGCCGTTGATCATGTTGCTGCGAACATCGGTCCGGGCCGACCGCATGGCCGGCACAAACCCGGCGTCCACGAGATCGATCGAGACGTCGAAGCCGCGCTCCGTCCAGTATTCCTCGATCTTGGCTTTCAGCCTGCGGGCGCCGTCAGTATTGCAAAAATCGCCGTTCATTCCTTGCTCCGGTCACCTGGCGGACGGGCTCATCCCGTACAACGCCTGGTTGGGTCCCTCAGTTCACGCCGCCCGCGTTGCGGTGTCTGGCATGTCGTCAAGCTAGGAATGCAGTTGGGGCGCAGTAGGCGCCAATTAAGGTCTTTTCTGGATCAATTACGGCGCGCTGCGGCGGGTGCCCCGGAAGCTGGAATGGGCTTTTCCCACGCCTCCCCCCGCGCTCCCAATGATCCCCACCCGGACAAATTTCGAGACGGACGCCTCGCCGAGCCGAAGCCCAAAGGCCGAACAGAGAGGCCTGAGAAGAGGGGACTGAAGAAGGGAATGGTGGGCGCGACAGGGATTGAACCTGTGACCCCTGCCGTGTGAAGGCAGTGCTCTCCCGCTGAGCTACGCGCCCGGGACCACCTTGCGGCGGAGAACGGGGTTCATAGTCGCCCGGCCTGCGGCGCGTCAAGCCGCGCCCGATTCCTCTTTTCGCACATGCGGCATCACGCACCTGCGACCTTGGAAGGATTCCAATTCCAAGAATGCCGATGGACAGCGCGGCCGCCTTCAAGGAAAGCTCCCGCCAAACCGGGGAAATCGGTAAACGGGCGGAGGGAACACGCATGGGCCTGCTGGCGCCTGCAAAGATCACGACAATGGAAGAAGCCAGGAAGCACCGTAAATGGGCGCTCTTCATTCTGGTCATCGTCTATGTTTTCAATTTCATCGACCGCCAGATCGTCAACATCCTCCAGGAAGACATCAAGCGCGACCTCAATCTCGCGGACTGGCAGCTCGGCACGATGACCGGCCTCGCCTTCGCGGCGGTCTATTGCACCATGGGCATCCCGGTTGCGCGCATCGCGGACTCGACCAGCCGCAAGGGCGTCGTCGCCGTCTCGCTGGCGGTCTGGTCCGGCTTCACCGCGCTCTGCGGCCTCGCCACCAACTACTGGACGCTGCTGCTCGCCCGCATGGGCGTGGGCCTCGGCGAAGCCGGCGGCTCCCCGCCCGCGCACGCCATGATCTCGGATCTCTATGAAAAGGAGAAACGCGGCCGCGCGCTCGCCATCTACTCCGCCGGTCTCTATGTCGGCACGCTGCTTGGCTACTATGCGGGCGGCTGGCTGTCCGACACGTTCAGCTGGCGCCAGGCGTTCTTCTTCGTCGGCATTCCCGGCGTGCTGTTCGCCGCGATCACCTGGTTCACTGTTCGCGAACCCATCCGCGGCCTCTCCGGCCTCAAGCCCGCGACACAGAAAGTCAGCTTCGCGGAATCCTTCAAGAGGTTGTGGGCGCTGAAGTCCTTCCGCTTCTACTCCATCGCCACCGGCGCCGGCACGTTCGTCACCTACGGCCTCGGCAACTGGATGCCCTCCTTCCTCCAACGCACCTACGGCACGCTGAACCCGGAGACGGGCAAGTATGTCGGCGAATGGTCGATGCCCGGCCTCCAGGAAGCCCTCGGCTTCTGCCAGGCTGGCGCGGCGGACTGTCTGACCATGAGCTCCACCGAAATCGGCATCTTCTACGGCACCGTCTCCGGCATTGGCGGCGCCATCGGCACGATCTATGGCGGCTTCCTGGCCGACAAGCTCGGCGCCAAGGACCGCCGCTGGTTCCTGTGGGTGCCGATGTGGGGCAAGATCGTTGGCGGCCCGCTCTTCATCGCCGCCATGCTCGCGCCCACGCCCGAGTTGTCCCTGATCCTCTACTTCCCGGCCATCACCACCGCCGCGATGTATCTGGGGCCGTCGCTGGCGATCACCCACCACCTCGTGCCCGCATCGATGCGCGCCATGTCGTCCGCCGTGCTGTTCTTCATCCTGAACATTCTCGGCCTCGGCACCGGCCCGACCATTGTGGGCGCCGTGTCCGACTGGGTGAACAGCGTCGCGGGCTCGCTGGCTGACAGCGCGGCCTGGCTCGGCGGCTCGGTGACGCAGATCGAGGCGTTCTCGCTGAAGTGGGCGATGATCCTCGCGGTCATGTTGATGTATCCGCTGACCCTCCTCTGGCACTGGGGGGCGATGGCGCTGCCCAAGGGCGAACTGGACGATGATGGCCAGAGCGCGGCGGACGCCGTGCTCACTCGCTCGGCGGGTGAAGCCCGGAAGGCGGACTGAGCCTGCGGGGTGATATGGTTGCCTGCCTGTCGCGAATTCAGCGGCGACAGGCAGGCGGCCTTTATCCCGAACCGGAAAAACCAATAAAAACCATTCCCGCGCCGGAACCTTGACCGAGCGGCGTCGTTAATCGGCGCCGGTTGAATTGGTGGCGGACAAGGACGTATGTCCTCCCGTCGGGCGCGCTCCGCTAAGCCAACCGGTTATGTGTGCGGAGAGCGCCATGACTGAACTCTACGAACTTGCTCCCGAATTCGGGTTCCTGTTTGAACGCGGCCTGAAAGCAGGAGCGCGTACAAACACGTCCTCAAGCGGCCGGGCCGAAGTCGAACTGACCGGCGGCCCCATGTCATTCCGCTTCCGCATGAATTGCGGCCAGACCGATGTTGAAATGCGCGCGCCCGATGGCGTGTGGTATCGCCTCTCGGACGTGCTCAGCTTCCTCGGCACCCGCACCTCGGCGTCCGAACACGCGCGCGTCGTTGAAGCCCGCTGGCATGAAATCGCCAGCCTCTTCGCCTCGGCCGAACGCCTTAACGCCCTCAACGACCACGCCGCCGCCAAAGGCGCCCCCGCCTCATTCCGATACGCAGACTAACCACGACTCCACCGCTACGCCGCAGCCCCCGACATGCCGGGGAGGAAAACGGATAGACCAGAGAGGGCGAGTTCCGAGGGGACTCTCACAAACACACCCCTCTACGCACGCCTTGAAATTGTCGAGCAGCGTCTCGCCCGCATCGACGAATGCGCCCGCGCGCCTACCAGGCCAGCGCTTCCTTCAACGCCTGCTCCAGATCGGCCGACAGCGCCGGGGCCTTCCCGTCCACATCGGGCGGCGCGTCAGCCGGCGTCAGATACCGCCACCCCTGGAAAGGCCGTTTGCGCCGCGGTTGCACCCGGACCAACACCGGATCGAGATGCACGCGGCACATCGCCTTGCCGTCCTTGTCCGCCACCTGCTCGAAACCTGTCAGCTTCTGCCGGACCTGGATGCGGTGTTTGATGACCCAGTAGATCGATCCGCCCGCCAGCATCTCGGCCGCCCGCTTGGGGGCCATGCGGGTGTCATGGAACGGATTGGGCGACTCGCCGCGCGCCAACCGTTCGGCCGCCCGCTTGTCCTGCCACATGCGAAGGTCGTCGATATCATCGACTCCCACGCACAGCTTGATCATGTGAAGCGCCATGCAGCCGGATTAGCGCGACTCCCGCCTCCGGCAAACCGCGCGGTTCAGCGCAGATGCGCCGACAACCCGCTCAGGAACGGCGCGGGCTTCGATTCCACCGTCTGCTTCGCATCCCCCGCCAGCCCGAACGCGATGTCGTTCAGGGTCACGCGGATGCGGCGCTTGTCCTCGATGCCCCAGCGGCCGCCCTTGGCCTCCAGCTCATAGGAAAGGACATAGCTCACGCCCCAGCGTTCGGAATGCGCGAAATTATAGGTCTGGCGGTATTCGGAAACCACCGAGCCGTCGTCGAATCTCAGCGGCCGGTCGATCGCGTAAACCACCTGCGAAATCCGTCCCGTCTCCGGGCTCAACGTCATCCGCCCGCGCACCCGCGACGAGATCATCTGATCCAGAGCGCCGTCATTGGATGAAATCTGGTGGTTGAAATCGATCGCCAGCCCATCGCCCAGCCGCGAGACGCGGGCGTCGGCGAGACTCTGGCGCAGATCGTCGGCGAACAGGCGCACATCCGCCTGCCCCTCGGCCCGCCAGCCGTCGACGATGGAATCCAGCTCCTGATCGCTACCCTGCGAATGGGTGACGCGGAACTGTTCGCCCGGCGCGGCATAGGGATCGAACTCGATGCGCCGCACCGCCTGCCCGCTCGACAGCGTCGCGCGGAACGCCGCGCGCATCGCCGGCGGCGGTTCAACCGCATCCAGCGCACGGTCCAGCGCCTGCTCCGGCGTCATGCCGAGCGTGACGGCTATGAGAAGCAAAGAAATCGCCATGGCCTGCCATCCGTCCCGGGAGTCCAGCGCGCATCGGTTTGATGCAGGACCGTCGCGGCCGATTGTGGCCGGATTGGGCCAGACGCTGCGGAAACTACGCTGCGATGAGCCGCAGATCATCCTGCACGGCCCGGGATGAACAAACCCCCAACAGGTCAGTCAGCCGAAATCCGCTCCAGCCGGACCAGCACCGCCCCCTCCACGGTTTGGGCGCCCGCGGCGGCCTGTATCTCCGCGACTTTTCCGTCGCGCGGGGCAGCCAGCGCGTGCTCCATCTTCATGGCTTCCAGTACGACCAGAGGCTGGCCTTTTTTGACCTCCGCCCCCGTCCCGACCTTCACTTCGAGGATCCGGCCCGGCATCGGCGCCCGGACATCGTCCCCCGCCTCCAACCCGTCCAGCTCCCCGCCCATCTCCGGCCGCTTCAGCGCCAGCGCAAGACCGCCCGTGAACAGCACGGGCCCATCCGCCAGCCGCCGCACAGCGCCCACCGCCTCCTGCTCGCCGATGATCCCGCCGGCCACCGCTCCAGCGGCCGAACGCGAAACCTCGACGTCCGCCGTCAGTTCGACGCCGTCGACAAAGGCCCGGCGCAGACCGCCCGGCTCCGCGATCAATTTCACCTCCCGCGCCTCTCCGTCCGCCTCCAGCACGAAGGTCGCGCGCGCCGGACTGTTCAGCCGGAAGCCGTCCGCCACCGCCCACGGATCAGCGCTGCTCCCCTGCGCCAGTGCTTCGAGACCGATCGCGCCAAGCACCAGATCGGCGTCGTCCGCCGCCGGCGCCAGATCCTCCAGCTCCGCCTCAACCAGCGCGGTGGTCGCCACGCCTTCCCGAACTTCCGGATGATCCAACAGTCTCGCCAGCAAGCCGGTGTTCGTGGCCACCGGCCATATCTCCGCCTCGCGCAGCGCATCGCCCAATGCATCCATCGCCGCGTCGCGCGTGGGCGCCCATGCGATCGCCTTGGCGATCATGCTGTCATAGACGGCCGGGATCACATCGCCGGACTCAACCGCGCTATCGAGACGCAGCACGGCAGCGCCCTCGCCGCCATCCTCGAACGCAGCGAGATCGAACCGCTCCAGCCGCCCGGAACTCGGCATGAACCCGCGCGATGGGTCTTCGGCGCAGATCCGCCCTTCGACAGCCCAGCCGTCGAGTTCGATATCTTCCTGCGCCGGAAGGCTTTCGCCCGCCGCAACACGAAGCTGCCATTCGACCAGATCGAGCCCCGTCACCATCTCGGTGACCGGGTGCTCCACCTGCAAACGCGTATTCATCTCCATGAACCAGAAGCCGTCAGGCCGCAGCGCGCCGCCGCCGTCGACGATGAACTCGACAGTCCCGGCGTTGCGATATCCCACAGCGCGCGCCGCGCTCAGTGCAGCGTCCGTCATCGCATCGCGCACCGCCTGCGTCATGCCGGGGGCGGGCGCTTCCTCGATCACCTTCTGGCGGCGGCGTTGCAAGGAGCAGTCGCGTTCGTAGAGGTGGATGAGATTGCCCTGGTTATCGCCGAAGACCTGAACCTCGATATGGCGCGGGCTTTCGATGAATTTCTCGACCAGAACGCGGTCGTCGCCGAAGCTCGCCTTCGCTTCGCGCCGTGCGCTTTCCAGCGCCGCATCAAAATCGGCGGCGGCGTCCACGCGGCGCATGCCGCGCCCGCCGCCGCCCGCGACAGCCTTGATGAGAACGGGATAACCGATGGACTTCGCCTCGGTCTTCAACCGTTTCGCGCTCTGGTCCTCGCCATGATAGCCGGGCGTCACCGGCACGCCGGCCTTCTGCATCAAGGCCTTGGCCGCGTCTTTCAGACCCATGGCGCGGATTGCTTCCGGCGGCGGGCCGATCCAGGTGATCGCGGCCTTGCCTACGGCCTCCGCGAAACCCGCGTTCTCGGACAGGAAGCCATAACCGGGATGGATCGCCGCCGCGTCCGCATCCAGCGCCGCTTCGATGATCCGGTCGCCATGCAGATAGCTGTCGGCCGCTGCTGCGCCGCCGATCCACAGCGCTTCGTCCGCCTCGCGCACGAAGGCCGCCTCAGCATCGGCGTCGGAATAAACGGCGACAGTGCGCAGCCCCATCCGCCGCGCGGTGCGGATGATGCGGCGGGCGATCTCGCCCCGATTGGCGATCAGCAGCGATGGAAACATGACACGAGGCTAGATGGCCCTGCTGTTCCGAACAAGCCGATTCCCGGCGCCCGCCCGCGACCAGCACGGCCGCTTGTTCTGTTCCTACACAGCCCAGCCGGGTTTACGTTTTTCAAGGAAAGCGGCGAGGCCTTCCTTGCCCTGCTCGCTGGCCCGGCAGTGGGCGAGGCGCTTGGCGGTCTTGCGGCTGAGGCTGCTGTCGATGACTTCGCCTGCGACGTCGGCGACCAGATCCTTCGCGTCGGCGATGGCGGCGGGCGAGGCATCGAAAGCGAGCCGGGTCAGATGTTCGACCAGCGATTCCATTTCCGTCTCGTTCGCGACGGCGTAGTGGATCAGGCTGATCCGGTGCGCGAACTCCGCGTCGAAGATTTCAGCCGTGGCGAACAGCGCACGGGCCCAGCGGGGACCGATGGCGTTGATGACATAGGGCGAGATGGTTGCAGGCACGATGCCGAGGCGGACTTCGGTGAAGCCGAACTTCGTTCCCTTCAGCGCGACGGAGACATCGGACGCCGCGACGAGACCGCAGGCGCCGGCCATCGCCGCGCCGTGGACCATGGCGATGGTGAGTTGGGGCAGTTCGTAAAGGCGGCGCAGCATTTCCGCCATGGCGTGCGCGTCTTCTTCGTTCTCGCTGGTGGTGTAGTCGGCCCCGGCGCGCATCCATTCGATGTCGGCGCCCGCCGAGAAGACCGGGCCCGCGCCGCGCAGGAGAACCACCCGCACTTCCGGGTTCTTGCGCAACGTCTCGAAGCAGTCGGCCAGTTCCTCGATTACCTGGGCGTTCAGGGCGTTGCGCTTCTGCGGCCGGTTCAGCAGGATCACGGCGACGCCGCCGCGCGAAACGTCGATCTCGATGTTCTCGTAGGCCATGGGAGCGCTCCTGTTTTGATGCTTGATAGCGTTGCCGGAGGCGTCCGTCACGGGTGGTCGAGGGAAACGGCAAGCGCCCGCGATCTCTGCGGCATGGGGCCGAGAGACGCGGGAGCGGGTTTTCAGATCGGCAGGAGGCCGGCGGACCTGTCGTCAGGGGCGAGCCCGGACCGTTGGCGCGCAGGGGCGCGCGCTCCGCCTCGCCCGCCTGCGTGGCGGCGATGAAAAGGAATTCGGGGGGGTGTTCGATGAGGCCTTGCAGGCCCGGCATGACGTAAGTGGCGCTCGTCCATGCAGCGGCGAGCGCGCCTGCATCGGCTTCGACGGCGTCAAGGCGGCGGGCGAGCGCTTCGAGGCGCGCGAGAATGGCGCCGGGCGGAACGGCTGTGCGGATGGCGGGCTTGTCGAACCGCACAGGCATGTTGGCGCCGCCTGTGGCCGCGCGCGCCATCAGCCAGATCGCGATGCGCGCATGTTCCTCGGCGACGCGCAGCAGCATGTGGTGGGCCTGGCAGTGGCGGCGCAGAAGGGCTTCGCGCGCGACGGCGTCCGCCATGGCGTCCGCTTCACGCAACGAACGCTGTAGGCGCTCGAAAACGAAGTCCGCGAAGATACGCGCAATCATCACATGCCGCTGGCCCGGAGCCAGCGGCGCGATGATCATGAATATCCAGGCGAAGAAGCCCATTGCACTCCCGTTGTTCAAACTTCGGGACGGATTATGGAGCGGCGGGAGTCTCCGTAGGAATCGTTTGAGTTTGTCCTGTAATTTTTGGTGGGGGATTGGGCGCAACGGGTTGAATTTGCGGGGGAAGATTTTTTGGGGGTGTTGAATCTGTCCTGCGTATGCGGGGACGCGTGCGGAGAGGATTGTGGGTAACGCGATAACGGCGGCGTCTCTACCCCACCACGCCCCTGTGCTCATCCAGTTGCACCACCACGTCGGCTTTTACGCCGCCGGACATCATGTGGCGGGTGAGGCGTTCAAAGTGCTGGATGAAGCGGGCGATGCGGGCTTCGTCGTTGGCGTCGAGGGGGCGGTTGAGGAGGTCTTCTTCCTGTTGGCCGCGCCAGTGGTGGACGACGCCGAAGGATGGGGCGCGGAAATAGAGCGTGGCGTCGATGCGCTCGAACGCTTCGGCGTAGGCGCCCTTCAGGCGATCATTAGCGTATTTGCGCCAGCGGCCTTCCGGGTCTTCAATTGCTTCGAGCGCGTTGACGGGTTCGGCGAGCTGGTCCTTGTCCTGCGGCATCGCGCCGATGCACCAGCCTTCGACGAGGACCAGGTCAGGCCGCCGCGTGTAGAGCGTCCAGTCGAGCGCAGCGCGGCGGTCGTCCGCCAGCTTGTCGAAACTGGGCAGCGGGCATTCGCGGCCTTCGACGGGTTGGGTGAGGCAATCGAGCGTCTGGTTGAACAGCGCCATGTCGTGCGTGCCGGGCGGGCCGCGCGTGGCGAACAGGGGGTGCACACGCTCGGCCAGCGACACGCGCTCTGCTTTCGCAAGATAGACATCGTCGATAGAAAAATGCGCAACGCCCGGATGGGCGGCAGCGTAGGCCTTCACCAGCGTGGTCTTGCCCGACCCCTGCGCCCCGCCAATGCCGACCACGGGAATGCGATCCGGCGCGCGGGAGCGTGCGAGGGCGATGGTGCGTTCGAAGGCGGCTGTGAAGCCATCAAAATTTGTCATTGCACACCGTAGTGCGCAACCACTGGCCCGTCACGACCCAATGCCCTCACGGCCTAGAAGCCAAAGTCTGTCTGGTTCTTGTCCCCCGCGCGCCGGCGGACTTCCGGCTCGCGTGCCTTCATAACAGCGCGCCATTCATCGATCGTTTCTGCGAGCACGCGCGTAAATTCTTCGCGCGACATCAGCTCGTCAGCTGCGAACTCGACAAGCTTCACCCCTCGCTGGTCATTCCCCCTATCGGGAAACTGAAACACGACGGACCGCGCTGCTGAAAACCTTCCTTTCGCCTGATAGTGGGCCAGCATCGAACATGCGAGGCGACACCCCTCGCGACTCAGCCGGCTGCCACCTTTTCGAGGGTCGAAGAACGCATTTACCACCACGCCGTCCACGACCATGTAAAAATCGTGCCAGAACTTTGCCATCCAGCCGCCACCCAGAGGGACCGCAGCCATTTCGCGCTCAAGCGAGTAAACGCGGTTTTTCTGACACCACTCCCAGAGCGCTTTCCCCACCCCGAGGTTCAGCCCTTCGCTCTCGGGATGCTTCTTGATGAGTTGCAACAATCTCGCTTCGACAACTGACCACTCAGAGGGCGAAAACTCGAACATTCCCTGCTGCACGTTGCAGATATCAAACAACGCTTGGCGGAAAGGAGTAAGTGAAAAATCGGGGATAAAAAGGCTTTTGCCCCATAGTGCTTTTGAGCGCATGTCCGGCGCGAGCATGCTGAAATTAGCGAGATCGGTATCTGGCAGTTGGAGATTCTTGCTCATCAATTTCTGCTTCCACCTTCACATCAGGACGGATCCAGTGTGCTTGGTAGTGCGCCCGAATGGCATCGTCAGTAATCACCATGCCTATATTCGGGCGTCCCTCCGCCTGCCTGACCGTCACATCCCAAGGCGCTCCTGGTGCGTGAGATAAGTTTACAAGCTGCCCAGCAGACATCCTTCCGTAGAAGGTAACGATTCGGCTCAGAAACGCCAGCTGTCCAAGTGATAGATTCTCCTGGAAATCAAGACGGCGTCCTGTCACCGGGTCTGAAACATCAACAGGCTCTTCAATCGGCCGGTTACCTAGCCGTTTGAACTCCGAATAGACGTCCCTCACGACAGGGCCGTAATTCCATGCCTCGAACTCGGCATCAAAGAGCCGCTCGTTAGCCTCGAACAGATGGATGGCGTAAGCGAAGTAAAGAAGCTTTTGAAGCTTCATATTCGTGATTTCGAACCCATGCTCTTTGCAAAGGCTGATGATCGCGTTCGCCGCTATAAGAGAGTCCGTCGATGCCATACGGAGCCTTCTATGCGATTCAACTCGAATCTGAAGTTGGCAATTAAGTCACATCCTGAAAACACCAAACCCCGCCTCACGTTCCGCGTCGCGGCCGTGAGGGGCGTTGAGGGATGCTGAGAGGGCGAGGCCGAGGACGCGGCGGGTGTCGCGGGGGGCGATGACGCCGTCGTCCCAGAGGCGGGCGGTGGAGAAATAGGGCGAGCCTTCGCGCTCGTAGAGATCGCGGATCGGCGTTCTGAATTTCGCCTCGTCCTCCGCGCTCCATTTTTCGCCGCGGG
The DNA here is from genome assembly GCA_964550535.1 of uncultured Rhizobium sp. GTDB lineage: Bacteria > Pseudomonadota > Alphaproteobacteria > Caulobacterales > Hyphomonadaceae > UBA7672. The sequence continues at coordinate 17,096 of CAZJZQ010000069.1, forward strand.
CTTCCATCGCGTCGCGCTTCACGGCGGCGAGGACGCTGGCGGCCTGTTCGCCGCCCATCACGCTGATGCGGGCGTTGGGCCACATGAAGAGGAAGCGCGGAGAATAGGCGCGGCCGCACATGCCGTAATTGCCTGCGCCATAGCTGCCGCCGATGACGACGGTGAATTTGGGCACGCGCGCGGTGGCGACGGCGGTGACCATCTTGGCGCCGTCCTTGGCGATTCCGCCCGCCTCGTATTTCGAGCCGACCATGAAACCGGTGATGTTCTGCAGAAAGACCAGCGGGATGCCGCGCTGGTCGCAAAGCTGGATGAAGTGCGCGGCCTTCTGTGCGCTTTCCGAGAACAGGATGCCGTTATTGGCGAGGACGCCAACGGGCATGCCGTGAATATGCGCGAAACCGGTGACCAGGGTTTCGCCGTAGAGCTTCTTGAACTCGTCGAAGTCGGAACCATCGACAATGCGGGCGATCACTTCGCGCACGTCATAGGGTTCGCGCGCGTCCTGCGGGATGACGCCGTCGAGTTCCGCCGGGTCGAAGGCGGGCTCGCGGATGGCGCGAAGATCGAGCGCGATTTTCTTGGTGGTGTTCAGATTGCCCGCGATCCGGCGCACGATTTCCAGCGCGTGCGCGTCGTTGGCGGCGTAGTGATCCGCGACGCCGGAGCGGCGGGCGTGGACGTCTGCGCCGCCAAGATCCTCCGCCGAGATCACCTCGCCTGTCGCGGCCTTCACCAGCGGCGGGCCGCCGAGGAAGATGGTGCCCTGCTTGCGGACGATCACCGTCTCGTCCGACATGGCCGGGACATAGGCCCCGCCGGCGGTGCAGGAGCCCATGACGGCGGCGATCTGGGCGACGCCCCGCGCGCTCATCTGGGCCTGGTTGAAGAAGATGCGG
>CAZJZQ010000070.1:0-13664 GCA_964550535.1 uncultured Rhizobium sp.
AGATATCCGGCACCGTCTTGCCGAACACGACATGGAAGGCGAGCAGGGGGTCGATTGGCGCGCCCTCAAGGCCGCAATCCTGCGCGAACGTATCCGCCGAATACAGCGCGAAGCGCGAGCCGGTGAGGCCGGTATAGATCGCGGCGTCCGCTTCGGTCACCGTGCGCGGCGTGGCGTGAATAATCTCGTCGCCGACCTGGAAGTCTTCAAAGAAATTGCCGGGATCGGATTTGAGGGTCATTGGGCGGCCTCTCTCTGGGCGATCGCTTCCGCCACGGCGACCATGCGTTTGGCCTGGGCGAGGTGGAGGAGTTCGGTCATCTTGCCGTTCACTTTCAACACGCCTTTGCCGCCATTGGCGGGGTCGGCGAATGCGGCGATCACGTCACGCGAATGCGCAACGGCGTCTGCGGCGGGAGCGAAGATCGTGTTGCAGGGCTCGACCTGCGACGGGTGGATCAGCGTCTTTCCGTCGAAACCGAACGCGCGCGCCTGTTTGGCTTCGGCCGCGAAGCCCTCGGCATTGGCGATGTCGTTATACACGCCATCGAACACCAGCAGGTCATAGGCGCGCGCCGCCGCGATGGTGAGTGTGTAGGCGACGGCCAGGTTCTCGCGGCCCGGCATCGGCTCGGCGCGAAAATCCTTGATGAGATCGTTCGAGCCCATGACGAAGCCCTTGAGGCGTGTCGTCTTCGCCGTTGACGCAATCTCCTTCAGATTGAACAGGGAGAGCGGCGTCTCGATCATCACCCAGAGAGCGAGATTGCCGCCGGCGCCCGATTCCGAAAGCGCCTGATCCAGCCAGCGGATTTCGTCCGCGGTCGAAACCTTGGGCGCGAGGATGGCGTCCGGGCGGGCCTGTGCGGCCGCCTTGATATCCGCTTTGCCCCATTCGGTGTCCTGGCCGTTGACCCGGATGATGAGTTCGCGGGGGCCATAGCCGCCAGCTTTAACCACGCCGCACACACGCTCGCGCGCTTCGGCCTTCGCTTCCGGGGCGACGGCGTCTTCGAGGTCGAGGATCAGCGAATCCGCAGGCAGGGTCTTCGCTTTTTCCAGCGCGCGTTCATTCGCGCCCGGCATATAGAGGACGGACCGGCGCGGGCGGATGGCGGTCATGGAAAAACTCCCCGAAACAGATGCAAGGGACACATGGCGGACGGCGCGGCGATAATCAAGCTGGAGCAGCGCGCCGCCCGGTTAATGTTGCGCCGATGCCGCGCGTTGCCGTGCTTCCACCCTTTGTTGTCAGTCCCTCGCGGCGGGTGACGCTGGAGACCGCCTCTCCGCAGCTCAGATCCAGAGCTCCACAGTCGGCGACAGGAAGACGGCGCGCGACAGGTCATCATCCGGCGTGAAGGTGCGCGGTTGTCTATTCCCGCCGAAGACGGGGCGCGCCGACGGGTCTGCATCAATCGCCAGATCGAACCCGCCCGAGAGGCGCAGTTTCATATAGTCCCGGCCGATATCGATGCCATTGATGGACTGCCCGATGATTGCGGGGCTCAGCCGGTCGCCCCCGGCGCCTTCCGAAATCCACGGACGCGGGCGATCCGCCGTGTCGTGGAACATGTCTTCAATCAGCCGGTCGTGATACCGCATCCAGCTCGCCGCGCTCCATAGCGCCACGACCAGCCACTCCGCCCCGAGCCGCAGCGCAAAAAAGCCTGGTCCGCCCATGCCATATACGCCAGCGCGCGTCGTGACCTCCTCGATGCGGCGGCCGATGACCCGTTCCGGATCCAGCAATGCAGGATGGAACGGGACCAGTTCGCCTGAGGGCGACATCTCCGTCGCGTTCGGGATTGGCCGCGACAGATCAGGGATCTCAAATTTGTAGATGCACGTTGTCATGGGCGGACTTCACAACATCCACGCTTGACCCGCAATCGGGCGGGGACGATGTCATGATGTATGAGCATCACAGGTTTCACCGCCGCCGGGTTCGAGCCGGTTCACCGCGCCTTCGAACAGAACTTCGCCGGGGAGCTGGAACTCGGCGCGTCGTTCGCCGCGTGGCTGGGCGATGAGCTGGTCGTGGACCTGCGTGGCGGATGGCGTGATCGGGGCAGGGAGCAGGCGTGGGACGAGCGGACATTGTGTCCCGTCTATTCCACCACCAAGCCCGTTGCTGCGCTGGTCATCGCCATTCTGGTTGATCGCGGGCTGATCGATTACGACGCGCCGCTGGCGGACTACTGGCCCGAGTTCGCGGAGAATGGAAAATCCGGGATCACGGTTGCGCAGGCGTTGTCGCATCAGGGCGGGTTGCCCGGTTTCGCAGAGGCCATCGATCCGGCGCTGTGGCTTGATCCGCCTGCGTTGGCGGCCGAGCTGGCGAAGCTGGCCCCAATGTGGCCGCCGGGAACGGCCTCGGGATACCATCCGCTCACCTGGGGCTATATCGCGGGCGAGCTGGCGCATCGCGTGTCCGGCCGCACGCTGGGAACGATCCTGCGTGAAGATGTATGCGCGCCGCTGGGCGTCGATTTCTGGATCGGTCTGCCGGAAAGCGAACATCATCGCGTCGCGCAGGTGATCAAACCCAGGACGCCCACGGAGTTCGGCGAGCATAACGACGCGCTGCGCGCCGCTTTCCTCAAGCCATGGTCAGCCGCCAATCGCGGCGCAACGGAATGGCGCGTTGCGGAGATACCCTCCGCCAACGGCCATGGCGAGGCGCAGGCCGTCGCGCGGCTTTATTCGGCGTATGCGTTGAAGGGGCGGATCGGGGAGGCGCGGTTGATCTCCGAAGATACGTGGACCCAACTGACGCGCGAGCGCATTGCGGGCCGGGATTTCATCCTGCCCGGCCATGTCGCGTTCGGCGCGGGCGTGATGCGCAATCCTGTTCCCCTGTACGGGCCGCGGGGGCAGACGCTGTGCCATTCCGGTTGGGGCGGTTCCGGCGCATTGGGCGATCCGGCCATTGGCCTGTCCGTCGCTTATGTGATGAACCGTCAGGGGTCGCACTTGCTGGAGGACGCAAGACGCCAGCGTCTGGTCGATGCGCTCTACGACTGCGTTTAGCGCACGCACGAAGGCGCGCTTTCCCATCCGCTATACGTACAGGCCGGCGGACCGGCTTGAGGGCGCAACTGCACCCCGCGCCGGTTGTGCATCAGGGGTGAATCGACGCCAGCTTTGCGAGGATGGCGTCGCCCGATGCGCCGCCCGCTCCGCGAACGTCCTTCGCGTGCAGGGCGCTCAGCGCGGCGATATAGGCGCGGCAAACGGTCAGCATGCGCTCGTCGATCGGGTCGGGTCCGCGGCGCAGCGCTTCCATCATCGAACGGGCGATCTTGCCGATCAGGTCATACCCGAACACGCCAGCGAGTCCGGCCAGATCGTGAACCGGTGCATAGACGACCGAACGGCTCAGATTTCCCGGCGTGGCTTCGGAAACCGCCTTGTGGAGTTTCGTGATCTCGCCCTGCGCCTGTTTCCACCAGTCCATGCGGGCGGCTTCCCATTCGGGAGACGCCTGCGGGTCCGCCATTGCACTCATCTTGTCCGCCTCAGTGTCCTGTTATGCCCTACGCCCCCCAGGCGCGCGGTTGCGCGCTGTAGATCACACGCAGAATTACCCGAGCATGAAACATTGGGGTACGATTTGACCAATCAGACAAATTGGGCCCCGCCGTCGGGCCCAAGTCTGCGGTGAAGGGGTTAAGACTATCCTATATTCTGGGACCATTCCGGCGCTTTCCCGGCGTCATGGTAAACGGCGGATTCACCGGCGGCGCCTGTCTTGCGTAGAGACAGATGAAGTCGCTTCTCGCGGTTTCGCATGCACAAACTGCTCGCCCCGCATCCTCACGGATAGCGGGGTTTTTCTTGCGTCCAACATTCACGCGGGCGATCGCTTTCCGTCATTGCGCCAGACAGCCCAGGTGAAAATCGCAACGCCTGCCCAGATCAGGCCGAACGTCGCGGCATGGGCGGGCGTGAACGCCTCTCCATAAAGAAGACCGATCACGAACTGCATGGTGGGGCCGAGATATTGCAGCATGGCGATGGTCGACATGCGCAGCCGCCGTGCGCCAAAGGCGAACATGATCAACGGCGCCGCAGTAACAGGTCCGGCCAGCAGGAACAGCAACGCGCCGCCTGCCCCCTCCGTGCCGAAAAACGGGAGCCCGTCTGGCCGGAAGAACAGCAGATAGAGCAGGGCGACCGGCGCCAGCCACAGCGCCTCGACGGTGAAGCCGACCCGTGCATCCACCGGTGTCCGTTTTCGCAGCAGGCCGTAGATGGCGAAGGAAAGCGCCAGCGACAGCGCGATCCACGGAAATTCACCGACCACCACCGCCTGGTTCACCACGCCCAGCGCCGCAACCGCGAGAGCCGCCATTTGCAGCTTGTTGAAACGCTCGCCAAAGAACACGGCGGCGAAGACGAAGGTGATCAGCGGATTGATGAAATAGCCAAGGCTGCCCTCCAGCACGCGATCGTTGGTGACGGCCCAGATATAGATCGTCCAGTTCAGCGCGACCGCGAGCCCCGAAGCCAGCAGCGCCAGCGCGACGCGGCCCCGTCTCAGCACGCCGGCGAGCTCGTCCATCTTTCCGGCCATCGCGACCAGCGCCAGCGCCGTCGGAACGGACCAGACGATCCTGTGCGCCAGGATCACCGCCGGGGGCGTATCCCCCAGCAGCTTGAAATAGACCGGCAGTACGCCCCACAGCGCGTAGGCGCCCAGTGCGGCCGCAAGACCGGCGCGAATGTCCTTGTTCGTCGGCATGGCTCGTAGATAGGTCCTGCATCCCGGCCGGGGGAACGGGAAAGCGTCATCACATTGCGTTTCAGTCCGGCGCGCTGTGCGTGACCGCAGGGCTGCGCCGGCGTTCTCAGTCGTCGCCGATGCGTGCGGTGAACACGCCGCGGTTCAGCAGCAGTTCCGCGATCTGCACCGCATTGAGCGCCGATCCGCGCCGCAGATTGTCCGCCACCACCCAGAAGGCGAGGCCGTTCTCGACGCTCTGGTCGTCGCGGATTCGTGAGACGTAAGTGGCCCACTCGCCAACGCATTCCACCGGCGTGACATAGGCGCTCTCTTCTTCCCGCCCATCCACGACCAGCAAGCCGGGCGACTGGCGCAGCAGGCGGCGCGCGTCGATGGCTTTCAGCGGACGCGCCAGTTCGACATGGACCGCAAGGCAGTGGCCCACGAACACCGGCGTCTGCACGCAGGTGGAGACAAGACGAATATCGTCGCCGATGATGCGGCGGGTTTCATCGGCCAGCCGGGCCTCCTGTTCGGTGAAGCCGTCGTCGAGCAGATCGTCGACTTGCGGGATGATGTTGAAGGCGATCTGTTTCGGAAATTCGCGCGGCTCGGCCGCCTGGTTCACGAACACGCCCTTGGTCTGGGTCCATAGTTCGTCCATCGCCGGACGGCCGCCGGTCGAAACGGATTGGTAGCTGGCGGTCACCACGCGCTTCACCCGCGCCTCGTCGTGCAGCGGCTTCAGCACTGTGGCAAGCATCGTGGTCAGCGGATCCGGGCTGGCGATCAGGTTGCGGCGTCCATAACTCTCCACCGCTGCGGCGTTCACCTCGGCCACCACCAGCGGCACATCGGCTTCGCCCCGGAACGACGCGGAGATGTCGATGACGATGCAACCCGCCGACGTGATCTTCGGCGCCCATTTGCGCGCAAGCGGGTCGCCCACCGCCATGATGCACACATCGGCGGACGCCCAGTCGAATGTGTCCATGTCCTTGGCGTGCAGCGTGCGTTCGCCATAGCTCAGTTCCTGCCCGATGCCCTTCCGGGAGGTCAGGGCGGTGATTTCCGTGGCGGGGAATTCGCGCTCGGCCAGCACGCCGAGGATTTCCTGCCCGATGGTGGTCGTGGCGCCCAGAACGGCCAGCCTAAGCGTCATCGGTCTCTCCGTCGGTCGGGCGCCAGTGCGGCGAAGCCTGCGGGGTACTCTCGCGATGCGGCCGGGGCAAGGCGGACCACGACTGCGCAGCGGTCTGGACCGGGGTTCCATCCGGGGCCAAATCAGGCCAGATAACCGGCTCCAACAGGGCGGTTGCAAGCTGGCGGGAGACGGATTTGAAGCTCATCGGCATGAAATTCATCAGACTGGCCGCCGCGACTGCCATGGCGGCATCTCTCACGGCGGGCTGCGCCTCCATGCCGGGCGGAGACAAGGAAACCCAGTCCTGGCGGATGGTGTTGCAGTCCGCGAAACGTTTCGCCGTCTTCGTCAACGACCCTGGTATTGAGCGCGAGGGCGATCAGGTCACGTTCCGGCTGGCCTATGTCTATATGCCCGGCGAGGTGAAGCATGAGGACAAGGAAGTGGCCTGGCAGGAATACCACGCCGTCACCGTGGATTGCGCCAAGAACACCGTGAAGCTCGGCTCCCGCACGCGAATTGCGCTGGACGGGTCGGTGATCGCGCAGGACGACAACCAGAAATTCGAGCCGATCAACTGGGGCACAGCCGTAGATGACGCTGCGCGCGGCAAGTGCAAGAACGACTACTGGGCCGGGGGCGTCGCCTTCAAGGCCAATGACCGTTGGATGGACGCCGCCCGCAAGCACATCGCCGAGAACGAAGCGCCGGTCCGCCCGCTGCCCTGACGCCGCTTTCCCGGGCGCCGTCGGGCCCGGAGATCAGTGGCGGCTCCACACCGCCAGTTCGTTGCCGCCCGGTTCGCGGAAGTGGAACCTGCGTCCGCCCGGGAAGGCAAAGATCGGCCGCGAGATTGCGCCGCCAGCGTCCTCGATCTCTTCCAGAGCCGCTTCCAGATCATCCGTTTTCAGGATCACCAGAGGCGGCTGGCCCCGGTCGCCTGGGTGGCTGCTGATGCCGCCGTCGAGCCCGGCATTCTTCATCGCCGTGTAATTCGGCCCGTAGTCCGTAAAACTCCAGCCGAACGCCTCCTCAAAGAAGGTCCGCGATTTGTCGAGATCCGGACTGGCGAATTCCACATAGTCGATCCGTAAATGGGTCATATCGCACGCCCCGCTTATGTGTTCATGATTTGTTCTAGACTATGATTCGTGGATTTGCAATTGGCGCGGGCAATCGCGCCATGCGGAGCCGGGTGACGCTCCCAGGCCGATTTCACCACTCATTGGTAATAACAGCCAAACGCCGCGGTGAAGTTCGCCGTGGCGTTAATTGTTTCTGGGTGCTGGTGTAAATAAATCCAGCAATTTCAAACATGAGTTTGGTAAAGCGAGACTGGCACGGGGGTTGCAATCAAGGGATCAACGGCGAAGCGATCCGAAGACGGACGCAGACCGGATAAAAAGATGGAGAAAAAAATGAACGGTCTGATCCAAACCCCGAAACTCGGCGACGTCGGTTCCTTCGGCGCCCTGGCTGTGGCTTTCGCCGGTGTCGCGGCGGTCTTCTACATGCTGCTCAGCGGTTCGCTGATCGCCTGAGAAGCGGTTTCCCTCTCTCACTGTCGGCTGGCTCCCCCCGGTCTGACAGCAGCGGCCGGCGGCTCCCCCCGCCGGCCGCGCTCGTTTTGGGCCTGTATGTTTCAGGGATGCGGCGACGCGACGGCCTGTCGTCGGGTTTCAAACCGGGCTACATAGACGCCGCATGAGTGACGCCGCTTCCGCCGCCCGATCCGTCATATCTTCCAAGCCCGGGCCATGGCGCATCGCGGACATTGTCGACGGCCGCAAGCTGCGCGTGCAGCTGACCGCCGCCGCGCTCGACAATGGCTCTGATCCCACCGCCCAGCGCGCCCGCGCTCTCGACCTGATCCACGCCGCCCTGTTTCGCGGCCGCATGATCGCGCAAGACCGGCTGGAGGAGGGAGCGGACGGCCTTGACACCGCCCACCTCCTGTCCGCCGTGATGGACCAGGCGTTGTCCGCGCTGTTCGATTTCACCACGGTCCACATTTTTCGCGCCCACAACCCGACCGAGGCGGAGCGCATGGCCGTGCTGGCGGTCGGCGGCTATGGGCGGGGCGTGCTCGCGCCGTCGTCGGACGTCGATCTCCTGTTCGTCCGCAACTACAAGCAGACCGCCTGGGCCGAGAGCGTGATCGAGTACATGCTCTATGCGCTGTGGGACATGGGCCTGAAAGTCGGCCACGCCTTCCGAAATATCGACGAGTGCATCAAGCTGTCGCGCGAGGATGTGACGATCCGCACCTCGATCCTCGATCAGCGTCTCCTGTTCGGCGACCGGGGCGTCGCGGACAAGCTGGCGGAGCGGTTCCAGCGCGATGTGGTCGCCGGCCGCGGTGCGGAGTTCGTGGCGGCGAAGCTGGCGGAACGCGATACGCGGCATGAACGCGAAGGCGGTTCCCGCTATCGCGTGGAGCCTAATGTGAAGGACGGCAAGGGCGGCCTGCGCGATTTGCAGACGCTCTACTGGCTGGCCAAATACATTCACGGCGGCAACAGCCTCAACGAAGTGCTCGATAACGCCGTCTTCACGCCGCAGGACAAGGCCGTCTATCTGCGCGAGGCGCGCTTCCTCTGGACGGTGCGTTGCCACCTGCATTTCCTGACGGGCCGTCCTGAAGACCGCCTGTCCTTTGATCTCCAGCCCGAGATGGCTGCGCGCCTCGGCTATACCGCGCGCCAGAACGTCACCGCCGTGGAACGCTTCATGAAGCGCTATTTCCTCGCGGCGAAGGAAGTCGGCGCTCTGACCCGGATTACATGCTCGAAGCTGGAAGCCGAGCAGAAGAAAAAGCCCGGCGGCCGCATCCGCCTGCTGCCGCCCGCGCCCGCGAAGCCGCTGCACGAGGACGGGTTCGTTATTGATGCGGGCCGCCTGTCGATCACCGATCCGGAAGCGCTGGTGCGGGATACGCGTACGCTGATCCGTCTTTTCTGGCTGGCGAATGAGCGCGGCCTAGATATTCATCCCGACGCGATGACGGCGGCGCGGCGGTCGCTGTGGGCGCTGACACGGCAGGCGCGGACCGAGCCGGAATCGCGCGCCATGTTTCTCGACATCGTGGCGGGTTCCAACAAGCCGGGCCGCGTGCTGCCGCTGATGAACGAGGCGGGCGTGCTGGGCCGTTTCCTGCCCGAGTTCGGGCGCATTGTCGGCCAGACGCAGTTCAACATGTATCACCACTATACGGTGGATGAGCACACGCTGAAGGCGGTGGAGACGATCCAGGATATCGAGCGCGGCCTGTTCCACGACTCGCACCCGCTATCGACCGAGCTGTTCCCGAAAATCCAGAACCGCCGCGCGCTTTATCTCGCCATGCTCCTGCACGACACCGGCAAGGGGAAGGGCGACCAGCAGGTTGAAGGCGCAAAACAGGCGCGCGCCGCCTGCCTGCGGCTGGGGCTGCCAGAGGATGAGGCGGAGCTGGTCGCGTGGCTGGTCGGCAACCACCTCGAAATGAGCGACACGGCGCAGCGCCGGGATATCTCGGACCCGCAGACCATCTCGCATTTCGTGGAGAAGGTCGGCACGCTGGAGCGGTTGCGCCTGCTGCTGATCCTGACCGTGGCGGATATCCGCGCGGTGGGGCCGGGCGTGTGGAATGGCTGGAAAGGCCAGTTGCTGCGCGATCTTTATTACGCCACCGAAGCCGCGCTGCGCGGCGGACGGACGGACGAGGCGGCGGTGCGCGCCCACCTTGAGGAGCGCGCGATGCGGGCGCGGGACGAGTTTGCTGCGCGGCATGGCAAGCCCAGCGTCACGCTGGCCAGCGTGGAGGATGCGTACTGGGTGCAGTTCACCGGTAGCGCGCATGATCGCCACGCCGAGGCGGTGGAGAAGGATGTGGGCAATCCCATCGTGGTGTCCGCCAGTATCGATCGCACGCGTTCGGCCACTGAAATCGTCGTGTCCGCGCCGGATCGTCCAGGCCTGTTCGCTGATCTTTGCGGCGCGTTGAGCGCGGCGGGCGCCAATGTCGCGGCGGCGCACCTTTATGAAAGCGCGCAGAAGCGCGTGCTCGACATTTTCGATGTGCAGGATGTGAAAGGGGCGCCGTTGGGCGCCGATCACACGGCCGCATTGACCCGCCTGCTCGACGAACTGCGCGTGGCCGCCATTGGCGGCGACAGCGCGCGCAAGCCGGGCAAGGCGCCGGCGGCCAGCCGCCGCCATGCCGCGTTCATCATCTCGCCCATCGTGCGTATCGACCGTTCAGCGTCGGCCAACCGCACCGTGATCGAGGTGTCGGGCCGCGACCGTCCGGGTCTGCTCTATGATATCGCGCGTGAGCTGGCGGATGCCGGGCTGTCGATCCGCTCGGCCCATGTCGGCGCCTATGGCGAGCGGGTGCATGACGTTTTCTATGTCACCATGATCGACGGATCGGCCATGCCGGAGGAGATGGACGCGCCGCTGATCGAGCGGCTCACCGTCGTTCTGCGTGTGAACGCCCCCACCGCGCCGCGTATTCCGGCTCACACGCTGGCGCGCGCGCCGGCTTCCTTCGACCGGTAGGATCTTTCCCGCATGTCGCTGGCGCGCAACGTCTTCGTGCAGACCGGTTTCACGCTCGGCAGCCGGGTGCTCGGCTTCGCGCGGGATCTGGCGCTGAACTATCGCTTTGGCGGGCAGGGGCCGTTGCTGGATGCGTGGGCGACCACGCTGATGGTGCCGAACTTCTTCCGGCGGCTGTTCGCCGAGGGAGCGTTCGCGCAGGCCTTCGTGCCTGTCTTCGCCAAGGAACGCGCGACGCTGGGCGACAAGGCGGCGGAGGAAATGGCGTCGCAGACTCTGGCCTTCATGCTGGCCGTGGTCACGCTGATCGTCATTGGTCTTGTCTTCGCGATGCCGTGGCTGATGCCGGTTCTGCTGTCGGCCTATGCGGATGATCCCGGCACGATGCGGACGGCGACGCTGATGGCGCAGCTCGCAATGCCGTATCTTGCCTGCATGACGCTGGCGACGCTGCTGGGCGGGGTGCTCAACACGCTGGGGCGGTTTGCGCTGACGGCGGGAGTGCAGAGCCTGCTCAACGTCTTCACCATCATTCCGCTGATTTTTGCCGCCGATCGTGAGCAGGCGGCGCTGGCGGCGTCCATTGGCGTGACGGTTTCGGGCGTGTTTCAGGCGGGGCTGTTGTGGTGGGGCGTTCGCAGGCGGGGCGTAAGGCTGTCAATTGGCGTTCCCGGTTTCTCGAAAGTCGTGCGGCGGGTGATCGCGCTGGCGGTGCCGGGAGCGCTGGCGGGCGGAGCGATGCAGCTGGGCACGCTGGTCAGCCAGATTCTCGCGGGATCCGATCCCGGCGCGCGGGGCGTGCTTTATAACGCGGACCGTCTGTATCAATTGCCGCTTGGCCTTATCGGCGTGGCGGTAGGTCTTGCCCTCGTGCCGCGCCTGTCGCGTCATTTTGCCGAGCAGGACAACGCGTCCGCCGACCGCACGATGGATGACGGCGTGGTGCTGTCGCTGGCCTTCACCATGCCCGCCGCCGTGGCGTTGCTGGTGATGCCGTATTTCATCATCGATGCGATGCTGACGCGCGGCCAGTTCTCCGCGGAGGACGCGCGGCGCACGGCGGAGGTGCTTCGCCATTTCGCGTGGGGCGTTCCGGCCTTCGTGCTGGCCAAGGTGTTCACGCCGCCCTTCTTCGCCCGTCAGAAGACGCGCCAGCCCAGCATTTTCGCGATCATTGCAGTGATGGTGAATGCGGGTCTTGGCGCGGTCTTGTGGTTCACGCTGCCGCAGGCGGGGATTGACGGCGCCATCGGCCTTGCGATCGCGACCAGCATTGCAGGCTGGCTCAATGTCGCGCTGCTGTCGGGGACGCTGGCGGCGGAGAAGGTTTACCGGATCAGCGGCCGGGCGTGGACGCGGCTGGCGCGGCTGGGGGCGGCTTGCCTGGTCATGGGCGGGTTCGCCGGGGTGTGCGCCTGGCAGTATCCGCTGCTCTCGAACCTGCTGTTCGGCAAGGAAATCGCTGTCGGCGTCGTGGGGGTGGCGGGGTTTGTCGTCTATGTCGCGGCGGCGCTCGGCTTCCGTGCGATCACGCCGGGCGAGGTGCGCCAATCCCTGCGGCGCGAGAAGGGCGCGGCGGGGCAGGGCTTGCCCCCTGTCAGCGAGGGCTGATAAAGGCGCCAGCTTCCAACGACATTCCGCCGCCGGACAAACGCCATGACCGAAACGCCGAAGACCTCCACGGGCTCGCAGTACGCTGGCCCGCAGCGCGTCTTCTCCGGCGTGCAGCCCTCGGGCAGCCTGCATCTCGGCAACTATCTTGGCGCGCTGAAGAAGTTCGTGAAGATGCAGGACGGACATGACTGCATCTTCTGCGTCGTGGATCTGCACGCGATCACCGTGCCGCAGGATCCGAAACAGCTCGCCAACCAGACGCGCGAAATCGCGGCGGCGTATCTGGCTTCCGGCGTCGATCCCAAGCGGTCGATCATCTTCGCGCAGTCGTCGGTGACGGCGCACTCCGAACTGGGGTGGATCCTGAACTGCGTGGCCCGGATGGGCTGGCTGGAACGGATGACGCAGTTCAAGGACAAGTCGCAGGGCAAGGACGCGGAGAATATTTCCGTCGGCCTGTTCGACTATCCGGTTCTGCAGGCGGCGGACATTCTCGCCTACAAGGCCACTCACGTTCCGGTGGGCGAGGACCAGAAACAGCATCTGGAACTCAGCCGCGATATCGCAGGCAAGTTCAATCGCGATTTCAACGCGCCCGATTTCTTTCCGGTGCCCGAGCCGATCTATCAGGGGCCTGGCGCGCGCATCATGTCGTTGAAGGACGGTACGAAGAAGATGTCGAAGTCGGACCCGTCCGATGCATCGCGGATCAACCTGCTCGATACGGCGGACGAGATTTCCAGGAAGATCAAGCGCGCGACCAGCGACAGCGATCTGCTGCCGTCCGAAGTGAAGGGCCTTGAGGGGCGCGCGGAGGCGGCGAACCTCGTTGGCATCTATGCGGTGCTGGCCGACATGAGCGAGGCAGAGGTTCTCGGCGAGTTTGGCGGCAAGGGCTTTGGCGCGTTCAAGCCGGCGCTGGCGGATCTTGCGGTCGAGAAGCTGGGGCCTGTCGCGTCGGAAATGCGCCGGCTGATGGGCGATCCGGCGGAAATTGACCGCGTGCTGGCGGATGGCGCCGGGCGGGCCCGCGCCATTGCCGCGCCGGTGATGGACGATGTCCGGCGCATTGTCGGCTTCTGGTCGGCGCCGTAACGGGTTCTGCCGTTGCTCTTGCAGACGAAGTAGGATGACGTGCGCCAAAAGGGGAGCACGCCATGCCGCACGTCATCGTCAAACTCTATGCGGGCCGCTCGGACGACGACAAAGCCCGGCTGGCGGAGGAGATCACCAGGGCGGTTATCGGCGCGCTGGGGTCGCGGGAGGCTTCGGTCTCCGTCTCCGTCGAGGACGTCGCGCCGGAGGATTGGGCGGACAAGGTTTATATCCCCGATATCGTCGCCAAGCCGGACCAGTTGTTCCGCAAACCGGGATACGATCCGCGTAGGTAGGGCCACGCAAATTGGCCGGGAAAGTCATGGCGAGCCGCCATATGGTGTTTGGGGCGGCGCATCTTATCCTGTCCCGTGCGTGCTGATCCGGTTGCGGCAGGGAGCCTTCATGAACCGACGGACCATCTCCCGCGCCCTGTTGCTGGCGCCGCTCGCGAGCCTGCTGGCCTCCTGCGGCCCACGCGAGGCGGCGGTGTCGGAAGCGGAGTATCGCCCGCCCCTGGGGGCAAACACGGTCGCCGCC
>CAZJZQ010000070.1:13674-17526 GCA_964550535.1 uncultured Rhizobium sp.
GAACGTGATCCTCAAGACGATCGAATCGCCGGTGGCGGACAGGATCACGGAAGTGTCATCCCCCCTGGCCCGGGCTGTCGAAATGCACGCCTCGGTTAACGCGGGTGGCGTGATGCGGATGCAACGCCTCGAAACTCTCGACCTTCCCGCGGGCGAGGCGATCATCTTCCAACCGGGCGGGATGCACCTGATGATCTTCGATCCGGAGCAGGTGAGCGCGGAAAAAACGTTTCCAATCACATTTGTGCTTGAATCCGGGCGCAACCTTTCCGTGCCGTTCCGCGTTTGGGTCCCGCCCGGGGCCGGCCCCGGTCAGGTGGACGGTTAGTACGCCATTAAGAATGCGTAAGTGAATGTTGGGTTGAGGTTAACGACTAATCTCTCCAGAGTCGCGTGCAACTCCAACCGGGGGCTGGGCAATGTCCGTCTTGCAACTCCGCCGCGACATGGTCGTGGACGACGAGTCTGAAGTTGTGGCTGCCGCGCCCCGGGACCGGGATGCGCGGCCGCAGAATGTCCGTAAAGGCAAGGATCGCCGCGGCGCGGACGCCGCCAATGATTCCAGCCGTGATTCCGCGAATGGCGATGAACCGGTCGTCGAGATCGAAGCGCCGCTGCCGATCCCGCTCCGCCGTTTCGAGGAGCCGGTCCAGATCGAAGCCCGCATCGTCTCGCATTCCGGCGATGATGAGGATGAGGACGAGCGCCGCTCGTTCGTCGAGATTGTCACGGGCTGGGCCAAGGTTGCGGGCGTTGTCGCCGCGCTGGCCGCTTATCCGGTGCTGGTGGTGATGGCGAGCGATGTCGGCGACCGCAATGTCGCCGGTGTTATCGATCGCACGCAATGGTCCGCGCCGTGGGCCGGGGCCGCCGCGACCGTGATGGAAGCGCATTTCGGGGAATATGGCTGGGCCAGCGACGCCGCCGCCTGGGAGCCCATGGCCCGCCTGACCGCCAAGCCCGCTTACCAGGCCGCTCTGGCCGGTGCGGTGGGCGACTTCATCGGGCTGCGCGCGCGGCAGGAAGCCGCCGCTGGCCGCGCCGACGCCGATCTTGAAGCCGCCTCGCGTCTCGCCACGCCGGCCAGCACGGGCGTGCAGCTGCGCGCCGCGCGCGATGCGCTGGTCGCTCATGACCGCCGCGTGCGCCGCCGCGACGAAGGGCTGACCGCACCGCCGCAGGATATCTCGGCGCAGCTTGGACTGTTCGAGACATGGGCTGCGGCCAGCCAGACCGAGATTGCGACCTCTGGCTCCGTGCTCGGCGGTAGTCCGGTCGATGAGATCGCGACCAACGCCGTCTATAACGCCAAGGCGCGTGCGTTTGCGGCCTTCATCTTCCTTGACGCGATGCAGTGGCCGGAAAACGCGGCCGCCGCGTCGGCCCGCACCAGGGCGCTGGATGCGTGGAAGGATGCGGCGACGTTCCGCCCGCTGATCGTGCTCAACGGGTCGCGCGATGGATCGTTGTTCGGCAATCATCCGGCGTCGATGGGATTCCTGATCGCGCAGGCGCAGCAGGCTACGGCGGATTACCGCGCGCTGGTCGATGCTTCGGTTCCGGCGGCTCCGGCGCCGGTGGCTGAAGCGGCGCCGGCGGCTGCTCCTGAAAGCGCTGGCTGAGCGCGGGACCCTTGACCCGGCGCGCCGGGGCGGGCCTCATGTGAAGATGACCGAAAAGTCACGGAAGTTGCTCGCGATATCGGACGACACCGAGGAATGCGCCACGGCGCTGGTGTTCGCCGGCCTGCGCGCGGCGGCGGTGCATGCAGGGCTGGTGCTGCTGCGCTGTGTGCGGGCGCCGGGCGTTGGCGGGTGGATCGGGCTCGACAAGGAGATCAGCCGCGATGCGGTGGACTCCGCCCGTCTCAAGATGGTGGCGCATGCCGAACTGGTGGAGACGCGGACGGGCGTGAAGCCTGAAATCCAGATCATCGAGGATGATCCGGTCGATGCGATCCGCGCGTTGGTGGACAAGGACCCGGCGATCAAGGTTCTGGTGCTGGCGTCCAGTTTCGGGCGCGGCGGGCCTGGGCCGCTGGTCTCGCGGCTGGGCAAGGGGCGGGCGCTGGCCAACCGGCCGATCGCGGTGACGGTTATCCCGGGGGATCTGACCCCCGCCCAGTTGGACGAGATTGGCGGGCTGACGGGGTAAGGCGGCGTGCGTGGGGCGAACGGCGCGCCCCGGCCGGACGGCGCGATCGTGGGCCGCATTGCCTGGGACGGCCCAAGGCCCCATGTAGCGGGCAAGGAGCGCGATCCATGTTCATCCAGACTCAGGCGACCCCCAATCCGGAAACCTTGAAATTCCTGCCGGGCCGGGATGTCTCTCCCGCTACGCCATACGAGTTTGCGAGCAGCGAGGAGGCGGCTGCCTCGCCGCTGGCTTCGGCCCTGTTCGGGCTGAGCGGTGTTTCGGGCGTGTTTCTGGGTGCGGATTTCCTGTCGGTCACCAAGACGCCGGACGCGGACTGGGCTCACCTGAAGCCGCAGGCGCTGGCGGCGATCATGGATCATTTCGTGTCGGGCGCGCCGGTTCTGGCGGACGCCTTGCCGGCGGCGCTCGCGGCGGCGGATGACGACGAGATCGTCTATGAGGGCGAGACCGCAGAGATCGTGACGGAGATCAAGGAACTGATCGCCAGCCGCGTTCGCCCCGCCGTGGCGCAGGATGGCGGAGACATCGTGTTCCGCAGTTTCGACAAGGATACGGGGATCGTACGGTTGTCGATGCGCGGCGCGTGCTCGGGCTGTCCGTCTTCGTCGATGACGCTGAAACAGGGTGTCGAGAATCTGCTTCGGCATTATGTTCCGGAGGTCACAGCGGTCGAGGCCGCTGTCTGAGGACGAATATGCGGGGAGATATTGCGCATGACGAAGCCGCTTCCCGATCTCGCGCTCGACCAGACTTTCCGGGCTGCACGGACGCGGCGCGGGTGGACCGCTGAAGATGTCCCCGAAGTTCTTGTTCGCGCGGTGTACGATCTCCTGAAATGGGCGCCCACCAGCGGCAATACGTGTCCGGGGCGGTTCCTGTTCATCCGCTCGGCTGAAGCGAAGGCGCGGCTCGATCCGCTGATGGACGAGGGCAATCGCAAGCAGACGATGGATGCGCCATGGACGGCGCTGGTGGCCTGGGATCTCGATTTTCCCGCGTATGCGCAGAAGCTGATCCCGCACGCGAAAGATCCCCAAAGCTGGTTCAAGGACCCGGAGAACGCGCGGTTCCTGGCGGTGCAGGGCGGGACGTTGCAGGGCGCTTATCTGATCATCGCGGCGCGGATGCTGGGACTGGATTGCGGACCGATGAACGGGTTCGACCGCGACGGGATCAACCGCGAGTTCTTCGAGAGCGATCCGGCGATGAAAAGCTGGCGGATCAATTTCGTCTGCAATCTCGGTTTTGGCGATGACACGCGCCTGCATCCGCGTGCGCCGCGGCTGGAGTTCGGCGAGGCTTGCCGGATTATCTAGGGGTGTGTGTCGCGGCTGAGCGTTGCGGCTCGTCCTTCGACGAACGCTCCGGTTGGTTGCTCCTCGGGATGAGTTGCGGCGGTGGCGGCTACGGTGAGGCGCGATCGCTCGACGCGTTTCTGTCTCCCCACCCACGCAGTTATTTTCGAGCCCGAAGACGACTCCGCGAGAGCGGTGGAGCACGGAGATGAGCGGGTGTGGTCTGTCCGCCCGTGCTTTGAGTCCTTCGTGGACCTTTGTGTCTTCGTGTTTGTTTTGGCTGCCGGTGAAGAAGAACACCAAGGCGCGAAGGGGTCACAAAGAACACGAAGATGACGGCGGATATGGTTGGGCCTTCGCACGGGTTTGAGCCCTGCGGGATGCTGCCATGTTTTAGCTC
>CAZJZQ010000071.1:0-17366 GCA_964550535.1 uncultured Rhizobium sp.
CCTCGTGAAGTTCGACTTTCTCGGCCTGAAGACGCTGACAGTTCTGCAGCGCGCGCTCGCCTTCATCAAGAAAGAAGGCAAGGAGTTGGGTGAGGGATATACGAGCCTTGCCGATCCGCGCGCCTATGAGGTGATGGCGTCGGGCATGACGTTGGGCGTGTTCCAGCTCGAAGGGCAGGGCATGCGCGAGACGCTGCGCAAGGTACGGCCGAACAATATCGACGACGTCATTGCGCTGATCTCGCTGTATCGCCCCGGCCCAATGAAGAACATCGACATTTATTGCGATGTGAAATTTGGACGGAAAGATCCCGACTATCTCGACCCCAAGCTGGAGCCGGTGCTGAAGGAAACCTACGGCGTCATCGTTTATCAGGAGCAGGTGATGAACATCGCCCGCATCCTGGCGGGCTACAGCCTTGGCGAAGCCGACCTGCTGCGCCGCGCGATGGGCAAGAAGAAGCCCGAGGAGATGGCGAAGCAGAAGGCGCGCTTTATCGAAGGCGCGACGACGGGCGGAGGCGTGACCAAGGAACACGCCGAATACATCTTCGAACTGGTGAACGAATTCGCGGGTTACGGATTCAACAAATCGCACGCCGCAGCCTATGCGGTGATCGCGTATCAGACCGGCTATCTGAAGGCGGTGCACCCGGTTGAGTTTCTTGCGGCGTCGATGAGCCTCGATCTGCACAACACGGACAAGCTGGCGGCGTTCTTCCAGGAAGCCCGGCGGTTGAAGATTCCAGTCGTGGCGCCGGACGTGTCGGTGTCAGATGCAGACTTCGACGTGCGGCAGCAGGAGATCGTCTATGCCCTCGGCGCTATCAAGGGCGTGGGCAAGCCGGCCATGTTGACGGTGGAGCGAGCGCGCAGCAGCGGAGATTTCCGCGATCTGCAGGACTTCGCAGAGCGTGTCGATCCGCGGCTGGTGAACCGCCGATGCTTTGAGGCGCTGGCCAAGGCGGGTGCGTTCAAATCCCTGGAGCCGAACCGCGCGCGGGCGTTTGCAGCGGCCACGACGCTGGCGGCGGTCGCCTCAGCGGCCGAGGAAACGCGTACGTCCAACCAGGGCGGGTTGTTTGGCGACGAGCCGGCGCCGCGTATCCGCCTGCCGAACCCCGAAGGGTGGGGCGAGTTGGAGCGGCTGGACAACGAGTTGTCCAGCATCGGCTTTTTCCTGTCGGGTCATCCGCTGGACGATCTGGTGAACAGTCCGCTGCGCGAGCGCATCGTTCTGGCGGCGGAGCGGGACGAGGTGGCGCAGGTGCGCATGGCTTTCGACATGATCGGCGTCGTACGCGGCAAGGTGGAGAAGCCGGCGCGGTCAGGCGGCAAGTTCGCCTTCGTCACGCTGTCCGATCCGTCCGGCGAGTTTGAGCTAACGGCGCCGCCGGAGGTGCTGGCTACGTCGCGCGACGAACTGGATGTGGGACAGAAGGTGCTGGTCCGCGTGAAGGTGCGGCGCCAGGAAAACGAGATCCGGATGGGCATAGAATCGGTGCGGTCGCTGGACACTGCGGCCATCGGCGCCCATGACGCCCTGTGCGTGCGGTTGAGCCCGCAGGCTGATCTGGCGCGGGTGGCGGGCACGGCGGCGGGGCTTAGAGGCGCGCGCAACGGATCACAGCAAGCGCTGGGGTCGATCCTAATCGAGTTGCCGCTCGACGGCCAGAAGGTGGTAACGGTGGTTCTGGACGGGAAATATCCCGTTGATTTTAGGGCAATAAACGCCTTCAAGGCGGTGCCGGGCGTCGATCAGGTCCGCACTGAAGCGGCCTGACGCGCTCACTTGGCCGCTTCGCCTTGAAACGACGCTAGAAATGCGTATAACCCGCGCCATCCCGACACGCGGATACATTCCGGTGCTGGCATGTGCCAGCTCTTCCGCGGCGGCTAACCGGATAGGAGAAAATATGGCTCTTCCTGAGTTTTCGATGCGTCAGCTGCTGGAAGCTGGTGTTCACTTTGGCCACCAGGTCCACCGCTGGAACCCCAAGATGAAGGGGTACATTTACGGCGACCGGTCCGGCATCCACATCATCGACCTTTCGCAAACCGTTCCGCTGCTTCACCAGGCGCTGCTGCGCGTGCGTGAAGTCGCCGCCAAGGGCGGCCGCGTGCTGTTCGTCGGCACGAAGCGTCAAGCGGCTGAGGCTGTCGCCGAGGCTGCTGGCCGTTGCGCACAGTACTTCATGAACGATCGCTGGCTCGGCGGCACACTGACCAACTGGGCGACTGTGTCCAACTCGATCAAGCGCCTGCGCGAACTCGACGAGACGCTGGAGCGCGGCGAGTCCACCGGCCTCACCAAGAAAGAGCTGCTGAAGCTCACCCGCGAACAGCAAAAGCTGCAACGCGTGCTCGGCGGCATCCGCAACATGGGTGGCCTGCCGGACCTGATGTTCGTGATCGACACCAACAAGGAAGCCATTGCGGTGCAGGAAGCCCGAAAGCTCGGCATCCCGGTGGTGGCGGTGATCGACACCAACTGCGACCCGGACGAAGTCAACTTCCCGATCCCGGGCAATGACGACGCCGCTCGCGCTATCCAGCTGTACTGCAACCTGATTGCTGACGCGGTTCTCGACGGCCTGTCGGAAGCCACGATGTCGTCGGGCGTCGATATCGGCGCCAGCGAAGTCGTGCGCGAGCCAACGCTGGTAGCCGACACCAGCGAGCAGGCTGCCAACTAGGCTGCTAACGCGGTTGCCACGAGGCTGTGTGCGGCGTCGCGGGGCCGGTGCATCGAACTGAGGATCTGACTCATGTCGTGCATGGTCTGCGGCGCTGACAGCTACCGACCGCTGGGCGCGAAGAACGGTTACAATCTGGTCGAATGCGAGGGGTGCTCGTTCCGTTTCGTGCACCCCATGCCCTCGCCGGAGGTTCTGGACGCCTACTACGGCGCCTACTGGGCCAACGAAAAGAATGTCCGGAATGCGGACCGCAAGCTGCGTAAGTTCGGGCGGATGCTGGTTCCTCTCAGGCCCAGGCGGGAAGGGAGCACGTTTCTTGACGTTGGCTGCAATATCGGCTTTGGCGTCGAGGCGGCCCGGCTGCTGGGCTACACAGCCAGCGGCATCGACCTCAGCGGCGACGCTATCGAGCGGGCCAAAGTACTATATCCCCGGAACACGTTCGACGTGCGGCCGGTGCAGGAGTTGGCCGCCAGCGGGACACAATTCGACGCGGTGCTGTGCAGGGAAGTGGTGGAGCACCTGACCGAGATCGAGTCGTTCTTTGCGGCGCTCGGACAGGTCACCAGCCCGGGAGGGCGGCTTTTGCTGACGACGCCCGATTCCGGCCACGGGGCTGTGCCAAAGGACTTCCCTGCGTGGAAAGAGGTGATCCCGCCGGAGCACCTGTGCTTTTTCAACCGCGACACGCTCGGGCGTATGCTTGACCGTCACGGATTTACGATTGTGAGACGACTGTTCACCTTCAAGCCCAGCTTGCGGGTAATCGCTGAGAAGAGAAGCTAGAAACCCCTTTCCGGCGCGGCGTGCGCCCTGTTGCGCCGCCGTCCGGTAAAGGCCCAGGACGAAGGAGACCTGACATGGCCGAGATCACGGCTGCCCTCGTAAAAACGCTGCGCGAGTCCACTGGCGCTGGCATGATGGATTGCAAGAAGGCGCTCGCCGAGACCGCCGGGCAGCACGCTTCGGACAAGGAGTGGCTGGAAGCGGCCTCCGACTGGCTCCGCGCGAAAGGCATCTCCAAGGCCGCCAAGAAAGCTGACCGTGTAGCTGCGGAAGGCCTTGTTGGCGTGGTCACCTCCGGCACGACAGCCGCGATTGTCGAAGTGAACTCCGAAACGGACTTCGTTGCACGCAACGACGCCTTCCAGGCTGCTGTGCGGACGACCGCCGACGTGGCTCTGGTCAATGGCGGCGACGTTGAGAAGACGCTGCATGCGGCCGCGCCGAACGGCGGCACGATTGGCGAAATGATCCTGAACCTCGTCGCGACGATTGGCGAGAACATGTCTCTCCGCAGGACGGCGACGCTGTCCGTGCCGCAGGGCGTCGTGGCGACCTATATCCACAACACGGTCGCGCCGGGTCTCGGCAAGATCGGGGTGCTGGTGGCTATCGAGTCGGCCGGCAGGGCTGATGCCCTGCTGGATGTTGGCCGCAAGGTCGCCATGCACGTTGCCGCCGCCAAGCCGCTGGCGGCGACTGTCGCCGAACTGGACCCGAAAGTGGTCGAGAAGGAAAAAGCCATCCTGACTGAACAGGCCAAGGAATCGGGCAAGCCCGCCAACGTCATCGAGAAGATGGTCGAGGGCCGGGTCCGCAAATTCTATCAGGAGTCCGTGCTCGTCGAGCAGGCCTTCGTGATGGATCCGGACACCACGGTCGGCAAATTCATCGAAGACTCCGCAAAGGAGGCTGGCGCCCCGGTGAAGCTGAACGGCTTCGTCATGTTCCAACTGGGCGAGGGCATCGAAAAGCAGACGAACGACTTCGCGGCGGAAGTTGCAGCCTTTACAAAGGGCTGACGAGTTAACCTTTGCGGATCGGCCAGATTCGCAGGTAGAGTTGTGCGGCTCGGCGGTCTTTCCGGCCCCGAGCCGCCATTTTGAAGGGCGAGTCCCATGAGCGATCAGGCTCCGCTTCGATTCAAGCGAGTCCTCCTGAAGATTTCAGGTGAGGCCCTGATGGGCGATCAGGGTTTCGGGATCGATGTTCCCGCGGTCACCAAATACGCCGAAGAGGTGAAGGCGGCCATTGAGCTGGGCGTCGAGGTTTGCCTTGTTATCGGTGGCGGAAATATCTGGCGGGGGGTCTGGGGCGTGGCCGCCGGCATGGAACGCGCGCAGGCCGACCACATGGGCATGTTGGCGACCGTGATGAATGCGCTGGTGATGCAGAACGCGCTTGAGAATATCGGGGTGCCGACGCGGGTGCAGTCCGGAATCTCCATGCACACGATCTGCGAACCCTTCATCCGCCGCCGGGCCATCCGCCACATGGAAAAAGGCCGCGTGGTGATTTTCGCTGCGGGCACTGGCAACCCGTTCTTCACGACCGACACCGGCGCAGCGTTGCGCGCCGCTGAGATGAATTGCGATGCGATGCTGAAGGGCACGCAGGTCGATGGCGTCTATACTGCCGACCCCAAGGTGGACGCCGCCGCCACACGTTTCGACACGCTCGACTACATGGAAGTGCTGTCGAAAGAGCTGAAGGTGATGGACGCCACCGCCATCAGCCTTCTGAAAGACAACAAGATCCCGATTGTGGTGTTCCGCATCCGCGACAAGGGAGCACTTCAGAATGTTCTGAGGGGCAAAGGTCCTTCAACGACAATCGGCCGGAAAAAGTAGAGCAAGGGAGTTCGCCATGCCCGAGGCATTCGATATCAAAGCGATCGAGAAGCGCATGGAAGGCGCGCTGGCTTCGTTGAAGACCGAGTTTACAGGCCTGCGCACAGGCCGCGCATCAATCCACCTGCTCGATACCATTCACGTGCAGGCCTATGGTTCCAGCATGCCGCTGAACCAGGTCGCGTCGGTGGCCGCGCCTGAAGCGCGGATGCTCGCCGTCAACGTGTGGGACAAATCGATGGTCGGCGCTGTCGACCGGGCGATCCGTGAAGCTCCGCTGGGTCTGAATCCGATCATGGACGGCCAGACCCTGCGTATTCCGATCCCGCCGCTGAGCGAGGATCGCCGCAAAGATCTGGCGAAGCTGGCCGGCCAGTTCTCCGAGAATGCGCGCGTGGCCGTGCGCAATGTGCGTCGTGACGGCATGGACCTGCTGAAGCGTCTGGAGAAAGCCGGCGAGATCAACGAAGACACGCTGAAAAGCCGTGAGAAGGATGTCCAGAAGGTCACCGACAAGTTTGTCGCACAGATCGATGACGCGCTGAAGCACAAGTCAGAAGAGATCATGCAAGTTTGAGCCAACCCGCCGAAACCCTCGTATCGCCCGTAAACGGCGCGTTGCGCGCGCCGCCCCGCCATGTCGCTATCATCATGGACGGCAATGGACGATGGGCGAAGGCGAGGGGACTGCCGCGGGCCATGGGTCACAAGGAAGGCGTCGAAGCCCTGCGCCGCACAGTCGATGCCGCGCATGAGCTAGGTGTCACACACCTTACGGTATTTTCCTTTTCCACGGAGAACTGGAACCGTCCTCCCGCCGAGATCAATGCGCTGTTCGATCTGCTGCGCCTGTTCGTGAAGCGCGATCTGGCGCGGTTGCATCGGGAAGGCGTCAGCATCCGGATTGTCGGCGCACGCGAAGGGCTGGACGACGACATTCGCAAACTGATCGACGAAGCGGTCGATCTGACGCGCAACAACAACCGCCTGATCCTGAACATCGCTTTCAACTATGGCGGGCGCGGAGAGATCGCGGCGGCCATGCGTGGCATTGCGGATGACGTGAAAGCGGGGCGGCTGGCGCCGGAGCAGATCAACGAAGATCTGATCTCCCGATACATGTGGACAAGCGAGTCGCCCGATCCGGATCTGGTGATCCGCACGAGCGGCGAGCTGCGGCTGAGCAATTTTCTTTTGTGGAGCGGCGCCTACGCGGAACTCATGTTCCTCGAAGTTTGGTGGCCGGATTTCAATCGTGACAACCTCGAAAAGGCGATCGATGCGTTCAGACGCCGCGACAGACGATTTGGCGGCCTCAGCGTCTGAGCGGCCAGCCCGGGGCGGCGGACGCAAGGAGATACTCCTGCGCGTCCTGTCTGCCGCCGTGCTGGCGCCGCTTGGGCTTTGGGCTGCGTGGTCCGGCGGGCTGGCGCTCGTGCTGGCGGCGGGCGTTTGCGCGATCATGGCTTCGATTGAATGGACGCGAATGGCCGCGCAGACACAGGCGGGCTGGGCGCGAATTCCGCTGCATCTTCTGATGGCGGCGGGCGCGGCGGTAGCCGCGTGGGCCGGAACGATGGATCTTGCGCTGGTCGCCGGCGCCGGGCTGGTTCTGGCGGCGCTGGCCGCCGGACTGACCCATCTGGGGAAGGGCGCTGTGCGGTCGATGGCGTTCGGCGCGATCTATGTGACGCTGCCCTTTGGCGCGTTTATCTGGATTCGGGAATGGCACCCCGACGGCCGGTGGATACTGTTGGCGTTGCTCGCCGTGGTGTGGGCGACGGACATTGCCGCCTATTTCGCGGGACGTGGATTTGGCGGCCCGCTGCTGGCGCCCAAGGACAGCCCGAACAAGACGTGGACGGGTGCGATTGGCGCGGTGGTTTGCGCGTGTCTCGCGGGCGCTGCTGTTGCGCGGCTGGCCGGCGGCGATCTGGGGCTGTGGCTGTTCATCAGCCTGCTGATCTCGGTCGTGGCGCAGGCGGGGGATTTGCTGGAGTCGCGATTCAAACGGCTCTACGGGGTGAAGGACACGTCGGGCTTTGTGCCCGGTCATGGCGGGGTGCTGGACCGGCTCGATGCGCTTATGGCGGCGAGCGTGTTTGTCGCGCTGCTGATCCGTTTCCTCCCCGGCGTCTTCCCCGGCTTCGTAACGGGGGAGGCGGGATGACCGGACCTGTACGCGTATCGGTGCTCGGAGCCACCGGCTCCGTGGGCGCATCCACGCTGGACGTGCTCAGCGGTGTCGCTCAGGGCTCGCCGCAATTCCAGACCGTCGCCCTGACGGCCCAGACCAACGTAGAGGCGCTGGCAAAGGCCGCCCGCACGACTCGCGCAGAAGTCGCCGTGGTGGCGGATCCGAAGAAGTACCGGGACCTGAAAGAGGCTCTTTCAGGGTCCGGCGTCGAGGCGGCGGCTGGCGCGGACGCCTTGCTGGAAGCGGCTGAGCGGCCGGCGGATCGCATGGTGTCGGCGATTGTCGGCATTGCCGGTTTGCCCGCAACGCTGGCGGCGGTTCGCAAGGGCGTCGATGTGGCGTTGGCCAACAAGGAAAGCCTGGTCTGCGCGGGGCCGCTGTTGCTGGACGAAGCCGCGCGGTCTGGTGCGCGGCTGCTGCCCATCGATTCCGAGCACAATGCGATCTTTCAGGTGTTGGACAGGCCCGAGCGGGTTGAAAAGCTGATCCTGACCGCGTCGGGAGGGCCTTTCCGGACCGCAAGCCTGCAGGACATGGCGTCGGCGACGCCGGAACAGGCCTGCGCCCATCCCAAATGGGTGATGGGGGCGAAAATCTCGGTCGACAGCGCCAACATGATGAACAAGGGGCTGGAACTGATTGAGGCGTGCTACCTGTTCGGGATGCCGGCGGACCGCATCGACGTGCTGATCCACCCGCAATCCATTATCCATAGTCTCGTGGCCTATGATGACGGTTCGGTGCTGGCGCAGCTTGGGATGCCGGACATGCGGACGCCCATTTCCTACGCGTTGGCCTGGCCTACGCGCATGCCGCTGCCGGGACTGGAGCGCCTTGATCTCGCCAAGATCGGCAGGCTGGATTTCTCGCCGCCTGATCCGCAACGTTTCCCGGCGCTGGAGCTGGCGCGGACAGCCGTTTCTGCCGGGGGTGGGGCCCCAATCGTGCTTAACGGAGCGAATGAGGTCGCTGTGGCGGCCTTCTTGCAGCGCCGGATAGGGTTTCTGACGATCGCCCAAGTCGCGGGAGAGGTTCTCGATGAATATCTCGGAACCGGTTCGGCCAGCGCGCCGCCTGCTGACTTTGAGGCTGTCTTCGAACTCGACCGCATGGCGCGTTCCCGCGCTCTGGAAAAGTTGAGGCTGGCTGCATGAATACGGAATTGTTTGTGGTTTTCGGGGACTGCATCTGATGGAAAAGCTGCTTTCTGTCCTGGCGTCGCCGCTTCCATTTATCCTGCTGATTTCCGTGGTGATCACCGTCCATGAACTCGGCCACTACTGGGTCGGGCGTATGTTCAACGCCGCCGCGGAGTCATTCTCCATCGGCTTCGGCAAGCCGATCTTCGAGGTGAAGGACAAGCGCGGCACGCGCTGGCGGTTGAACTGGATCCCGCTGGGCGGTTTTGTGAGCTTTGTGGACGAAACGCCGTCCGCCAATGGCGAGAAGAAGGAGCAATCCGAGCTTGTGGGCAGGGCGTTCACCGCGCTGGGGCCGATGCAGCGGCTGGCGATTACGCTAGGCGGTCCGGCAGCCAACTTCGTCTTCGCGATCTTCGTATTCGCCGCCATCGGCATGGGCCTTGGCCGGGAGCAGGCGCGGGAAGTCCGCGTTGCGCAAATCGAGGCGGGCAGCGCGGCTGAACTGGCCGGGTTCGAGATTGGCGACGTGATGGTGTCTGCGGGCGGACGTCAGGTGCTGACCGCAAATGACGTGACCCGCGCCACGATCCTGCGCGGCGGCGAGGAAGTCCGCTACCAGATACTCCGCGACGGTCAGCTGACCATGCTGACCGCCATCCCGATCGAGCGGATGGAGCGCAACGAGGCCTTTCAGGTGACCGAGAAGGTTGGCCGGTTGGGGCTGCGGTTCGAGCATATCGATGTGAGCGTGAGACGGCTCAACCCCATCGAATCCGTCGCCTTTGGCGTCGCCACTACCGGAGACGCGCTGGCCAGCACCCTTACGGTGATGCGCCGTCTCGTTACCGGTCTGGACGGGCTGGAAAAAATGAACGGTCCGGTCGGAATCTTCACCCTGACGGACAATGTGACCGATCTGCACATGAAGCAGCCGGGCGTCGATCTGGGAGAAAAGCTGCGTCAGGTGACCCTGCGGCTGATCGAACTGAGCGCCCTGCTGTCGATCGGGGTGGGTTTCTTCAACCTGCTGCCGATTCCCATCCTAGATGGCGGCCGGGCGGTCATGTGCGTTGTCGAGGCGATTACGCGCCGGGACATCCCCGCAAAGGTGGTCCGGGTCAGCATGACCGTAGGAATGGCTTGTATTCTGGGCTTTTTCCTCATCATAACGTGGCAGGACGTGAACAAACTGCCATGGTGGCCGGGCGGGTCCTAGTTCTGTATGTGCAGCTTGAGATTACTGGCCGCATGTAGTCAAAACAGGGCCAGACAAACGGCCGCCCGGGCCTGCGTGTAGTAAACAAGGGGATGGTGATGCGGTCATGGTTTGCGAGCGCCTTGGCGCTGACGGCGTCGGCTGGCGCGACCATAGCCGCCCAGCAGTCCTGGCATG
Source organism: uncultured Rhizobium sp. (assembly GCA_964550535.1). Taxonomy (GTDB): domain Bacteria; phylum Pseudomonadota; class Alphaproteobacteria; order Caulobacterales; family Hyphomonadaceae; genus UBA7672. The sequence goes on from CAZJZQ010000071.1 coordinate 10,065, forward strand.
GCGCTCAAGCCTGGGCCCAGCAGCCCGCCCAGGTGATTTCGCGCATCCTGGTTGAGAACAATCAGCGTATCGAGGCGCGCACCGTTCAATCCTATCTGCTCGTCCGTCCCGGCGACACCTTCGATCCTGACCGGATTGACCTGTCGCTCAAAGCGTTGATCGCGACCGGCCTGTTCGCAGACGTCGTGTTCGAACAGCGCGGCTCCGACCTTGTTGTTCGCGTGATCGAGAACCCGATCATCAATCGCGTGATCTTCGAGGGAAACAACGCCGTCACAACCGAACGTCTGCAAGAGGAAACAGAAGCCGAGCCTCGCGCGACGTTCACCCGTTCGCGCGTCGAGCAGGATGTGCAGCGCATCCTTGAGGTCTATCGCCGCGCCGGCCGCTTCGCCGCAACCGTGACGCCACAATACAAGCCGCTGCCTCAGAACCGCGCCGATCTGATCTTCGTGATCGAGGAAGGCCCGAGCACGGGCGTGCAGGCCATCAACTTCCTCGGCAACGAGCGCTTCACCGACAGCCGTCTGCGCCGCGAGATCATCACACGCGAGTCGCGTTGGTGGCGATTCTTCGAACGCGCGGACAACTATAACCCCGGCCAGATCGAGGCTGACCGCGACCGCCTCGGCACCTTTTATCGCAATGCCGGTTACGCCGACTTCCGTATCGTGTCCGCCGTCGCGGACCTGACGCCGGATCGCCGCGACTTCTACATCACCTTCACGGTGGAAGAGGGCGAACTCTACAACTTCGGCAACATCTCGGTCAGCACCGAACTTGAAAAGCTTTCGGGTGAGCGGCTCGCGCTCGTGTTGCCGATGCAGAAAGGCGCACAGTACGCCGCGGACAAGATCGAGGACGCCGTCGACGTCATCACTTTCGCCGCCGGTACGGCGGGCTACGCCAATGTTGACGTGCGCCCTGTCACCACGCGCAACGAAGAGACGCGCACGATCGATATCAAGTTCGAGGTTGATGAAGGCCCGCGTGTATATGTCGAGCGGATCGATATCACCGGAAACACGCAAACGCTCGACCGCGTTATCCGCCGCGAGATCCGCGTGGCCGAAGGCGACGCCTTCAACCGCATCCTGCTGGACAACGCCCGCAACCGCATCCGTGCGCTGGGCTTCTTCGTGCGGGACTCGGTGGCGATCACCGAGGTAGATGGTTCGGCCGACGATCGCAAGGTTATCCGCGTCAGCGTGGAAGAAGAGGCGACAGGCGAACTGGCTTTCTCCGCCGGCTTCTCGTCGTCGGACAACTTCCTGTTCAGCGCCAGCGCCTCGCAGCGCAACTTCCGTGGCCGGGGCCAGTTTGTTAGCGCGCGCGTGCAAACCACATCGCGCCAGCAGGACATTGAGTTCCGCTTCACCGAACCGAAATTCCAGGACCGCAACCTGGCCGTCGGTATCGACCTGTTCATGACGCAGTCCGACTTCTTCCGCGAAGCCGGGTTCGAGAACTCGGTCATCGGCGCGGGCGGACGGCTGCTGTTCCCGCTGTCTGACACCGATCAGATCGGCCTGCGCTACAACCTGCGCAGCGACGACCTGCGGATCGATCCGCAGCTGACGGACTGCTCGTCCGCCGCCTTCTTCCGTTCGTCGCTGTGCGACCAGCAGGGCGAGCGGCTGACGTCTTCGGTCGGTTACACCATCGCCATGGATCGCACGAACGATCCGTTTGAACCGACACGCGGCTTTGACCTGTCGTTCAGCCAGGACATTGCTGGTCTCGGCGGCGACGTGAACTACCTCAAGAACGAACTCCGCGGCTCTATTTATCGGGGCCTATGGCCGGGAATCGTCGCCAGCGCGCGCGTCGAAGCCGGTTACATTGAAAGCTGGGGCGACGAAGGCGTGCGGATCAACAACCGCTTCTTCAAAGGCGGAAACTCGTTCCGCGGCTTTGACGTGGCGGGTCTTGGCCCGCGCGAGGTGCAGTACTACTACGAGACTGAAACGATTGCAGTCGATCAGGGCGTGCCGCCGCGTGAATTCTCGGTGCCGCTGCTCAACACGGACGGCACGCAGCAGACCAACGATCAGGGCCAGTTGCTCTACACAGCCGCGCGCCGTGACGCATCCGGCGATCTGTTGCCGATAAATATTCGCGCATTCAACGCCCTTGGCGGCAAGGTATATGCAATTGGCTCCTTGGAGCTTTCCTTCCCGATCCCGTATGTTCCTGAGGAGCTGGGAATTGATGGAGCACTCTTCGCCGAGTTCGGCACGCTCGGCCTTCTGGACGACATCGATCGCGACAGGCGGGCCGGGGACGCCTTCAACGATTACCGCGTCGATGACTCCGCCAGCCTGCGCGCCAGCGCCGGCCTCAGCGTCTTCTGGGACTCCCCGTTCGGTCCTGTGCGCTTCGACCTCTCCGAAATTCTCGCCGCAGAAGAGTATGACGAGACCAAAAGCTTCCGTTTCAGCACCAACACCAGGTTCTAGTATGAAACTCCGTACCGTTACGCTTGCCGCCATCGCCCTCGCGGGTGTTGCGCAATTTTCGCCGGCCTTCGCCCAGAAGGTTTTCGTAATCAACGAGAGCGTCATCCTGCGCGACAGCAAGATCGGCAAAGAGATCGTCGCCAAGCTTGGTCAGGTTCAGCAGGCTGGCGTGACCCAACTCGGCCTCAAGGAACTGAGCGACAAGATCAAGGCTGAAGACGAAGCCCTGAAGCCGCTGATTCAGTCGTTGACGCCGGAAGCCCTCAACGCGAACGCGACGCTGAAAGCGCGTGTCGAGGCTCAAGGCCGACTGAAGAACGAATACCTACAGAAAACGGACGCGCTCTATTCGCAGATGGACCGCCAGGGCGACAGCGCCAACGTGGCGTTCGAGATCGCGCTGGCTCCAGCCGTCGATTTTGTAGCCAAGGAAGCCGGGGCAGACATCGTCCTGCGCGATTCTCCTGCCGTTTTCGTGAAGCCTTCGGCCGATCTGAGCGCCAAGGTTGTCGCACGGCTGGACGCAACGCTGCCGACGCTGGCGGCGCTGCAAGCATCGCTACCCCAGCAGCCGGCGCCCGGCACGAACTAGAGTTCTGACGGAAAAGGGCCGCGCCGTGCTCGATCCACGTTTCTACGAGACGGTCTGGACGCCGTCGGCGGCGGGCGTGGCGAAGGAAGCTGGCGGCAAGATCGTACGCGGCGATCCGGATGGCCTCGTCACTGGCGTGGCCGCCGTCGCACAGGCTCGCGGCGGCCAGCTGACCTTTCTGGAAGGCGCGGACGTAGCGGCGGCGCAAAGCGAGGGCGTCTGCCTCGCGCGGCCGGGTCTGGCGGACAAACTGTCTCCAAACGCGGTGGTGATCGAGTGTCATTCCCCGCGTGACGCCTTCGCCCGCATCGCCGGCCGGATGTTTGCGCCTCGTGAGTTCGACGGCGGGCAGACGGCCATTCATCCCGACACACAAATACACCCCACCGCGGTTCTTGAGCCCGGCTGTATCATCGGTGCAGGCGTGGCCGTTGGATCAGGCGCGCGCGTGGGTGCTAACGCTGTGATCGGACCGGGCGTGCAGATCGGGCGAAATACGCGCATTGGCGCGCGCGCCTCGATCCGCTGCGCTCTGCTGGGCGATGGCGTCACCATCCTGCCCGGCACGGTGATTGGCGAGACGGGGTTTGGTTTGGCTGCTGGCGGCAGCCAGGCAGTGCTGTCGCCGCATTTCGGGCGAGTCATCATCCAGAACGGCGTTTCGGTCGGCGCCAACACCTGCATCGACCGCGGCCTGTTCGAGGACACGGTGCTGGGCGAGGGGACGCACATCGATAATCTCTGCCACATCGGTCACAATTGCCGCATTGGCTCGGGCGTGGTTATGGCGGCGTTCGCTGGCGTGTCTGGAAGCGTCGAAATCGGTGACGGCGTGCAGTTCGGTGGCCGGGTCGGCGTAAAGGACCATATCCGTATCGGCGCAGGCGCCCGGGTCGCTGCCGGAGCCGCCGTCCTCAAGGACGTGCCTGCGGGCGAGACCCACGCCGGATATCCCGCCAAGCCGGCCCACACCTGGATGCGGGAGCTTGCATGGCTGGCCTCAGCAGCGCAAAAACGGCCCACCAAGGGCTGATACGCCGCTTACCGGACCGGGCATGACATCATGGGAGTCACCATTCATCCGCTGGCGGTTGTGGAGCCGGGCGCCGAGTTGAGCGATGGCGTTGAGGTCGGTCCGTTCTGCGCGGTCGGGCCTCGGGCAAAGCTGGCCAATGGCGTGAAGCTGCTGTCGCATGTGTCGGTGGCGGGGGACACGTCCATCGGGGAGCGGACGGTGGTGCATCCGTTCGCTGCGCTGGGGCATCCGCCGCAGGATCTTAAATACAAGGGTGAAGACACACGGCTGATCATCGGATCGGACAACATCCTGCGCGAGCAGGTGACCATGCACCTGGGCACCGCGAACGGGCGGGGTGAGACTGTGGTGGGCAGCCGAGGGCTTTACATGGTCGGCGCGCATGTCGGGCATGACTGCATCGTGGGCGACAATGTCACCTTCGCTAACAATGCGACGCTTGGCGGTTTTGTTTGCGTGGACAGCTTTGTCATCATGGGCGGGTTGTCGGCGGTGCACCAGCTAGGGCGCGTCGGGAAGTATGCGTTCATTGGCGGCGGCGCCCCTGTGACAGGCGACGTGATCCCGTTCGGCATGGTGGACAATCACGGCCGCCTTCACGGGCTCAACCTGGTTGGCCTGAAGCGCCGGGGTTTTGCGCGCGAGACGATCAACTTGCTGCGCGCAGTCTATCGCGAGCTGTTTCACGGCGAAGGCAATTTTGACGCCCGGGTGGACAAGATCGCCGATCAACATGGCGGCGTCGCAGAAGTCGCGATGATCATCGACTTTATTCGCGCGGGTGAGAAGCGCGGCCTCTGCACCCCGGGCCGCGAGTGATGGCAGCGACACGGCTTGGCATCGTCGCGGGCGGAGGAGCTTTGCCGCTCCAGCTGGCTGAACACGCCAGGACGGCAGGCCGCGACGTCTTCATTCTGGGCGTGGCCGGCTTTGTCGATCCCGCGCTGATCGAACGTTTCGGCGGGGTGTCGCTGTCGATCGGGGAGACAGGCAAGCAGTTCTCCGCGTTAAAGTCTGCTGGCTGCGAAGATGTTGTCTTCGCGGGCGTGGTGAAGCGCCCGGATCTGTCGAGCCTCAAGTTCGACGCGCGTGGCGCGCTGTTGCTGCCGAAGCTGGCGGCGGCCGCGATGAAAGGCGACGACGCGCTGATGCGAACGGTGGTCGAAGCGTTCGAGGGCGCCGGGTTCCGGGTGATTGGTGCTGATGACGTGCTCGGCCGGCTGCTTGCGGCTGCCGGTGCGTTGGGCCGTGTTGCGCCGGATGCGACTCAGATGCGTGACATCCGCCGCGGGGCGGAGGTAGCCGCCGCCATCGGTGCGATGGATATCGGGCAGGGTGCGGTTTCCTGCGAAGGGTTGATCCTGGCGGTCGAAGCGCAGGAGGGCACGGACCAGATGCTACGGCGCGTGGCGTCGTTGCCCCAGGATATACGTGGCAGCACAGCGGTGCGGCGCGGCGTTCTGGTGAAGCGGCCCAAGCCGCAGCAAGAGCGACGCATCGACCTGCCCACCATCGGTGTCGCGACCGTGCAGGGCGCTGCTGAGGCGGGCCTCGCCGGAATTGCAGTGGCGGCGGGGGGGACCCTTGTGCTGGATGCGGAGGACGCGATCCGGCTGGCCGACGAGTTGGGGTTGTTCATCTATGGGTTCAGCGAGGGTGAGCTGGTGTGAACTCTCACGTCTTTCTCGTAGCGGCGGAAGACTCCGGCGACGCGCTGGGCGCTGATGTGATCGACGCTCTGCGCGTCGCTAATCCCGGCATCAGGCTTTCGGGCGTAGGCCTGCAGAAGATGAGCGCCCGCATTCCGCTGACGGAGGCCGATCTTTCGGGCCTCGCTATCCTGGGTCTGTTTGACGGGTTGAAAGTGCTGGACCGGCTGAAGCGCGCCGTCTCCGCGACTGTCGAGGCCATCGTGCGTGCTGATCCCGATGTGGTCGTCATGATCGATTCATGGGGCTTCATGATCCGTGTCGCCAAGGAATTGAAGGCGCGTCGCCACCGTGCTTTGCGGGTGAAGCTGGTCGGCCCGCAGGTCTGGGCGACGCGTCGCGGGCGAGCGAAGACGCTGGCGCAGAACTTTCAGCATCTGCTGTGCATCCACGCATTTGAACAGCCCTTCTACGCTCGCGAAGGACTGCCCACGACGGTTATCGGTAATCCGGCTATCGGGCGCATGGCGCGTGGTGACGCCGCAGCATTCCGTGATGCGCATGGTATTGTCGCTGGCGTGCGCCTGATTGGTCTGCTTCCTGGCAGCAGGTCTTCCGAGATCCGCCGCGTCGCGCCAATTCTTGAAGAGGCGTGCCGCCTGCTATGCGCCGGCCGCACCGACCGGCAGGTCGTCTGCATGCTTGCGGAGTCGACAGCAGATGCCGTTCGGGCGCGCTCAGCCAACTGGAAATTTCCGTACCTGCTGGTGGCCGGTGAAGACGGCAAAGCCGACGCTTTCGCTGCAATGGACGTTGCAGCCGCGTGTTCCGGCACGGTGACAACAGAACTCGCGGAGCAGGGCGCACCTGTCGTTACCGGCTATCGGCTGGGATGGATCACCTGGGCCATCGCCCGGCTGTTCCTGATGCGCTCGCGCTACATCACTCTTCTGAACGTTGCGGCTGGACGGGAGATCGTACCGGAGTTTGTGCAGACGCGGCTTACGGCCTCGAACATTGCGGGAGCCGTTGGACAATTGCTTGAAAATGAAACCGCACGCAGCGAGCAATTACTCGCCCAAGCGGCGGCGCTCTCGGAGATGGCTGGCCCGGGCCGGCCTGCTGCGGAAATCGCCGCCGAGAAAATTATAGACTTGGTCCAAGTCTAGAATTTTCGACTACTTGCGTTGAGTGATGGGCAGGTAATCGCGGTTCGGCGCGCCGGTGTAGATCTGGCGCGGACGGCCGATGCGTTGGGTCGGATCCGTTGTCATTTCTTCCCACTGCGCGATCCAGCCGACAGTGCGGGCCAGAGCGAACAACACGGTAAACATGGAGGTGGGGAAGCCCATCGCTTTCAGCGTGATGCCCGAATAGAAGTCCACGTTCGGATAGAGTTTCTTCTCGATAAAATACTCGTCCGACAGTGCGATCTTCTCAAGCTCCATCGCGACTTCAAGCAGCGGATCGTTGATGCCGACTTCCGCCAGCACTTCCCTGCAGGTCTGCGCCATGACCTTCGCGCGCGGATCGTAGTTCTTGTAAACGCGGTGGCCGAAGCCCATC
>CAZJZQ010000072.1:0-17334 GCA_964550535.1 uncultured Rhizobium sp.
TCTGGATCCAGGTCTGTTCGGAGAAGGCGAGCAGGCGGTCGTCCAGGCCGAAGAGAGCGGTGCCGGCGAAATGTTTGCGGCGGTCGGCCCCCTTTTTCCATGCCACGACGACGCAGGGTTCGCCGGGGACGGGGCGTTCGGCGATGCGGGCGGTCATGCGGCCCAGCAGGATAGGTTCCGCCTCGATCGCGAAGGCGCCGGGGCAGTCGAGCGCGGCCCAGATGAATTCAGGCGCGATGAAGCCGTCGGGTCCGCTGAGCGTGATGTCCGGCGTCCATGGCGCGGCGACGATGGGGAAAGGGTTGGGGTTTGCGCCGGCCGCCACCCAATCGGTGAAGATGCGCAGGCCGTCGCCCGGCGCGCGTGCGGGTCCGCAGACGAAGCAGGTGGGCAGGACGTGGCTGTCCGCGTCACGGAAATTTTCGGCGGCGGCGCGCGCGGCGGCGAGGCCGGGGGAACGTATGGCCGGCGTCTCAAGGCGGACGCCGCGCAGCGACATGATGAGCGTGTCATTGTCCAGAACATCGACGCCCGCCGCCGTCTCGCGCGTGTGCAGAGGGTGGTCGAGCGGGATGGCGGCGCGCAGGGTCGCCTCCACCGCCGGCGCGTTCAGGAGAGGCGCGGCAAGCCCGGCGGAATATCCGCCATTGCCCGAAGAGACGGGTCCGTTGAAGCGTGCGGCGATGGTGAGCGGGGCGTGCAGCATGGAGCGATCCTAGAGGCTGCGCGGACGATGTGGAAGCGGCGAGGCGCGCAAGCAAGCCATCGACAGCGGCTCTGGAATGCGTTTCTGCTGGAGGTGTGCTGGATTGGCGACGCGGGTGGCGGCTCCCGCAGGAGCAGGTTAGCTCTCCAGCTTCAACCCGGCTTCGCGCCAGGACTTGAGGCCTCCGTCGAGAGCGGCGGCGTGGCGGAAGCCCATGGCGCGCAGGGTGGCGGCGGCGAGAGTTGAGATTTTTCCGAACTCGCAAACGGTGACGATGCGCACGGTGGGGTCTGGAAAGACTTCGTTGACGCGCAACTCAAGCTGTCCGCGCGGGAGGTGCACGGCGCCGGGCGGGTGGCCGGCGTCGTAGGCGTCTTTTTCCCGCACATCGAGCACGACGAGGTTGTTGGGCCGCGCTTCGATGCGCCGGACAAGTTCATCCATCGCCATGAAGGGCGTGGCGGCGGAAGCCTCCGCGAGAAGTTGCGCCACGGATTTCGCGCCGCTGAGATTCACGCGCAACGCTTCGGTGAGATGCGTGGGGGCCTGGATGTTCAGCGCCTTCATCATCGCGACGAATTCGGCGCGATCCGTTTTCTGCAGGCGCGGGTTGGTGGCGATCTCCTCGCCGATGGTCGTGCCTGCGCGGCCCTTGTATTCATGCGCGGGGTGGACGCGGGTGGCGGGATCGAGCCTGAGCAGGCGATTGAACAGGCTGTCGTAAAGCTGGTCCGGGTCGCCGGTGGGCAGGTCGGTGCGGCCCGTGCCGCCGATCAGCAGCGTGTCGCCGGTGAAGACGTGCGCGCTGTCCGGGCCCTTGACCAGATAGCTGGTGGAGTCCCCTGTGTGACCGGGCGTGGCGATGGCGGTGAAACGCAGATCTCCGGCGATCAGCGCGTCGCCATCGTCAACGCGCAGATGCACATGCGGCGCGGGCGAGAGGTGGCTCATCACGATCTGCGCGCCGAGCGCCTGATGGATTTCGCGCGCGCCGGAAAAATGGTCGGCGTGAGTGTGCGTGTCGATGGCGTAGCGGATGGACAGACCATGGCGTTGCGCGAGGCCGCGATAACGGTCGATGGCTGACACTTCCGGGTCGATCAGCGCAGCGGCGTGCGTGCGCGGGCATCCCACGAGATAGGAGCGGCAACCGCCGACTTCGATGGTTTCGAGGATCATGTCCGGCCTCCCGCTGCGCGTGCGGACTTTAGCGGCGGCGCGCGTGAGGGAAAGGGCAGATCAGGCCAGCGGCTTCCTGAGTTCCACAAGATCGAAGTCGCGGGTGAGTTCGCCAGTGGTGTCGTCGAAGGGGAAGGGCGTGCGGGCGCCGGTGAGCGTGTAGCCGCGGCGCTGGTACCAGGCGATCAGGGCCTCGCGCACGGAGATCACGGTCATGATCATGGCGGGGGCGGACCAGAGGTCGCGGGCGCTGCGCTCGGCTTCGGCAAGGATGGCCTTGCCGAGTCCTGCCGCGCGGATTGCGGGGTCGGTGGCGAACATCCCGAAATAGGCGGCGTCGCCGGAGGAGTAGCCGGGGGCGCAGGCGTTGCCGCCGCGCCGCTGGATCAGGCAGCAGCCGATGATGCACGCGCCGTCTGCGCCGAGAGCGAGGACGAAACGGCTGTCCGCGTCGGCGAGATAGCCGGAAAGTTCAGCGTCGCTTGTGCGCGGACCTTTCAGGAGGTGGCTTTCGGAATCCCAGCGGCCTGCGGTTTCCGGGTTGCGATAGGCGCGCTCGATCAGCTCGCGCAGGGCGAGCAGGTCTGACGGTGCGCCGTAGCGGAATGTGCAGGCGGTCATGGGCTGGCTCCTGACAAATCGTAGGGCCATGGGCGGGCGGCGTGGTCAAGGGATCGTGCTGATGGGCGTAAGACGGGCGCCCATGCTTGGCGGTGCGGGGGGATCGGCGCATGATCGGGCAAGGATTTGAGAGGGAGGCGCCCATGCGGATGATCCTTGGGGCGATGGTTGCGGCGGCGTTGGCTGCGCCGGCGCTCGCGCAGGTGCATCAGCCGCCTCTGCGCATCCTGTGCGAGCCCGCGACGCATGAGCATGATGCGGTGCGTGCGGCGCCCGATCAGCATGAGGTGATGTTCGAGGACGAACATGTGCGCGTGTTGCAGATCCACCTGCCGCCGCTGACGCAGGAGCCGATCCATATTCACGCGCTGCCCAGCGTCATCATGGGCGATACCGGCGGGCGCGCCGGCGCGCGGTTCGTCTATACCGAATACCGGATGGAGAACGGCGTCTTCGTCGAGGTGTCGAGCCAGGAGATCACGCCGGCGCCAGGGCATCGGACGGTGTGGGCGGCGCCGGAGGGACCGCATTCCATCACCAATTCCGGCCCGGTGGCGGTGCGGTTCACGCGTGTGGAGATGAAACCGGAAACCTGCGCCGCGCGCTGAACCTCAGCCCTCTTTGGTCTTGCGGGAGCTGGGCGCACTGGTCTGGCGTGGCGCGCGCATGGCGCGGATGCGCTGTTTCAGGTCGAACGGACCCTCGGCCGGGCCGTCCGGTCCGGCGCAGATTTCGCGCAGCGTTTCCGATTTGCTGGCCAGCGAATTCACCAGAATGATCTTCACGTCCGGCCGGTTGCGGTTCACCCAGCTGGCGAGCTCAAATGCCGCCGTATCATGCTCCGCGGCGGACACATTGGTGTCGGCCAGGATCATGCCGATGCGCGGCCCCTTGCGGAGCACGGTCATCGCTTCGGCCGTGCTGGCGGTTTCGATGACATAGTGGCCGCATGCCCGCAGATAATCCGCGATCGCAATGCGCGCGAGAACATCGGCGTCGACGAGAAGAATGACGCCCGTGCTGGATATCTTTCTTCTAGTGATGGCCATGTTTCCACGCCTCCTCGTAACGAATAACAGCGTCAGGCAGGGGGTGTTCCCGGGGGAACAAAAATCCTTGAGTCCGCCACGAATTAGCCTCGGCCGCAGAAGGCGGATGTTGCTGGAACGATCCGGCAGGAGGTGCGTTATGGTCTGCTGGCGGAAGGGGTAGGGTCATGTGTCCTGAAGTAACAGACGATATGGAACATTCCAGCGGTGCAGAGCGGGTCTTCACCGTTCTCATCGTGGAGGACGAAGTTCTCGTACGTCTGGCGATTGCGGATTTCCTGCGGGAACAGGGATACGCTGTTGTCGAGGCGGCGTCGGCTGGCGAGGCGCGAGCCGTGCTGTCGGCGGATATCGTGATCGACGCGATCTTCAGCGATATCAGCATGTCGACGCCGCGCGACGGGATCGAACTGGCGCTGTGGCTGGCCGAGCATAGTTGCGACCTGCCGATGATGATTGCCTCGGGCGCGCCCGCGCTGCTGAGCGAAGCGCGGCGCGAATGCCCGCGCGTGTCGGCTTTCCTAGCCAAGCCCTACGACTATGATGACGTGCTGACGCGAATGAACACATTGTTGAAGCGCCGCGCCGCCGGTTGAGCGGCTATTCCTGAAACCGTAGCAGTCCCGTGAGCCGGGCTTCCTCGCGCAGGATTTCCGCGTCACGCCGCATCTCGTCGCTGGCGCGGATCGCCCAGCCGAGCACCGCCGGGTCGTCGGGATTGCGCATCGCCTCCAGCACCACGCCCAGGCTGATGACCGAGAGGCGGATGCTGTCTTCCGGGCTACCGGTCTGCTTGACCACGTCGGTCAGGAAGTCATGGGCTTCGATCTCGGAGATGAAGAAGGGCACTTCGCGCACGCCGTTGCGGCGGACGGTGAAGGGCGCGCCGCCAGCGTCACGCACCAGATAGACCGGGGCGCCTTCGACGCTGCTCGCAACCTCGACCAGCGTGGAGGGGCGAGCGAAAGCATGCGGGCCGGGCTTCGCCGCCACGTCTGCGAGGTTGGTCAGCGCGACGTCCAGGTCCGGCGCCTTGCGGCCGCGCGGCGTGTAGCCGCGCATCACGCCTAGATTCAGCGAGGCCTGGGTATGGGAGAGGTACCAGACGGGACTTGTATCGCCCGGTGCGATATAGGGTTGGCCGTCAGGGCCCGCGATAAAGAAGGCCGGCACCGAGGCGAGCGAAGCGCTCGCCGGGGCGGGAGCCGGGGTTTCGGCTGTCGCAGGGGGAACGGTGAGCGCGAGCGCGAAGCTGGCTGCCGAGGCCGCGAAAACGGCCTTCAGTCTTGAAGAAAACATGCGTGAACCCTTCTTGCGCCTATCCCGGGCGCCCCAAGAGAATCCCACCGTCCATAAAGAACATTACACGCGAGCAATGTGTCTGAAATAGGGTGACGTGCACGAAATGGCGAAAATCTTTGTCGCGCCATGGAACCAGTGAAGCGCGACCGCGTTAGAGGCCCTCAAATCCCGAACCCGCACGCCGCCTGCCGTCGAATGCCTGCGGATCAGGCGTTCCCAAGGAGCGTCTTCCGGATCAGCGCCTCGACGCCGGCAGAGTCATCGACATTGTGCGGCCCCACATCGTGGGCTTGTGGCCGAACTCGATGGCGGCGTGGGTGGTGCAAGCCGGAGCGGGCGCCGGAACCTGCCATGACGGCGCCCGTTATTTTCCCGGGGTTTGGGGCCGGCCGGTTGGGCCTGGTAATGAGGAAGTGAAGGAGGGCAAACCGTGGGCAACACACCGCCTGAAGCTGTTCATGAAGACCTGATCATCGCCAGTCGCGTGAAGAACACCTCCGTGTTCAATGTCGGCGGCGACCGCATCGGCCATATCGAGGACCTGTCGATCTCCCGCGAGACGGGACAGGTGCGTTACGCGCTGATGTCGTTTGGCGGCTTTCTCGGGATTGGCGACAAGCTTCATCCGATCCCGTGGCGGCTGTTGAAGTACAACACGACGTGGATCGGTTACGTTATCCCGCTCAGCAAGGCCGAGCTGGAAACCGCACCGCATTATACCGCCGAGGAACTGGCGGCGTATGGCGGCCGGGACATCGACTATCGCGAGGGGGTTTACGCCTATTACGGCCGGTATGGCATCGCGCCTTACTGGTGAGCCCCGATTTGACGAGGGTGTGATGGCGGATGCGTCCGCACAGGACGCCGCAGGTCCGGCTCGTGCGGCGGAGTTTGGCCCCGCGGGGCTGACCTTCGCCGACTGGTGGTGCGTGGCGCGCAGCGTCGGGGCCGCGTCCGAACGCGCCAATCTTCCTTTGATTGCAGGCGGCGTCGCCTTCTTTGGCTTGATGGCGGCGATACCGGGGCTGGCGGCCGTGGTTGCGCTGGTCGGCGTGTTCGGCGATGGCGAATGGGTGGCGCAGCAGATCGCCGCGCTTGGCGGCATTGCGCCTGATGCGGCGCTGAACATCATTCACCAGCAGGTCGCGCATCTTCTTGAGACGCGTAACGAGACGCTTCTGGCCGGCGCGATATTCAACCTGCTGCTGTCGTTGTGGAGCGCGTTGCAGGGCACGCGCTGGGCGTTGATGGCGCTGACGGCGGTGAACCGGCGGGCGGAGAAGCGCACCTTCGTGCGGCGCTACGTGCAGGCTGGAATGTTCACCATCTATGGCGTGGGCATCGCCGTGGTGGCGGTGATGATGATCGGCGGAGCGCCGGTGGCGCTGTCTCTGTTCGAGATGGCGGACTATCAGGCCGTGCTGTTGCTGTTCCTGCGCTGGCCGGTGTTGCTGGGGGCTGGGTTCGTATTGGCGATGATGCTCTATCGCTGGGGGCCGCGCCGTAGGCCGCCGCCATGGCGTTGGTTGTGGCCTGGCGCCGTTGCGGCGCCGGTTCTGTGGGTGGCGGCCTCGTCGGTGCTGACCTTCGGCCTGCGCGAGTTTCCGGCTTTCGGCGCCGCCTATGGCTCGCTGGCCAGCGTGGTGACGCTGCTGCTGTGGCTGTATGTTACGGCTTATGTCTTCCTGCTCGGCGGGGCGTTGAGCGCCGAACTGGAGTTCTTCGCGGCGGGCCGGGGCAGCCAGCCGGTGCAGAAGGAAGAGGCGATCCAGCCCCCCACGACCGTCGCAGGCGAAGCCGCGCCGCCCATTCCGAAGCCGCCGGCTTCTGAAACTTCCGCTTAAACATGGCGTGAACGGGCGGTTGGCGGGGTCGCATCAATACCCATTTAATGTGCGCAGGGCAGATTCGGGCGTTGAGGCCTCGCCCCCCGAGAGGATATGCGCATGAACCTGTTCCAGCGGCTCAAGAGCGACTGGGTCTATACGACCGGTTACCTGGCCATCCTGCGGCTGGCGAATGCGATCAAGCCGGACAGTGAAATCCTGATCGGCGACATTTTTGAGCAGAAGGCGGATGCGTTCGGCGAACGGACCTTTATCGCGTTCGAGGGCGAACAGATCAGCTATGCCGATTTCGACCGGCGCGCCAACCAGTTCGCGAACTGGGGCCTGTCGATCGGGCTGAAGCCGGGCGATTGCGTGGCGCTGTTCATGGAGAACACGCCTGACTACATCGCGGTGTGGGCGGGGATGGCGAAGATTGCGGTGAAGACCGCGCTTATCAACTCGCACCTGACGGGCGCCGGGCTGGCGCATTGCGTGAAGATCGCGAGCGCGAAGGCGTTGGTGATGAACCCGGAGCTGGAGGCCGCCTACGCCACGGCGAAGGCGGACATGCCGCTGGAGAAAGGCGCATGGTCGCTGGGCGAGGGCGCGGCGCCGGACATGGCGATTGCAAGCGCGGTTGCGGCGGCGAGCACGGCGCGCCCGGATCGTTCGCATCGCGCGGGCATCAAGGCGTCGGAGATTGCGCTCTACATCTACACGTCCGGCACGACGGGGCTGCCCAAGGCGGCGAAGATCACGCATGTGCGGGCGCGCGGGCTGATGTCGATCTTCACCGCCGCCGTGCCGGTGCATGGCGACGACCGCATCCTGTTGACGCTGCCGCTCTATCACGCCACGGGCGGGATGTGCGGCGTCGGATGCGCGCTCTATACCGGCGGCGTGCTGATCCTGCGGCGGAAATTCTCCGCGACGCATTTCTGGCAGGAGGCCATCGATAACCGCGCGACCATGTTCGTCTATATCGGCGAGATGGGCCGGTATCTGATGAACCAGCCGCCGAACGCGCTGGAGCGCAGCCACCAGATCGTGAAGGGTTTCGGCAACGGTCTGCGCGCCGACGTGTGGGCGGAGTTCGTGGAGCGTACGGGGATACGCAAGCTGACCGAGTTCTACGGTTCGACCGAGGGCAATGTGAACTACTTCAACCTCGACGGCCGCATCGGCGCCGTGGGCCGCGTGCCGCCGATCCTGAAGACCCGCTTGAAAGGGCGGCTGGTGAAGTTTGATGTAACGGCCGAGGAGCCGGTGCGCGGGCCCGACGGTCTGTGCATCGAAGCCGGCGTGAACGAGCCGGGCGAAGCAGTGGGGCCGATCACGAACGAACCGCGCCAGCGTTTCGACGGCTATAATGACGAGGCGCAGTCAAAGAAGAAAATCCTGCGCGACGTGGCCGAAAAGGGCGACATGTGGTTCCGCACCGGGGACCTGATGCGCAAGGATGCGGACGGCTATATCTATTTCGTCGACCGGATCGGCGACACGTATCGCTGGAAGTCCGAGAACGTATCGACGACCGAGGTGGAGATCGCGATCTCGTCCTTCCCCGGCGTGGCGCATGCTGTTGTCTATGGCGTGCAGGCCCCGGGATATGAGGGGCGGGCGGGCATGGCGGCGGTGACGGCTTCGGGCGCCATCGACATGGCGTCGTTCTACGCGCACCTCTCGCGCGCCCTGCCGGTCTATGCGCGGCCGGTGTTCTTGCGGCTGACGCAGGAAGCGGAAACGACCGGCACGATGAAATACCGCAAGGTGGATCTGGTTGCGGCGGGGTTCGATCCCGCAACCGTCGCCGATCCTTTGTTCGTGGCGGATGCGGAGCGCGCGGCTTACGTGCCGCTGGACGCGGAGATATTTGCGCGGATCACGAACGGCGAAGTGCGCTTGTAATCAGCCGCGGCCGCCGGGCCCCTGCTGGCGGGCGCCGGCAAGGAGTTCGGCGCAGTTGGCATCCTCGCCGCCGCCAAGTTCAAGAAAGGGAATGGCCGCCAGCGGTCCCGCGATGCTGGCCAGCGCGGCGGCGATGCCGGTTTGCAGCAGGATATCGCCCGAGAGATAATCCAGCTCCGGATTGCGCAGCGTGCCGCCGACCTTGATGTCGCCGAAGATGGTGCCGATCGAAACGTCCTTCGGGTGGGCGTCCACCTTGATCGCCATGCGCTCGTTCTTGAGGTTCACGTCGCCCTCGGCGGTGACGAGGCTGTCCTTGTTATCGATCACGGCGGGTTCGATGCGCGCGAGGCCGTCCGTAACCTTCACGCTGGCTGCGAAGCAGCGCGACTGCAAATACTCCACCTCATCCTGTTCAGCGAGCAGGAGAAGGATTTCGCCAAGGTCGAGCCCCGCGCCCTCCGTGGCGATTTTGGCGAGTTCGGAATTCGCCGACCACACGCCCGCCGTGCCGTTGGATGAGCCGAAAGCGGAACGGAAGTCAGAGCCCACGAGATCGAGTTCAAACCGGCCCTGAAGATCGCCGCGCACCATCTGGGAGCCGAGCAGGGTGGCGATGGGGGCGTCCTTCAGCACGCCTTGCGCATGCGTGTGCGCCGGGTCCTGCGTGGCGTCGATTTTCACCTGGCCTTCAAGCTGGCCAGAGCCGCTGGCGAGGCTGACGCGGGTGAACTCCATCACGCTGTCACGCAGCGCGCCTTCGAGAACCAGAGCGCTCAACCCGGCGGGGGCGTCGACGATCTTCGTCGCTTCAAAGATGAAGTCGCCGTTGATGGCGGCGAGGCGGCTGAAGTCGATCTCCGCATCCGGGATGAGGCGGGACGAGGCGTTGTAGGCGGCCTGCGCTTCGCGTTGTTCCTCATTGGTCGTTTCGTTCTCGCCGATGCGGGTGGGCAGGCCGAAGACCACGCCCATGTCGTCGAAGTCCAGCTCGGATGAGGCGAGCGCCACGTCAAGGAACGGTTTGTCCTGGCGCAGATCGATGCGCACGCGGCCAGAGATATCGCTGTCTCCCATCGTCCCGTTCAGGCCGCTGACGGTCCAGTTCCGCGTCGCCATCGCCAGTTTGCCGGTGAGGTCGAAGGGCGGCGTATCAGGAGCGGATGCGCCGACGAACTCCGCAAGCTCGGCGATGTTCTCGCCTTTCGCGGTGACCTGTCCCGTGAGGTCGCCGGAGAACCCCGCGCGCGCCAGCCCGTCAAAGCTGAGGCGGTTGCGGCCGGCGGCGGCTTCGGCCTTCACGCTGCCGGCGGCGAAGGAGCCGCTGGCGGTTTCAATGGTGATGACCCGCTCGCGCTCCTTGCGCGTGAAGCGGATGTCGAGATTCCGGATATCGACGCGATCCACATATTTGTGCGGGTTGAACGGCGTCGAGCTGTCGCCCGTATCGGCCAGCGTGAAATCCCCATCCCGCAACCAGATATGGCGCGTCCAGCGGCGCGCCGGCAACCAGCCCAGAAAATCGACGCGGATGTTGATCTCTTCCGCCGTGAGACGGCCCGGCCAGTTCATCGCGTCGATATCGAAGGTGGATGAAAAAACATGACGCAGACGCGCGGAACGAACCTTCGCCTCATCGTCAGCGAAAGCGCCGAGGCCCCAGTTCACAACGGGCGTTGCAAAGCGCGGATTGGTCATGGCCAGCATCAGCAGAAACCACGCCGCAACCAGCCCTAGGATCGCCGAAGCGCCGACGATCACCCACCGGCGTTCACGCCGTGACCAGTTGGCCGGTGCAAAACGGGACATATCCGGGCGGGACAGTTTCAGCACGCTGACCACTCCACTGGCAAAGCTGAAACCCACGCCTGCGCGGTTGGTTCCTGTAGAACCTTTCTCCTCGCGGGCGTGGGCCTTCAGCTCCAGAGATCGCCGAGTGCGAGCTGGTCGATGAACTCGCGCCCGGGGAGACGTTGTTGGTGCGGATAGTCGCTTGCATGGTTGTGGAGACGCTGGATCATGCTCTCCACGGACGGTCCCGTCCGCACGCCTGCCGCCGCCACAATGCCTGCGAGTTCGCGCAGGCGCGGGGTGGACAGATCGGCGTTGTCCGCCAGCTTGGCTTCGGCCAGACGCCAGCCCGCCACATCCCAGTTGAGCGCGATCGCGGCGGCGGGTTCGGTGCGCCACACATAAACGGCCATGCGCCCTTCCGCGATGCGGCTGGAGTGTCCCGCGAGGCAGTTGCGGAAATCCAGCGCAATGCTCTCCAGCTGCTTGCGCGTCATCACCCGCTCGAAAGCAGGAGGCAGACGCGGTGCGGGCTCCGGCGCGCGGAAAGCATCGGGCGTCAGGTCGTCGGCGGCGCGGCCAAACACGGCGGCCGTATCGCCGCCGGACGTCCAGCGGCGCGCAATGCGGCTGGCGGCGTCGCCCTGGCGCATGCGAACGGCGAGATCGAAGGCGATGGCGAGATCGTCCGCCGCCGCTTCGCCGGGCAGAACACGCAGCACCGGCGCAACGCGCAGCGCCGCAGGCAGACGCGCGATCGGCGCAAAGGCCGCCGGGCGGATTTCCCCCATGTGGCGCAGCGCCTCGTTCGCCATCGGGTCGCGGAAAAGGCGCAGGAAAACCTCATAGTCCGCGGGCCGCCACAGGATTTCGCCCGCGCGGGAGAGCGCGCGCATCAGGCCCGGCGCGGGAGCGTCGGCCAGGGCCTCCGCCACCATGGTGTCGCGCGCGAACCCGGTCAGGCGGCGCAGCTCCGCAGCCGGCATCTCGCGCTGGGCGAGGTCCGCCAGAACGATGGCCGTTGCATGGCGGCGGGCTGCGGGCAGGGCATAGAATCCGGCGTGCGGGGCGGGCCATACGCGCGCGACGGCGCCGGCGAATTCACCAGCAACAAACGCCAGAAGCGGCGTGACCGTGCGAGCATGCACGTCAGAATGGCTCAGGTGCGCGACCATGGCCGCGTCTCCTCTCGACAAGGCTCGCCGTCCGCTATCAGCGGAACGGAAAGGACGGCTGCACGCACGCGCACATGCGCGTCGCAGGCCGGGTTTGTTTTGTGAGGTCAGACGCTACCGGATACGGACCGGGGGCGTTGACCGGCCCCTGGCATGAGCAGGGGCGAACAGGTGATGTTCGTTCGCCGCATTCGTGGCTCCGGTTGATGGATGTCTTGGGAAATGTCCCCCGACATGCGGCTGTGTGCCGCAGAATTTGGGCGGCATCAAGGCGCCGGCCGGGAAAATCGTTCGGGCGCTTCGCTTGCGGCTTCGTGCATGTCCGCGCAGCATGAATGTGAGGGAGATTTGCATGAACCGTTTTGCCGCCAGTGCTTTTGTCTCCGCGATGCTCTCCGGCTGTACGCAGGAGACGGCGGCGCTGCTGGCGCAGGTGCAATGACGGCTCTCTATCGCCCCGAACGGGCCATCCTCGAACTCGACGCGCGATTTCATGCCGAGGTCGAACCCGCCGCGTTCCCCCAGCATGTGATCCGCTGGCGCAATCAGCGCTGGGCGGAGCGTGTGGGGCTGGGCGGGCTGAGCGATCAGAAATGGGCGGAGCATTTCGGCAAGTTCGAACCCTTGCCGGGATCGCTGGAGAAGCCGCTGGCGCTGGCCTATCACGGCCATCAGTTCGGAACCTACAATCCGCAGATCGGCGACGGGCGCGGCTTCCTGTTCGCGCAATTGCGTGACGATGCGGGGCGTCTGCTCGATTTCGGCGCCAAGGGATCGGGCCGCACGCCATGGTCGCGCACCGGCGACGGGCGGCTGACGCTGAAGGGCGGCGTGCGCGAGGTGCTGGCGGCGGAAATGCTGGAGGCGCTGGGCGTCTATACGTCGAAGGCGTTCTCGCTGATTGAGACGGGCGAACAGTTGCACCGCCATGACGAGCCATCGCCAACGCGGTCGTCTGTTCTGGTGCGGCTGTCGCACAGCCATGTGCGCTTCGGCACGTTCCAGCGGCTGGCCTATATGGACGACGCATCCGCCATGGGCGAACTGGTCGCCTACTGCGTCCGCCATTTTCATCCGGAGGCCGAAGGGGCGGACATGGCGGCCTCTGCGGCGGGCCTGCTGCGCATGGTGACGATGGCCAGCGCGGATCTCGCCGCCTCATGGATGGCGGCGGGATTCGTGCACGGCGTGCTGAACACCGACAACATGGTGGTGACCGGCGAGAGTTTTGACTATGGCCCGTGGCGTTTCCTGCCTTACTCCGATCCGAATTTCGTCGCGGCGTATTTCGACGAGACCGGTTTCTACCGTTTCGGCCGGCAGCCGCAGGCGGTGTTGTGGAACCTGTCGCAACTCGCCTCCGCGCTCGCGCTGGTGTGCGAGACCGGCCCGCTGGAATCCGCACTGGAGCCATTCGCGGATGCGTATCGCGAAGCCTTCCGGCGGCGCATGCTGGGCGCGCTCGGCCTCGGACTGGGCGAGGAGGCCGGGGATACCGAGCTGCTGAAAGTCCTGTTCGGCTGGATGGGGGAAACCCGCGCGCGGTGGCCGCAGGTATTCTTCGACTGGTTCGGCGGGGCGGCGAGCGAGGGGCGTGCGATGGCGGGCCCGATGGCCCCGCTCTATGGCGCGCCCGCCTTTGAGCCGGTGCGCCGCCGGCTGGTCGCACAGCCTGCGGACAGGCCGGAAAGACTGGCGCATCCCTACTTCGCACAGGAGCGGCCGGACTCCCTCCTGATCGACGAGGTGGAGGCGGTCTGGGCGGGTATTGATTCGGCCGATGACTGGACCGCCTTCACCCTCCGGATGGATGGGATCGGGACTATGCGGCAGGCATATTCCCTTGCGTCACGGGGCTAAAGCTAAGCCGTTGTAAGCAAAGGGTCACGGCGGAAGCGTGTTTGAAAACGTGGGGTTTTGTTAACCCTTGCAACGGCAGATTCACGGCTCAATTTCAGGCCCGTGCTGACGTAAATGACGCTTGCCTACCCGACGCCGGACGGAAGCTCGTCCATCGACGAGATCGATCGTTGCTTCAGCAGCGCGGCCGGTCATTTTCTCAATTCGGTGTCCGAGGCTTTCGCCCTGATCGATGCTCAGGGCCGCGTGCTGCGCGCCAATATCGCCTATCGCCGCCTGACGGGTCCGGCGGGCGGGGCGCACGATGCCTCGATCCTCTCCTATGTCGAACCCGACAAGCGCGAGGCGTGCCGCGCCGCGCTGCAAAGCCTCAACGAACAGTCGGCGGTGCGCGCCATGCCGCTGCGCTTCCGCATCGGCCGCGACACGCATCTGATCGAGGCGGAGTTTTCGTGGCTCGGGCCTGACGGCCTGATCGCCTTCATGGGCCGCGACGTGACCCGCCAGGAAGTGCAGGAGCGCGAACGCCAGGAGACAGCCTCCGCCCGTGACGCGGTGGAACAGGTAGGCGATATCGGCCACTGGCGCGCAGGCCGCGACCTGAAGCTGACCTGCTCGGCCGGCGCCTCGCGCATTCTGGGCATTGATCCCTCGGCGCCCGCGCTGGTGCTCAACGACTTCGCGGACATGATCGAGGCGGACGACCGCGCCTCCGCCATGACCGCCGCGCGCGAGGCGTATGACAAGCGCCGGGCGTTGCAGGCCACCTTCCGTTTCCGCCGTCCCGACGGGTCGATCCGCGTGATCCGTGTTGCGGGCGCCCCATCGATCGATTCAAGCGGCCAGCTTCAGGGCATGCACGGCGTCGTGGTCGACAAGACCGACAGCCACGCGGCGTTGCAGGCTGCGATGAATTCGGACTCCACCGTTCGCCGCTTCGTCGCCGCCGCCCCGATTGCGATGGCGATGTATGACCGCGACATGCGCCTGCTGATGGCCAGCCGCGGCTGGCTCGAAGACCTGTCGCTCGCAGAGGAGGATGTCCTCGGCCGCAGCCTGTACGACGTGCAGCCATGGTTGCCGGAGAAATGGCGCACGGTGCATCGCCGCGTGATGCGCGGCGAAGTGATGCGCCATGACCGCGACGAGTTCGAGAGCGCCGACGGTGGGGCGGGCTGGCTGCGCTGGTCATGCGCGCCGTGGCGGGATGCGGACGGCGATATTGGCGGCATCGTCATCATGCACGAGAACGTTTCGGAAATCGTGCGGGCGCAACACGAGGTGGAATCCTCGAAGGAACGCATGGCGTTCGGCATGTCGATGTCCCAGATGATGATCTGGGAGCTCGACTTCGAAAAGCGCGAAATGAATCTCGAAGGCGACTGGAAGCAGTTCTTCCCGCAGCGCCCGACCTATGACTCGTTGACCGGGCAGGACAGCTGGATTCATCCCGCCGACCGCGACATGCTGGGCTCCAAATGGCGCGCGCATCTCGGCGGCGGGCCGCCCTATACCGCCGAATACCGCGTTGCGCTGGGCGACGGGCGTGAAGTCTGGCATGCGGCGTCGGTGCGTATCCTGAAGACGGTGAAAGGATCGCCCGCGCGCGCCTTCGCCGTGATTCAGGACATCACCGCACGCAAGCACATCGAATTGAAGGCCATGGAGGCGGAGCAGCGCGCACTGGTCGCGGCGGCCGCGAAGTCCGACTTCCTGTCCAATATGAGCCACGAAATCCGCACGCCGCTGAATGGCGTGCTGGCCGTGTCCGAAGTGCTGCTGCGCACGCAGATGGACGAGCGCCAGTCCGAGATGGTGCGCCTGATCTCCACATCGGGCCGCACGCTGCTGCGTGTGATGGACGATCTGGTGGAGTTCTCGCGTCTGGAGGGCGACGATATCCAGTTCGAGATTCGCCCGTTCGAGCTGGAAGAAACACTGCGCGCGACCTGCGAGGCGGCGCGCACGCGCGCGGAGGCGAAAGGTCTCGCCTTCGACAGCTTCATTTCCGCCAGCATTGACGGCGTGTTCCGCGGCGATCCGGTTCGCATCCAGCAGGTGCTGGGCAACCTGCTGAACAATGCGGTGAAGTTCACTGACAAGGGGGCGATCAGCGTCAACTCGTCTGTGCAGGACACTGACGACGGCAAGACCGTGTTGCATCTGACGGTCACTGACACCGGCGTCGGTTTCTCGCAGGACATCGCCGAGAAAATCTTCGACCGGTTTGAACAGGCCGACATCTCGACCTCGCGCCGTTATGGCGGGCTGGGGTTGGGCCTGTCGATTGTGAAGCGCCTTGTCGAACTGATGAACGGCAAGGTCTCCGCGACCTCGAAAGAGGGCGAGGGCTCCACATTCGCGGCGGAAATCCCGCTGTCGCGCGACCGCATCGCTGCGCTGGGCCAGCTGGCCGCCGTGGAGATCGAGGATTTCGAGGCGGAAACCAATCTCGAAAACCTGCGGTTGCTGGTGGCCGAGGACAACCCGATGAACCGGCGCGTGGTGGAGCTGCTGCTGGCGCAGAGCGGGCTGGAGATCACTTTCGCCGAGAACGGCCGCGAGGCGGTGGACAGGTTCTCGCGCGGGCGTTTCGACATGGTGCTGATGGATCTGCAGATGCCGATCATGGGCGGTCTTGCGGCCACGCGCGCCATCCGTGAGTGGGAGCAGGCCAACAACCGTTCGCGGACGCCGATCATCGCCGTGTCCGCCAACGCGACCGACGATCACGTCGCCGAGGCGAAGGACGCGGGCGCCGACGATCACGTCGCCAAGCCGATTGTTCGTGAAACGCTGTTCGACGCCATCGCCCGCTTTGGGCGTCCGGGCCCACGCGACGAAGCGCTGGACGATGATGACGTCTTCGACCTCGACGATCTGGATATCGCGGTTTAGCGCGGCTGGTTCAGCCGCCTATTGTCCCAGATTTATGCCCAGCGCACGAAGGGCGGCGCCGAGACTGCCCGGGGCGAACACGTCCGAAAGAATGAACCCCTGAACCAGCACGTGCAGCGCCGTGATCAGCGCTGTCGTCATCACAAAGCGCGGCTTGAACGTCTTGTGCCGGAAATGGTGTTGCGCCAGCAGTCCGCCGACGATGCCGAAGGTGATATCGATCAGATGCAGTTTGCGCTCCGGCGTGCGCATGTAGTTGCGGCCGGCGGCGTGCTTGTCGAGGCGGTAGAGATAGAATGAACACGCCCCTCCGATGAAATAGAGCGCGGCGACCCACACCGGCAGGAGGTTGAGCGCGATGTTGGCGGCCAACAGGCCGAGCAGCGTGGCCGCGGCCCAGATACGCGGCGCCAACATGGCCGACGGTGGCGGCGGCGGACGCGTGGCGCGCTGCGGCTCATCGGGCGTTTGGGGCGGAGGGGCGGCAATCAACTGCGCACGCACTGCGGAGGGGCGTCCGTTCTTGCCCTGTGCAACCGCAAAGCTCATACGGTCGCCAACGGCCGGGCGATGGCCATCGCGCTGGATATCCTTGATGTGAATGTAGAGTTCACCCGCGCCGCCGTCGCGGCGAATGAAACCGAAACCGCGATCGTCGAACCATTTTGTCAGTCGGCCCGTTTCGCGCGCCACGAATCAGCGTCCCTGTCTCACATACTCGCTGACGACCAGATCGGGCGCCCGCCGCCGCAATGCAAGGCTTGATGCATCACGGGAGCGCCGCCGGCGGATTACTGTGAAGACAGAAGCACCTACCTGTTCCGGCGATTTGCGATCAGGTCGTCCACGACTGCGGGTTCGGCGAGCGTCGATGTGTCGCCGAGGGCGCCGAAATCGTTCTCCGCGATCTTGCGCAGGATGCGGCGCATGATCTTGCCGGAGCGCGTCTTGGGCAGGCCCGGCGCGAACTGGATCAGGTCGGGCGAGGCGATCGGGCCGATCTCCTTGCGTACATG
>CAZJZQ010000073.1:0-6080 GCA_964550535.1 uncultured Rhizobium sp.
CTCCCGCCCAACGACCCCGCGCTCTACTACCTCCAGCGCCTGCGCGACGAGGCGCACCGCTGGGCCATCGGCGCCCACCGCGCCAAACGCTCCGCCGGCATCACCAAGAACCCGCTGGATGAAATCACCGGCATCGGCGGGGCGCGGAAAAAAGCGCTGCTGCACCGCTTCGGCTCCGCGCGCGGCGTCTCCCGCGCGACAGTGGAAGACCTCGCCTCCGTCGAAGGCGTCAACGCCGCCCTGGCGCAGCGTATCTACGACCATTTCCACGGCGGCGGTTGATCGTCAGCACCGGCCGCAAGGGTTGGAGTTGAAGCGTCGCACCATAAGCCCTACCGCACCGCCCGCCACATTCAGGGCCCATTCATGAGCGATCCGTCATGGTCACGGATGACGATGGGGGATTCCTCAGAGGGATGACATGCTTCGCCGTTTAGCCTGCATATCCATGGCCGGACTGCTTCTGTCCGCGCCCGCCGCCACCTCCGCGCTGGCTGATCCGCCTTCCGGCGGCAGCTATAATTTCTATGCCCAGCCGACGCGCCAGTTGATGCGGCTACAGCTGAATTACGGCTCCAACGTCATCGCCCGCGCGCTGGAAAACGCGCTGATGCGTTCGCGCAACGAAGCGCGCGTGGACGCCCAGCCCATCCCCGGCGATATCCGCCGCGGTCTCTCGCCCTTCTATCCGGACGAGACGCTGGACAAGATCCGCTACAAGGTTGGCGACATCTCGCCGGACGGCCTCGCCGGCTTCGCCATCCGCAATGGCAACGCCGCCGCCGTGACGCTGATCGACACCATCGTCTTCAAGGATGAAGCGCTGACCAAGAACCTCGCCCTCTGGGCGCACGAGGTTCACCATGTCGAACAATACGACCAGTGGGGCGTGAACGGCTTCGCCGCGCGCTACGCCTTCGGCTGGGACTCAGTCGAGGAAGAAGCCCGAGCCCGAGCCCGCGACTATGTCGCCTGGTACCGCGACCGGATGGGCCTGGAGCAGTAGCCGGCCGGATTACCCCGCCGCCTTCACCCGCTCCACCCAGCGCTGCACCAGCGTTTCCAGCACGGGCAGAGGCACGCCGCCGCTGCCCAGCACCACGTCATGGAAAGCGCGGATGTCGAACTTGTCGCCAAGCCCGGTCTTCGCGGCTTCACGCAGCTCCTGGATTTTCAGCATCCCGATCTTGTAGGTCGTCGCCTGACCGGGGCTGAGGATATAGCGCTGGATTTCGGAACGAACCGCGCCTTCCGCCGACGCGGAGTTGGCGAGGAAGTATTGCACCGCCTCTTCCTCGCTCCAGCCTTTGGCATGCAGCCCGGTGTCCACCACCAGACGCACGGCGCGCCAGATCTCGGTCGAAAGACGGCCGAAGTCGGAATAGGGATCGGTATAGAAACCCATCTCCTTCGCCAGCGCCTCGGTGTAGAGCGCCCAGCCTTCGGAGAAGGCCGTATAGCCATACTGCGTGCGGAACACGGGCAGGCCCGTCATCTCCTGCGCGATCGTGCCCTGCATGTGGTGACCCGGATTGCCCTCGTGATAGGCGACGGCCTCAAGCTGGAACACCGGCATGGCGTTCATGTCGCTGAGATGGGCGTAGAACGTGCCCGGCCGTGAACCATCCACCGAACCCCGGCGATAATGCTGCGCGGCGCCGGGCTGTTCGCGGAACGGCTCCACGCGTTTCACCACCAGCTCGCCCTTCGGCAGCACGCCGAAATATTCCGGCAGCTTCGCCTTCATCGCGGCGAGGTGATCTTCCGCCAGCCTGATGTACTGCGCGCGGCCTTCATCCGTGTTGGGCAGAATGAATTGCGGATTGGTGCGCATGAAAACGAAGAACTCGTCCAGCGTGCCGTCAAAGCCCACCTGGGCCTTCACCGCCTCCATCTCGCCACGCAGGCGTGCGACTTCGGCAAGGCCCAGTTCGTGGATCTCGTCCGCCGTCATCTCCGTGGTGGTCTGCAACTTCAGCTGTGCGTTATAGTAGGACGCCCCATCCGGCAGCGTCAGCACGCCCCTGGCTTCCACCGGAGCATTCGCCTTGTCCGCTTCCAGCCACGCGATCAGGTCCTCATAGGCGCGCTTCACCTTGGTGGTCAGGTGCGCCTCAGCCACTTCGGTCAGCGCCAGCGCCTGCTGATCGCCGGCCTTGCCAGCCGCTTTCAGCGCCGCGATCTTCGCCGTCACATCGCCCCACAGCGGCGAGTCCGCATTGCTGTCGTCGAACGGACGCCCGGTGATGACCTTGCGCGCCTCCGCAATGCTTTCCTCATAGGCGAAACGCGGCGGCCGCACGCCGGCGGCGGCGTTCAGCTGCGCACGCTCCATCGTCTGGTCTATGGCGTTGGCGATGTTGGCGAGACGGCTGTTATAGGCCTCCATGTCGGAGACCTCCTTCACCTCATGCAGATTGATGAGGAAGGTGGGCAGGCCCGTATGCACGCCGCCGCGCGCGAAGATGTAGCCGTGGCGCCGCCACTTGTCGCGCTCCTCCGCCCGATCCAGCTCCAGCGCCCAGATATCGAACGACGTACGCGACGCTTCGTCCAGTTTCGCGGGGTCGAACTGCGACTTCATGCCGGCGACGCTCTGCCGCCGCCATTCCAGCCGCTCGGTCACGGCCTGCTCGCTGTAGTCGTTCAGCCTGTCATACTGTTCCTTGCGGCCGATGGACGTCAGGCGCTCCGGGCTCATCGCCAGTTCTTCCTCGAACTCGGCGTTGAGATATTCCGTCAACCGCGCGCTCTCCGCCGCGATCTGCGCCGCCGTCGGCGCGCCGCCGCCCGTGTCGCACGCCGCCAGAAGCGCGAGATGCCCCGCCGCCAGACCCGCGAACAGATAACGCTTGAACATCCCGCTTCTCCCGACACGCGCAGCGACAACGCCGCCCCGCCTTTATGGCGTTCAGTGTGACAGCCGTGTTACGGCGCTGTCGTTTTCACAGTCTCGGCCCAGCGGTTCACCCGCGTCTCCAGAACCGGCAGAGGCAGGCTTCCGCCGCTCAGCACGGTGTCGTGGAAACCGCCCATGGTGAACCTGTCGCCAAGCGCCGCCTGGGCCGCGGCGCGCAGCTCCTGGATCTTCAGCATGCCGATCTTGTAGCAGGTCGCCTGGCCCGGCCACACGATGTAACGCCGGATCTCCGAACGCACCGCAGCTTCCGGCACCGACGAGTTGGACAGGAAGTATTGCACCGCCTGCTCCTCGCTCCATCCTTGCGCGTGCAGGCCCGTATCCACCACCAGACGGATCGCGCGCCACAACTCGGCGGACAGGCGGCCATAGTCGGAATACGGGTCGTGATAGAACCCCATCTCCTTGGCCAGCGTCTCGGTGTAGAGCGCCCAGCCTTCGACATAGGCCGTATGGAAAGCCTGCCCGCGGAATTGCGGCAGACCCGTCAGCTCCTGCGCGATCGAGATCTGCATGTGGTGGCCGGGATTGGCCTCGTGATAGGTGATGGCCTCCAGCTCATAGGTCGGCATCGCCTTCATGTCAGAGAGGTGGGCGTAGAACACCCCCGGCCGCGAACCATCCGGCGTGCCGGGATAATAGTGCTGCGCCCCGCCCGCTTCCTCGCGGAACGCCTCGACGCGCTTCACCACCAGACCGGCTTTGGGCAGGATGCCGAAATATTCGGGCAGCTTCGCATCCATGCCGGCCAGATAATCCTCGGCCAGCTTGATATACTGCGCGCGGCCCTCGTCCGTGTCCGGCAGGTGGAACTGGTCGTCCGTCCGCACGAAGGTGAAGAACTCCGGCAGCGTGCCGGCGAAAGCGACCTGCTCCTTGATCTTCTCCATCTCGCCGTGGATGCGCGCCACTTCCGACAGGCCCAGCTCATGGATCTGTTCGGCCGTCATGCCGGTCGTGGTCTGCAATTTCAGCATGGTGTTGTAGTAACCTGCGCCGTCCGGCAGCGACCACGCGCCCTTGGCTTCCTCGGGAACCTTCATCCGCTCGGCGCCGAGGAAGGCGATCAGCCGGTCATAGCCCGGCTTCACTTCGCCGGTCAGCGCATCAATGATCTGCTGCTGCAACGTGGAGGCTTCCTGCGCCGTAATCTTTCCGCCGTCTTGCAGCGCCTTGATCTTGGCCTTCGCGTCGGCGAACAATGGCGAATCCGGCCCCGCCGAGAACGGCGCCCCGCTCACCACCTTGCGGCTTTCCTCCAGCGACTGGTCGAACGCGAACAGCGGCGGCCGCACGCCCTCCGCCGCCGAAGCCGCCGCCCGCTCCACCAGCACGTCAAGCGCATCATCCACCTGCGACACGCGCGCGATATACGCCTCCATGTCGGACTTTTCATCCACGCGATGGAAGTTGATGAGGAAGTTGGCCAGCTCCGTGTGCGGCCCGTTGCGGATGAAGATATAGCCGTGACGGCGATACTTCCGGCTCAGCTCGGAATCGGTCAGCCCCGCTTCCCAGACATCGAAGGACGTCTTCGATTCATCGTCCAGCCTGACGTAGTCGAACGACGACTTCATTTCGGCCACGTTCGCCTTCAGCCATTCGAACTCGGC
Organism: uncultured Rhizobium sp.; assembly: GCA_964550535.1. Classification (GTDB taxonomy): domain Bacteria; phylum Pseudomonadota; class Alphaproteobacteria; order Caulobacterales; family Hyphomonadaceae; genus UBA7672. Next base: position 4,534 of record CAZJZQ010000073.1, read on the forward strand.
GTCCGCCGCCGCCTCTGTGCGGTCATTCAGCTTGTCGTAGTGCTCCTTGCGGCCCAGCACGGTCAGCCCTTCCGGGTTGCGCTGCAACGCCTCCTCATAAGCCGCATCCAGGAACTGCGTCAGCCGCGCGCTTTCCGCAGCGATTTCCTCGGCAGTCGGCCCCGTCGCCTCAGGCGTGCAGGCAACAGCCAGAACCAGCGCCGCGGCGCCCAGCAGACCACGCATCATGCAACCCTCCCTTGCATGGCCCGGCCGGGCCACCCGGTTTCCCGTCATACTAGCGTCCCTCGAATACCGCTCGCCAGCGCTTTCCCAAAGAGGAAACACGGCCTAAACACCCCGCGAGGAATACACACAGGGAAAGCGCCATGGGCAGGTTCACAGGCAAGTCGGTTGTCGTAACGGGAGCCGCCTCCGGCATCGGCCGCGCCTCCGCCATCCTGTTCGCCGCCGAAGGGGCCAGCATCGTGGCCGCCGACAAATCCCCCGCCGTCCACGACACCATCGCCATGATTACGGCGTCCGGCGGCACGGCCAAGGCGCTTGAAGCCAATGCGGGCGATCCCGCCGACGTGAAGCGCATCATCGGCGCGGCCGTCCAGTCATATGGCGGCCTCGACATCATCTACGCCAACGCCGGAATTTCCGGCGGCCCTGTCGGCCTGTGGGAGCAGGACGAACTGGCGTGGCGCAACATCCTCCAGGTGAACCTCATCGGTCCCATGCTCGCCATCCAGATCGGCGCGCCGGAGATCATCAAGCGCGGCGGCGGCGCCATCGTCTGCACCGCCAGCGTCGCGGGCATTCGCAATGGCGCAGGCAGCCCGGCCTACTCCGCCTCCAAAGCAGGCGTCATCTCGCTGGTGTCGCTGGCCGCGAACCAACTCGCGGGAACCAATGTTCGCGTCAACGCGATCTGCCCCGGCCTGATCGAAACCGGCATGACCAAAACCATCTTCGACCGCGCCCGCGAAAAAGGCACCGACGACCGCATCGGCCAGCTCAACCCGCTCCGCCGCGCCGGCCAACCGGACGAGATCGCGAAAGTCGCCCTCTTCCTCGCCTCCGACGACGCCAGCTACATCAACGGCCAGGCCCTCGCCGTCGACGGCGGCCTGTCTTCGTCATTGCCGGTGATGCCGCCGAAGGCGAGGTAAGGCGCGCCCCGCACGCTCGCGCCAACAACGGAGTCACCCCCGCGCCGCCAGCGCCTTCTCCATCGCTTCCACCGCAGCGTCGAACGCCAGCAGGGTGGACGTATGGCGCGGCGGGTAATCGCGCACTGGTTCCAGATGGCGCAATTCCCAGAAATCGCCATCGCCGAGGCTGGGCGCAGCGCCCCCCTCTTTCAGCATGGCGCGCAGCACATCGCGCGCCGCCCTGATCTCGTCGAGCGACTTGCCCACCGCGACCCGCGCCAGAATGGAGGTCGCCGCCTGCCCCAGCGCGCACGCGTGGGGATCAACCGCGATGGCGGCGACGCGCCCCTCCGCATCCAGCGTCACATCGACATTCACGGTCGAGCCGCAAACGCGCGACACCTTCAG
>CAZJZQ010000073.1:6090-14428 GCA_964550535.1 uncultured Rhizobium sp.
CCTTCAGCGCCGACCCGTGCGGCGCATCCAGCCGGCCCAGATGCGGAATATCCGCCGCCAGTTCCAGAACCCGGTTGTGATAAAGCTCGCCGAACATGATCCCTAGATCGTCCCGAACCCGTCCGGGATCAAGGCGTCATTCCGTAGCCGCCGCCATCTCCGCCGCCGGTTCCAGTGATTTCAGCCACGTCCGGCGCCGCACGCCGAACAGGTCTTCCCCCGCCTGGAACGCGTCGCCCATCATCATCGCCCGCCGCGCCTCCAGCGCTCTCCGCAAACGCACGGCGCGCGGCGAAAGGCCCTGCAACACCACTTCGATATCCTGCACCGCGCCCAGATGCTCTCCCAGATCGCGCGCCGCCTTCACGCGATCCTCCAGAACCGGAAACACCTTGCGCGACAGCCGCACATGCAACGCGTGATATTTCGCCTGCTTGCGCCAATCGTGAAACGCCTCGGGCGTGCCCTTGCGCAGCGCCGCCTTCATCTGCCGCCGCGCCGCCGCATAGCCGCGCCCCAGCGCCCGCACCAGCGCTTCCGCATCGCCAGGCTCGATTTCCCGCTCCAGATCCGCCGTCGCCTGCGCAACGCGATCGCAGAAGATGAAGATGGGGCTCGTCCCGGCGCTCTCAGTCTTCACGCCGTCGCGCTCCGCACGGAACCGCGTCTCCAGCCGCTTCACGCCCGCCGCCCCGGCTTCCTGGTCCAGCAGCGGCCGCAGCGCGTCGAGCGCCTCCACCCGCGCGGACAGGTCGCGCAGGCTCGATAGCTCCCGCCCCGCATCGCGCCAGAACGCATTCTCGCGCGCATAATCCTTTTCCGCCATCAATGGCCGGGCGAGGCGCAACGCCGCGCGGATACGCTTGCATCGCACTCGCGCGCGATGCACGAATCCGTCGCCGCCGGCGTTCTCCGCGCACGCCTCGCGCAGTTTTCCAACCTGACCGGCGATGATCCGCGCGATACCGCGCCCCAGCGCTTCATCGGGTTCGAGCACATAGCTCACGGCGAACACTCCCGCGAAGCCGTCACAGGCACGCCGGATGCTTTCGCGCGCAGGCTTTGGGGCGGACTGCTGACGGCGTGCGGGCTATCGGCCCTTGGCGTCATAATCGATCATCGGATTGCGGACCTGCGTGCGCACATAGCGGGCCTTGGGCTCCTTGTCCCCGGCGGAGAACTCCACCGTCCAGGCGTGCACGTCCTCGTTCACCTGATAGGTGAAGTTGCAGTCCAGCACCGGCACGGGTTGCGCCTCGGGCCGGTTGCCGTCGACGCACTTGAAGCCGTCCGTTTCCAGCGCGGCGCGCGCGGCGGCTTCCTGGCCGATATTCCAGCGGCTCATGATGTGGGTGCGGAATTCGGAATCCACCGCGCCTTCCTGATCGCGCGCCCAGTGGCCGAAATTGGTGCCGCCGGGTCCGGCGCCCTGCGGCGGCCGTATTCCCGTCGTCGCCGACCCGCTGGCGCACGCCGCCAACCCGGCCAGCATCACGCCCGCCATAACGCCCGATCTAACCGCACGCATGCCTTGCCCCTGTTGTTCCGGCCCGCAGCAGAATGATCCGCCGCCGCCTCGCCGTCAAACCCGTCCCGCATGGGGCAGGCTTCCGGCGTCAGATCCGCCGCCAGGTCGAACCGGCCGCGCCGTCCATGATCTCCACGCCCTCGGCTTCCAGATCCTTCCGGATCTGGTCCGCCCGCGCGAAGTCCTTCGCCTTGCGCGCCGCCACCCGTTCGGCCACCAGCGCGTCGATCCGCGCCGCGTCGCCCTCGTCGCCGCGCGCCCACTCGTCCGGGTCCTGCTGCAAGAGGCCCAGCAGATCGCCCGCCGCCAGGATTTGCGACTTCAGCCGCGGCCAGTCCTTCTCACCCGCCTTGTTGGCTTCCGTCGCCAGCGCCGACAGCTCCGCCAGCGCCAACGGCGTGTTGATGTCGTCGCACAGCGCCGCCAGAACACCGGCGGGCGCCTCCACCTCGATCCCGTCCGCATCCTTCATCCGGCGCAGCGCATTGTAGAGTCGGTCCAGCGTCGCCTTCGACTGCGCCAGCAGCGCATCCGTCCAGTCCAGCGGCTGGCGATAGTGCGCCGACAACAGCGACAGGCGCAGCACCTCGCCATCATGAAGCTTCAACAGTTCGTTCACGAGTTTCACATTGCCCAGGCTCTTGGACATCTTCTCGGCGTCCATCGACAGGAAACCGTTGTGCAGCCAGAAGCGCGCCATCGGTTTGCCATGGGCGCATTCGCTCTGCGCGATCTCGTTCTCATGGTGCGGGAAGATCAGGTCGAGCCCGCCGGCGTGGATGTCGATGGTTTCGCCCAGCACCGCGCTGGCCATGGCCGAGCATTCGATATGCCAGCCCGGCCGTCCCTCGCCCCACGGGCTGTCCCAGCGCGCCTCCGCCGGCTCGCCCGGCTTGGCGGCCTTCCACAGCGCGAAGTCGGCCGGATCGCGCTTGCCGCCATCCACCTCCACCCGCGCGCCGGCGATCATCTCGTCCCGGTTGCGGCCGGACAGGCGGCCATAGGCCTCCATCGAGGGAACGTCGAACAGCACGCCGTTCTGGCCCTGATAGGCGTGCCCCTTGGCGATCAGCGTCTCGATGATGCTGACCATGCCGCCAATGTGTTCGGTCGCGCGCGGCCGGAAGTTCGGCTCCAGAACGCCCAGCGCGCTCATATCCTCACGGTAAATGCGCTCATACAGCGCGGTAATCTCCGAGACCGGCTTTCCGGTGTCCGCCGCCGCCTGGATGATCTTGTCGTCCACATCGGTGAAATTGCTGGCGTAAACCACGCTGTCCGCGCCGTATTTCGCGCGCAGCAGGCGAAAAAGCACGTCAAACGCGACGGGAGGCCGCGCATTCCCGATATGGGCGTAATTATACACCGTGGGTCCGCACAGATACATCGTGACCCGGCCGGGGTCGGCGGGGGCGAAAACCTGCTTTTCGCGAGCAAGCGTGTTGTGCAGTCGGATATCCATGCAGGGCGGGCTTTTCGATCCGTTAGGAATGTTCAATAAGGGTGTGTCGTTCGAGACGCTTGGCGCAGGCCAATTTGGCGCCTATGTCTCACGCGCCCCTGAGGGGATCAACTCGGGCGGGCGTTAAGTCCGGGTCATGCGGTGATTTTCCGCCGGCCCCGGCTCGACCCTCGCCCCTCAGAGAGACGAAAGGACGGCTCCGGCCGCCGGAAATCGATGGACGCCGTTATCAAGGGCAAGGCGCAAGCCGAAACCGAACCGTTCAAACGCCCTTCCCGCGATGAAGCGGAAGAGGCTGTGCGCACCCTTATCGCCTGGGCCGGGGATGATCCCGCCCGCGAGGGTCTGGTGGATACGCCCCAGCGCGTTGTCGACGCCTATGAGGAGTGGTTCTCCGGCTATCGGGAGGATCCCATGACCTACCTGTCCCGCACCTTTGGCGATGTGAAGGGCTATGACGACATGGTCATGCTCCGCGACATCGACGTGGAATCGCATTGCGAGCACCACATGGCGCCCTTCCTTGGCAAGGCGTTCGTCGCCTATTTGCCGACGGAATCCGTGGTGGGCATCTCCAAGCTCGCCCGCGTGGTCGAGATCTACGCCAAGCGCCTGCAAACGCAGGAGACGATGACCTCCCAGATCATGAAGGCCATCGAGGAAAGCCTGCAACCCGCCGGCGTCGCCGTGATGATCGACGCCAAACACCAGTGCATGACCACCCGCGGCGTCCACCACCCCGACGTGTCCACCATCACCACCCAGTTCTCCGGCGCCTTCAAGACCGACCAGGAACTCCGCGAACGCTTCCTGCGGCTCGCGGGGCGGTAATTAGCCGAACAGGTTCGCGACGTATTCCCATATGATGTGGAGGCCGTCGAACGCTTTGCCGAGGGCGGCGCCGAGCAGGAAGATAACCCCTATCACAAGTAGCGGGCCGCCCACGAGGACGAACAATATCCAGGCTTTCCAGCGGTCACGCCGGCGGCCGGGATCGTAAGGCTCGTCCTCGTCGCCGGTAGCGCTCTCCTCAATCCGGTTTTGCAGCAACATCTTCGCGCGGTTGATCTGTGCGGCAGGAACCATGATCTGCAAACCACCCATAGCCTGGGTCAGACCCCAGTGCATGTTGGCTGTTTCGGAATTTCCAATAAACGCATCCACGCCTTCCGCGCGCAACGCGCTCGCCGCGACCTCCGCCTCTTCTCGCGTCGCGAGTGAGATCAGGACCGCATAGTCCTTGCGTTCGCTTAGGTCGTTCATGCCCCCCCCTCAGCAGCAATACCCCCGGTGCAAATCATGCGCCGCAACAACGTCCGGTCTTCATCTCACGCCTGCTCGACCGCGCAAAACAAAAACCGGCGCAATCGCTCGCGCCGGTTCCCAGTTTGCTTCGGCAGTCTCGCCGGCCCTTGCTTATTGGGGAGGATTATCGGGCCACAGCGGTTCTCACGCCGCTTTCAGTATCTCTGACGCCACGCCCGCTTCCCACGCGAATTCCGGGAAGTAGCGATCCATCATCCGCGAGACATAGGCCGTCAGCGTGCCGCTTCTCACGGCGGCGTCGCGCAGGGGCGAGGAGAAGTGCGGCGTCATCACCCCGGCCAGCACCGCGAACACAAACGCATCCGCGCCGCACGGCCTGTCGCCCATCAGATAAGGCTTCGACCCGATCAACAGCTCCAGCGCCTTCAGCGAGCGCACGCCCAGCGAAAGGACTTCCTCTTCGCTGTGCCGCGCGACACCGCGCGCCCGCATCGCCTTGCGCACCTCGTCCAGCAAGCCCGCCTTCAGTTGCGGCCGCATCTCTTCCGGCGCGCCGTCAAAAAAATGACCGGGGCCTTTCTCGAAATTCTCCGGCGTCAGCCAGCGGAAATATCCCAACGTCGCCACCAGTTCATGCTCACACAGCATCTCGACCGCCAGCGCCTGCGCCCGCTCGACCGCGGACAGCCCGGCATCGAGATCGACACCATACTCGCCCTCGACATGCAGCCGGATAAACGTCGAATCCCCGATCAGCCGTCCACCGTCCTCGATGAAGGGTATCTGTCCTTTCGGCCCCGTTTCGGGCAGCGCCGCGCGCTTCTCATAGACGATGCCCGCCATGCGCAATTGCGTTTCGGTCTTCATCACATAGGGGCTGATGTCCGGCAGTCCCCAGTCCGCGCCGCCGCCGTTCACGATGATCATGGTCCTCTCCTTTTATTTTCTGCTCAATCGATGACTTGCGTGAACGTCGTTTCCTTTGGCGGCGCGGCGACCAGCGGACCGAGCTTCGCCGTCATGCCTTGCGCGACCCACCACTCGAAAAACTTCGCGTTGTCCGCCGCCGTCTCCCAGCGTTCGAGATAGACGACGACGCCAGGGCGCGAGGGATCGACCAGAACGTCGAACTGCAAATTGCCCTCGAACGCCCGCGCGGCAGGAACCTGTTCGGCCGTCAGCGCCAGAAACTCGTCGACCTTTTCGGGGATGACGGCGATCTCGATCATCGCCACGAAAACCCCTGCCGCCACGTCCATCATTGTTCGGTCCCTTGTCTGTCCCTGTCCGATGCGGGATAGGTGACACACCCCTGCTGACAGCATGGTGTCAGCAGGGATCCGGCATACGATTTTCATGAGAAAAGCCGACCGCCTGTTCGAGATCATCCAGATCCTGCGCCGTTCCAAACGGCCGGTGACCGCCGACGCCATCGCCGCCGAACTGGAAACCTCGAAACGCTCCGTCTATCGCGATATCTCCGCGCTTCTTGCCCAGCGGGTTCCAATTCGCGGCGAGGCGGGCGTCGGCTATGTGCTGGATCGCGGCCTCGACATGCCGCCTCTGATGCTCACCACCGACGAGATCGAGGCGGCGGTTCTCGGCGCGCAATGGGTCATCGCGCGCGGCGAGCCGGAACTGTCAAAAGCCGCGCACAACCTGCTCGCCAAGATCGAAGCCAGCGTGCCCGACCGCCTGCGCCCTTATATCGAGGAACCCGCCGTCCGCGTGCCGAAGGCATGGAACCGCGCGCCCGACGCCATCGACCTCGCACGCTTGCGCGACGCCATCCGCACGGGCCGGAAAATCCTGCTGAATTATCGCGACGCCGAAGGCCGCGACACGCGCCGCGTCATCTGGCCCATCGTCGTCGGCTATTTTGAAACCACGCGCATCGTCGCCGCGTGGTGCGAAACGCGAAAGGATTTCCGCTCCTTCCGCTCCGACCGCATCATCACCGCCGACATCCTCGAAGACCGTTACCCCGAACGCCCCTCCATCCTGCGCGCCAAATGGCGCAAGATGCTCGAAGCGGAACAAGCCAAATGGGCGGCGAAAGCGAAGGAGATGGGGGAGTGCGGGGAGACCGCCAAAAAATCAGGTGCGCCCTGACGCCCTTGCGCCCCCCATCCCGCCCTCGTGGTTCAACGGGCTATCCAGAGTACAGACGCCCCCTAAATCACCTCAGCCGTGATGCTGCTAAACTCGCCGAACCACAGCGGACGGGCTTTCGCCAGCATGGCGTCCCCCTCTTCCGTCCTGCCCTGACCTTTCAGCGCCTGGCCCAGCACCCACATCGCCAGCGGGTCATCCGTCCAGCCTGCCAGCGACGCGCGCGCCTCGGCCTCGGCCTTCGCATGGTCGCCGGCTTTCAGATGCGCCGCCGCCGCGCTGCGCCGCACGGGATACCACCACGCCGGCGGGTCCCAGCTACGCGCCAGATCCTTCTCCTGCAACGCCGCGGCCTTGCCGAAGATGCGCGCCGCCTTCGCATGATCGCCGCGCGCCATGGCGATGCGCCCTTCCAGCACGGCCTTCGCCAGCTTGCCCTCGGCGCGGCCGCCCTTGGTGAGCTTGTTCAACGCCTTCAACTCCGCCCTGGCGCCCGCCAGATCGCCCTTCAGCACCAGCGCCTCGCCACGCGCATAGTGGCGATAGATCGCAAAGCGCGGATCGCTGCCGTCTTCTGGAATCGCCAGCGCTCGCTCCGGCGCATACCGCGCCAGCGCCACATAAGTGCGCGCGACGGGATAGCTGCGCAGCCATGACGGCTGGGCCGGATCGTAAACCGTGGCGGCATGACTGGCGTATTTCAGCGCCAGCTCGCCATCGCCCGACATCAGCGCGCCTGCGAGCCCGAAAGCCAGATTGTGCGAATAGTACATCGGCAGCCGCTTCGCCGGCCGCGCGTTTTCACCATAGAGACTGGCCGGCGCGCCGGGATCGCCGCCGCGCACCATCCAATCCGTATCGGCGCCGATCGCCAGCGCGTTCACCTTCGCCGCATCATGGTAGAGCCCGGCGCGGAAGAAGGTGTGCGCCGGCATATGCACGAGGTGGCTGGCCATCGGCGCCAGCCCGCCCAGCTTTCTGGCGTAGGGCAGCGCATCTTCGGCGCGCCCGTCGAACTCCGTGCCGTGGATATAATAATGGATCGCGCCCGTATCCTCCGGGCTCCGCGCCAGCACGCTCTCCAGCAGCGCCAGCGCAGGCTTCAGCGTTTTGACCTCGCCGTCGCGCACGGGGATCAGCATGACGTGCGCCGCGATCACCGAAACCTCGATCTCGTCCGGAAAATCCTTCGCGATGGCCTGCATGGCCTCGCTATAGGCAACGGCCAGGCTGGTTTCACTTTTCTGGTAACGCGCGATGGCGGCGTCGATCAGGCGCACAGCCATCGCATCCGATGGGTTCACCAGCGACCTCGCGCGCTCCGCAGCGGCCAGCGCCAGTACGCGTTCGTCTTCCGCGATGTCGTAATTCAGCGTCGGCCCCAGCGCGAACGCCTCGCCCCACGCGCAACGGGCGCAGTTGGGATCAGCCGCCGCCGCCTTCTTCATCGCGGCGATGGCGTCGAGATGATAGAAACCGTGAGACAGCTTCAGGCCATAATCGAACCACGCCTGCGCATCCGGATTGTCGCTGTCGATCCTGAAGCCGCCCGTGCCCATGCCCTCGACCAGCTTGAGACCGGTTTTCAGCTCGCCAGCGAAACGGTCCTCGGCGCCGCACAGGGCGTTCATCGCCAGCAGACTCTCAGCCGTCACATCCGGCGCCGCCGCCAGCGGCGACAGCGGAGCAACAGCGGCGGTCGTTGTCGTGGCGCACGCCGCCAACGCCAGAACCGCGCCGCCGAGAAGCTGCCGTTTCATCCATCTCTCCCTTGCGACAAAGCTAGATCACAGCCGGTCGCGCACGCAAACGTCCTGTCGCGCCTAAGTCGCGCCTGACAGCAAAGTGAGCCGCCGCCGCCCGCGCTCAAGATTGCATACAACCAGCGCCCCATGCTACCCGCGCCCGGCATGCGTTTTCTCTGGGTAAGCCTCTCGATCCTTGTCGCCGCCATGCTGGCCCCGGCCGCG
>CAZJZQ010000073.1:14438-17295 GCA_964550535.1 uncultured Rhizobium sp.
TTCCCCTTCCTCTATCTCGGCGCCAAGCACATGGTGACGGGATACGACCACCTGCTCTTTCTTGCCGGCGTGATCTTCTTCCTGCGCCGCCTGCGCGACGTGCTGCTTTACGTCACCCTGTTCTCGCTGGGCCATTCGGCCACGCTGATCCTTGGCGTGCTGTTCGATCTCGGCGTCTCGTCCTATCTGGTGGACGCGGTGATCGGATTGTCAGTCGCGTGGAAGGCGTTCGACAATCTCGGCGGCTTCCGCAAGTTGGGCTTCCAGCCTGACAACCGCATCATCGTCGGCGGCTTCGGCCTGATCCACGGCCTCGGCCTCGCCACCAAGCTCCAAAAACTGGGCCTCAACCCCGAAGGCCTGCTGGTCAACCTCATCTCGTTCAACATCGGCGTCGAGATCGGACAGGTGATCGCCCTGTCGCTGATCGTGCTCGCCATGTCCGCATGGCGCACGACGCCCAGCTTCATGCGCCTCGCCGTCGCCGCCAACGCGCTGCTGTTCCTTGCCGGCGTGGTGCTGGCGGGCGAACAGCTCGCGGGCTACTTTTACGCAGGAGACGCCTGATGACTGACAACCCGGCGCCGCTCGACGTGAAACCCAAAACCCTCGCCCTCATCGCCGGCGGCGGTCTCGTCGCGGGCGCGCTCATCGTGGCGGGCGCGATCATGCCCGCCGAATACAATGTCGATCCGCTGGGCATCGGCAAGGCGACCGGCCTGAACCGCCTCTGGGCGCCCGGCGCCAGGGAATTTTCCGGCGGCGGCCCGATGTCCTACATCAGCGACGCAGCCCCCGCCGTCCACGCCGCCGATCTCCCGCTCGGCGCCGCCGGCTGGGACGAAGCCGCGCTGGAATACAAGGTCCACATGACCCCCGGCCAGGCCATCCTCTACCGCTGGACCGCCTACAATCTCGACGGCGCGCCCGCCACGGCCGAGGTCGAGTTCGACACCCACGGCCATGACATCGTCGAGGAAGGCGAAGAGGAAACCGTGGTCCAGATGGAAACCGGCCGGGCCCTCTCCAGGCAGGGCTCCATGACCGCCGCGATCGACGGCATCTATGGCTGGTATTTCCGCAATCACGGCGAAGATCCCGTGCAGATCCGCGTCGAGGTGGAAGGTTACTTCTCCGTCATCCCGCCCGGCGAACCCGGCAATGAATTCGGCATCCGCCCGCTCGAACCCGCCCCGGCGCAATAGGCGCCTGCAACGCTCGACGCCGCGGGAGAACCGTCCTACTTTTCCGCCGCTAAGGGGCGCGCGGGAAACAACAGACGGGATACCGTGATGACCCTTCGCGCCGCGCACGCCCTTCCTGCCATCGCCGCCCTTCTCTTCGCGGCCTGCGCCAGCAGCACCACGCCCGCGCGTCCGCGTCCTCCGGGTCCGGTCACGCCCGGCCCGGTCACACCCGGCGTCATTCCGCCCGGCCCCGTCATCCCGCCGCCCATTCCGTTCGAGCTGAGGGCCGCCTCCTTCGGCGACATGCCCGGCTGGGACCAGATCGACCACGCCCCCGCCCTCGCCGCCTTCAAGCGTCAGTGCGCCTCATGGCGCAACCGTTCGCCCGGCGCGCCGCTCTCCCAGGGGCAGTATGGCGGCGTGGTCCGCGACTGGCTCCCCGCCTGCGACGCGGCCACGACGATCCAGCCCGGACAGGAACGCTGGTTCTTCGAATCCTACTTCACGCCCTCCATGGTTTCCGGCCCCGGCGACGCAAAGCTCACCGCCTATTTCGAGCCCGTCATCCCCGCCAGCCGCGCCCAGGCGCCGGGCTTCACCGAGCCGCTGCTCAGCCGCCCGGCCGACATGGTGACGGTCGATCTCGGCGCCTTCGCCGAAGCGCATGACAACGAAACCCTGCGCGGCGCCCCGCGCTCCCTCACCGGCCGCATGAACGGCGATCGCGTCGAGCCCTATCCGCGCCGCGAATCCATCGCGCCGGCGCCGGGACAGGTGATCGCGTGGGCCCATCCCGCCGACGTTTACAACATCCAGGTCCAGGGCTCCGGCCGCCTGCGCTTCCAGGACGGCACCGAAGCCCGCGCCGCTTTCGCCGCCCAGAACGGCTATCGCTGGAACTCCGCTCTCGGCGCCCTGCGCTCCGCCGGACAGTTGGCGGTCGCGACATGGGACACGTTCCGCACCTGGCTCGACACCAATCCGCAAGCCGCGAAATCCGCGCTCAACGCGGACCCGTCCTACGTCTTCTTCCAGGAAGAACCCGTCACCGACTACGCCGCCGGTCCGCGCGGCGCCGCCAACATTCCGCTCACGCCCGCGGGCTCGATGGCCGTCGATCCCGCCTTCCATCCCTATGGCGCCGTGATCTTCGTCGACGGCACGCACGGCCAGAACACGTCCTTCCGCCGCCTGGTGGTGGCGCAGGATACCGGCGGCGCCATCCGTCGCGGTCCGCTGCGCGGCGACGTCTTCATCGGTACGGGCGACGAGGCTCGCGCCTACGCGGAACAGATGAACGCCCCCGCCCGCTGGTGGACGCTGCTGCCCCGCCAGTTCAGCCAGCAAATCTCCAACCTGCCCGCCGCCCCCACGCCCTGAACTGCAAGCCCCTCCCGCCTAAACTCCGTTTACGGGGGAAGTCCCCGAAGGGGGATGGGGGCGAGTCCCAGGGGAACTTCTCTCCGCAAACAATCTCCCCGCGCCGCCGGGCCTCAATACGGCCAACGAGAACGCCCGACCGAAGGACAAGTCCGGTCCCCGAAACTTTCTTCCCCCGCACAATCAAGGCGCTGGCGAAAAATCGCCACAGGATAGAGCCGTTTTTCTCCTGCCCCTCCAAACCTCCCTCATAATCACCGGCGTGAATTGAGAAGGAGAACACGGTTCAC
>CAZJZQ010000074.1:0-2261 GCA_964550535.1 uncultured Rhizobium sp.
CTGCCTTGCCGAGCCCGGCGACGTCTGGGCCTATGCGACCCCGATCCTGCATGGCAGGCATAACGCGGCAGGTTGGCGGCGCGCGTCGCCGCCTCGCCGGCCGGAACGGCGCCCAGCCGGTGCGATCCAAGCGCGACTTTCAGCGGCGCATTGTCGGCGCCGCAGCGATCGACGTGAACGCGCAGCGTCGCCATGCGCTCCAGGACGTCGATGGGCGGTGCGACGTGAAGAATGCCCTGTTTGAGAGTCCACGGGCCGAAGCCCTCGACGTCGATGCGCGTCTGCACCGCGATCGTGCGGTCCTGATGCCATCCGAGCGCCCAGTTACGCTCGGCGGTCTTGTCGAACATCACCGCCCGCACCGGCCGCGCGCGTGCCCCAATGAGCTTGGCCGCGATCCGTGTGGCAGGCGTGAGCGCTTCAGCGAGCGTCATACCAAGCAGGCGCGCGCCGGCATCGCCGCTGGCGTAGGCCGCGAGCTTTTGCAGACCGGCTGCCGAGAAAACGTCGGGGAACAAGGCCGCACCGTCGTGCGCGAAATCGAGTTCGCGCTGACGGAGCGCGGCGCTCACGCGGCGAAGCCCCAGGCCTGGCGGATGGCCTGTTTGTGGCGGGCGAACCAGAGCAGGCCGAGCACGGTGAAGCCGTTGCGGACGCGGCCTTCATCGACCGCTTTCAGCACGATGTCGGGGGCGACGGCGAAGGGCTGGGTGAACTCGCTTTCGCCCGCCGCGCCGGCATGGGCGGGCAGGCGGGATGAATCGACGCGGCCGGCGAAAAGATGGGCGGTCTCGCCCAGCCAGCCGGTGGAGGGCATGAAGACCGGGCCCTTGAAAAGGTCGGTGGCGGGGACGCCGAGTTCTTCCTCGGTCTCGCGGATCGCGCAGGCGGCCGGGTCTTCGCCCGCTTCCATCAGGCCGGCGGCGATCTCGACCAGCACCGCCTTCTCGCCCTGTACATGGGCGGCCATGCGGAACTGGCGCTGAAGCACCAGCAGGTCACGAACGGGATCGTAGGGCACCAGCGCGGCGACCTGGCCGATCTCGTAGATTTCGCGGCGCATGGTCATCTCGCCGCCGGGCGTGGTGAGCACGCCCTCATAGGCGACGAGCGGGCGATAGGCCTTGGCCACGACCTCGCGATGCGTGTCCGCAAAGGCGGCGGGCCGGTCGCCCGCGTCGTCGCCCTGGGTCATCAGCCGGGCCCGATCATCTTGGCGGGATCGACCGCTTCGTCGAACTCGGCGTCGGTGAGATAGCCGCCGCCGACCGCTTCCTGGCGCAGCGTGGTGCCGTTTTTATGCGCGGTCTTGGCGATCTTGGCGCAGGTGTCGTAGCCGAGCTTGCCGTTCAGCGCCGTCACCAGCATCAGCGAGTTGTCGAGGCCGCGCTTGATGTTGTCGAGGCGCGGCTCGATGCCAACGACGCAGTTGTCAGTGAAGGACACGGCGGCGTCCGCGAGCAGGCGGACGGATTGCAGGAAGTTGTACGCCATCATCGGGTTGAACACGTTCAACTCGAAATGGCCCTGCGACCCCGCGAAGGCGATGGCGGCGTTGTTGCCGAGGATGTGCGCGCATACCTGGGTCAGCGCTTCGCACTGGGTCGGATTCACCTTGCCCGGCATGATGGATGAGCCGGGCTCGTTCTCCGGCAGCGCCAGTTCGCCGAGGCCCGAACGCGGGCCCGATCCGAGGAAGCGGATATCGTTGGCGATCTTGAAGCAGCTCATCGCCACGGTGGTGATCGCGCCGTGCGTCATCACCATCGCATCGTGCGCGGCCAGCGCCTCGAACTTGTTCGGCGCGGAGGTGAATTTCAGCTGGGTGATCTGGGCGATCTTCTGCGCCACGAGTTCAGCGAAGCCGGCGGGCGAGGCGAGGCCGGTGCCGACGGCGGTGCCGCCCTGCGCCAGCTCCATCAGCGAGGGCAGGGTCTGCTGGATGCGCGCGACGCCGTTCTCGATCTGCTTGGCGTAGCCGGAAAATTCCTGGCCCAGCGTGACGGGCGTTGCATCCTGCGTGTGGGTGCGGCCGATCTTGATGATGTCCTTCCACGCCTGCGCCTTGTCGTTCAGCGCGTTGTGCAGCTTCTGCAGCGCGGGGACGAGGCGGTGGACGATCTCCTCGGCGCAGGCGATGTGCATGGCGGTGGGGAAACAGTCGTTGGACGACTGGCTCATGTTCACGCTGTCATTTGGATGGACCGGCGCTTTCGAGCCAATCTTGCCGCCCAGCATCTCGAACCGCGCCATCGAGATGC
>CAZJZQ010000074.1:2271-17201 GCA_964550535.1 uncultured Rhizobium sp.
GGTTCGAGATGACTTCGTTGGCGTTCATATTGGACTGGGTGCCGGACCCCGTCTGCCAGACGACCAGCGGGAAGTGATCGTTCAGCTTTCCCTCGATGACTTCGTCGGCGGCTTTCACAATGGCGTTGCCGACCAGCGTGTCCAGCTTGCCCAGCGCCATGTTGGTTTCGGCGGCGGCTTTCTTGACGATGCCCAGCGCCCGGACGATGGGCTCGGGCTGTTTTTCCCAGCCGATCTTGAAATTGCCCAGCGAGCGCTGCGCCTGCGCGCCCCAGTACCGGTCGGCGGCCACGTCGATCGGGCCAAAGGTATCGGTTTCGCTGCGGGTATTGCTCATGGCGTCGCGGGCTCCGTTTTGCGGCCTCCGGTTAGCCCCAAGGGCAGGAGCGTTCAACCCGTATTTCCGCGGGCCGCCTGCGGGGTGTTCTGTTGACCGGAGCCTGCGGTTTTCCTTTTCTGTGATTGGTATAAGCCACGCCTGCGCCATCAGGGCGGCGGAGGCGGGAAGCCATGAATGACGAGCCGGAAACGGCCTGGGTCCGCGCCGGAAAGGTGCGCGGGCGGACGGGTGGTCCCGGCGCTGTCGAAGTTCATGTGGATGGGCTGACGACCCAGTCGAAATACTACAAGCCTCTGGTGCGCGAGTTCTTCCGGACGGCGCTGACCGGCGTGCGGCCCCGGTGGGGTGATTTCACGGCGCATATCGTGATGGAGCATGTCGGCGATCCGCCCCATATGGACCTCGACAACCTTGCCAAGGCGATGCTCGACAGCGCCGTGGGGCACGTGTTCCACGATGACAGTCAGGTGGCCCGTCTGCTGGTCGAGCGGCAGGCCAGCGACCGTGAAGGCGTCAGCATGCGGCTCGCGCCTGTCAGCGGCGGTCTGGACAGACTGTAAAAGGCCGCGCCGAACCCGCATCGACAGTCGGGTTCGACGGAATTAGGTTGTCGCCACGTTATACGGGGTCGCGGACGAGCTGGAAAACCAGCCGGCGCATTTGTAGCACCGCAGGGAGCCAAAATGAAGAAGTTGATTGTTAGCGCATCGATCGTCGCGCTGGGTTTTGCCGCAATGCCGGGCGTCGCTTCGGCGCAGCAATCGATTGCCGGTGCGACAAATTTTGAATCGCCCATTCCGTTCTTCAAGGACCTGAAAGCCTGGGATCCGGCCTACAAGGCGCCCCGGACCGCGGATGGCAAACCGGATCTGCAGGGCGTGTGGTCGAATGCTTCGCTGACCACCATGACGCGCGCCGGACGCGGACCGGGCGGCGGCCTGGTGATCCCGACTGAACAGATCGAGGATCTGACCTTCAATTCGTACTACAACGCGCGCCTGCGCGCCGATCAGGAGCAGACCGATCAGTCCGAGACCGCCGGTGACGGACAGGGCGGCAGCGATGTCAAAGGCTACAACAACTTCTGGATCGATCCGGGTTCGGAGTATGCCAAGGTCAACGGTCAGTATCGTTCGTCCTGGATTGTGACGCCGGAAACGGGCCAGGTGCCGTTCTCGGCTGAAGGCCGTGCGGCGCGTGGCGCGCGTATGGCCGCCGCCCGCCGATCGACGAATACGGGTCCCGAAGTGCGCTCCGTGGGTGACCGTTGCCTGATCTCGTTCGGCTCGAACGCGGGTCCGCCTCTGACCAACGCGATGTACAACAACCACTACCAGATCGTGCAGACGCCCGGTCACGTCATGATCAACGCCGAGATGAATCACGATGTCCGCGTCGTGACGCTGGTGGACAAGCCGGACGACGCCCAGCGCCGTCCCGGTGCGTTGAGGCAGTGGATGGGCGACGCCATCGGCTGGTGGGAAGGCGATACGCTGGTCGTCGAGACCCGCAACGTCCATCCGATCCAGGAAAGCTCCGGCGCGTTTCCGATTTCGGACAAGGGCAAGGTGACCGAGCGTTTCACACGCGTCTCCGACCTTGAGATCTTCTATGAATTCACCGTGGAGGATCCGACCTATTACAGCCAGGCGTGGTCGGGAGAGGTCCCGATGCGCAAGTCGAACGAGGCCGTCTATGAGTATGCCTGTCATGAGGGCAACTACGCCCTGCCGGGCATTCTGCGCGGTATGGCCATCGGTCTCGACACGGCGCTTGAGTCGGAAGGCGAATAAGGCCGGACAAGTGGCGGGAGCAGCCAGAGGCTGCTCCCTCAGTGCCTGTTTTTGCGAGAGCTGAAATGAAAACGGCCCTGCCGGTCTTCCGGCAGGGCCGTTTTCATTTCAGCCAGCGCATTACCCGCCAGCGTATTGAGGGATCGAGAGGCGGATCAGGCGTCAGCCAGCACGCCTTGCTCCTTGAACAGGGTTTGCAGTTCGCCGGACTCAAACATTTCTTTTGTGATGTCGCAGCCGCCGATGAACTCGCCCTTCACATAGAGCTGGGGGATGGTGGGCCAGTTCGAGAAATCCTTGATACCCTGACGAATTTCTGCGTCTTCCAGCACGTTGGCCGAGCCGTAATCGACACCGATGTGATCGAGGATGGCGACCACGTGCGAGGAGAAACCGCACTGCGGAAAAGCCGGCGTTCCCTTCATGAAGAGAAACACGGGGCTGGAGTCGATCAGGCCCTGGATGCGGGCGTTGACGGCTTCCTGGCTCATGGGCGCGCCTTTCGTGGACGGAGCGGGACGTAGCAGGCTTCAGCTAGGGCTTCCGGGCCTGCGGATCAAGTCGGGTATCAGGCGCCAGTGGATCAGGCCGCGGATATTAGCCGGGGCCGCCGATGAGCCGCGGGGACGGTGCGGCCAGGGCGGCGGCGACATTGTATTCGAGGTGGTCGAAGCGTGTGGTGGTGGTGACCACGCGGTGCGCCCCGCCCTGCGACAGCGACCAGATCAGCGCCTCGGCATGGGAGATGCCTGTCCTTTCTGTCTCGCGGCTGCGTCCGTAGAGCTTGCGGAAGAAGCGCCAGGTAGCGCCTGCGCCGGCGAGGAAGGGAATGGGCGTGGCCTTGTGGGCCGGGGCCATGGTTTCGATCCCGATCAGTTCGGCGCCGGTGGATTTCAGCGCGGTGAGACGGTCGAGATCGGGCTGCGTCAGCGCGGCGTGGACCGGGGACATGAAGAGATTGAACACGCCGGTCTTCAACGCCGCGTCCATGTCGGGTCCATGTCCCGCGACGCCCACCGCATTGACCACGCCGGAGAAGCGCAGTTCGACCAGCATCTTGAGAAGGCCATCGGACAACTCGGCAGGGGCGGGGCCGTGCAAGAGCAGCCAGTCCAACCTTTGCAGCCGCATGCGCTTCATCGAGGCGTCGATCGAGCGGCGCACAGCGTCCGGCGAGAAGTCGCGCGTACGGTTGGTGAGGCCAGAGGCGTTGATGCCGACCTTGGTGGCGACGATGCACTCCCAACGCGGCAGGCCGGCCAGCGCCTCGCCGAGGCGGCGTTCCGCCTCGCCATTGCCATAGGATGGCCCAGTATCGAACAGGCGCACGCCGAGTTGGAACGCGCGGCGCACCATCGCAACGGTGTGGGATGCCGGAATCAGCAGGGACCCGTGCGGGCCGCTGACGCCGAAACCCAGCCGGCGGACGCCAATTGCGTTATCGGTCGTGCGTTGAACCACGTGTGTGCGATCCGCCTCAGTCTGGCGCGAGGGTAGTGAGGGCGAGCGCGTGCAGCGCCCCGCCCATGCGGCCCTTCAGCGCCGCATATACCATCTGGTGTTGGGCCACGCGCGACTTGCCGCGGAATTGTGCGGAGACGATTTCCGCCTGCCAGTGGTCGTTGTCGCCCGCCATATCGACAAGATTGATGGCAGCGTCCGGGAACGCCTCGCGGAGGAAGCCTTCGAGCGTGTCCCTGTCCATCGCCATGCGTTCGACCCTCCGATATCGCGCCATATCTAGCGGCGTCCCGGACCGGTGCAATGGGCCAGGACAGTAAAGCGGCTGATGGACCCTGAGTCAGTCGGGGGCAACCCATACCGGCGCCGCAGCTTGCGGCAAAGGTTCGTGGTTCAAAGACTGGCTGAAGAGCTGGAGATATCCAGCATGGCGTGGATTTCCTCGGCGCGCCGGAGATGTTCACGCAGCGCGGGAAGGGTCTGCTGAGCAAACATTTCGACGGCGGGCAAGCCGCCGGTCGCGACGTAGGATTCATAAATGCCGATCGTCTCCTTCAGCGCGTCGGCCTGGAAGCCGATATAGCGGCCGTCGAATCCGGGACCCGCAGCGGGAGCGCTGTTGTCGTTCTCTGGCCCCTGAAGCTTGCCGACACGCTGGATGCGGTCCGGTTCGAGCGGCGCGATAGTGGGCGGATGGACGGCCGACGCCTGCGCAGCGGCGGCGAGCGCCTCACGCGAGGCGCGGTGCTGATCTGTCATCAGCTGGGCGAAGGATTGCACTTCGGGATCGCGCGCGAGCTGGAGCGCCAAGCGGCCAGCTTCGATCTGCATCAGGCTGGCCTGGTTGGCTCCGTCGATGAAAGACTCCGTCGCCCCGGTGCGTGCGGCAAGACTGTTCGCGGCGACCTGCGCGGCGGCAGGCATTTCATAAGCGGGGGAAGCAATGGTGGGCGCCGGGTTCGGTTGGCAGGCGCACAACAGGCCTACAGCAGCGCAGGCCAGAGTTCCTTTTAACCGGGTAGCTTGCCGGATTGTCATTCTGTCCTCCCTTGTCCGCTCCCACGCCCGCTTGTTTACATCGGGCTACTGGTTCGCATCGACTGTGGGCCAACGCAAAACGCCGGCGCGGGGTTGCGTTACCTTTGAGTCACGCGCACCCGGCCGGCGTTATTGTTTCAGAACTGCAATCAGCCCTGTTGATCGACGGTTTCCTTGACCTGTTCCGCCTCGACCTTCGCGGCCTGCAAATCCTGTAGTTTCGCAGTGGCCCAGGTGTTCAGCGTGGCGAGGTCGCCATCGCGGGAATAGTCCTCGAACAGATCGATCGCGTCGCTGTGGGCGTCGACTTGCAGCGAAACATAGTCGGCGTCGAAGTCGGCGTCGCCATCCGTTTCGTTGAGGTCGTTGATGCGGCGCATGTGGAAGTCATCCAGCGTTTCCGGCAGCGGCGCCAGCGAGGCCGTCTGCGCGGCGGAACGAAGCTCCCGCAGGGCGGCGGTGTGCTGGTCGACAAGGCTTTGCGCCAGCGCTTTCACTTCCGGCGCGGTGGCGCGTTCGATGGCGATTTCACCGGTCTGGATCTGGACCAAGCTGGCCTGGGCGGCGCGATCAGCGAAAGCTTGCGCTTCGCGCAGGCTTTCATTCGCATCGACCGGAGCAACCGTCGGATCGGACGCCAGCGGATCAATGGCGGCGGTTTCGGTGTTGTCTTCGATCAGGGCGGTGTCGTTGCCGTCGCCGCAGGCCGCAAGCGAAAACAGCGCGGCGGCGGCCACGCCAGTGAGAGCAGTCCTGAGCATTGTATTCCTCCTTCGTTCAGCTCTGGCATTCCAGAGGTGTCGCGATCCGAACGTCAGGGGGCGGGTTATAGTTCCTGTTTGTTGTGAACCATGACGCAGACTTCACAATGATCGCCGCGTGCGGGGCGGACGATAAGAGGGAACCCTTTGATTTGCCGGTAGAGGATGGGCGCGAGCAGCGCAGATGCCGTGCGTCGGGCCACCCGCCTTCGTTACGCTCCGGCGCGACAAGTGCGCTCCGTGTTGGTCTTTGCCGCCAGCGTTGAAGAGAAACACCAAGGCACGAAGGTCCGCAAAGGCGCGAAGATGCCTCCCCCTGAGTTCACAAGCGAGGGGCCGCACCTTCAGAGGGGACAACCGCGAGGGAATGCGGCTCAAATGAAAGCGCCCGGACAGGCGTGTGGAAGGGACAGGAGTGGGACGGGCGGTGTCAGCCGGTCTTGTCGTGGGAGCCGCCCTTGAGGACGAAGTGGCGGTCGCAATAGCCGCAATCGACCGCATCATCCTCGCCCATGTCGTACCAGACCTTGGGGTGCCCGAGCGCGCCGCCGCCGCCATCGCAGGCCACTTTCTTCGTGGTCACGACGATCTTTTCCGGATTGTCCACATACCAGGACGGGTCCTGCATCGGGCGGCCTCTTTGCGTGCGGCAGTCGGGAGCCTAGGTATGGGCGAGCCGCACTGTCCGTCAATCGCCCGTCCAGCCGGGGAGTGCGCCCGCGACGAAAGGACCGCCCCGTGCCCGATTCGGCGACCCACGAGAAAAGCGGAAGCGCAGGCGGAGAGCATCCGGCGCTGGCCATCGAGGCGGTGGGCGTGGCCAAGACCTATGCCGCCTCCAAGAAGTCGCCTGCCAAGGTGGCGCTGAAGAGCGTGGACCTGGCGATCCCGCGCGGATCGGTGTTCGGCCTGCTGGGGCCCAACGGGGCGGGCAAGTCGACTTTCATCAACATTCTCGCCGGTCTGGTGAACAAGTCCAGCGGGACGGCGCGGGTGTGGGGATACGACACCGACCGCAATCCGCGCGAGGCGCGTGCGGCGCTGGGTATCGTGCCGCAGGAAATCAACATGGACCCGTTCTTCACGCCGCGTGAGACGCTGGAGTTGATGGCAGGGTTCTATGGCGTGCCGAAGGAGGAGCGGCGTTCGGACGAGATTCTCGATGCGCTGGGTCTGGGCGACAAGAAGGACGCCTATGTGCGGCAACTGTCGGGCGGGATGAAGCGGCGGTTGATGGTGGCCAAGGCGATGGTGCATTCGCCGCCGGTCCTTATCCTCGACGAGCCGACAGCGGGCGTGGATGTCGAACTGCGGCGGTCGTTATGGGAATATGTGCGGCGGCTGAATGCGCAGGGCGTGACGGTGGTGCTGACGACGCACTATCTCGAAGAGGCGCAGGAGATGTGCGACACCATCGCCATCGTGAACCATGGACGGATCGTGGCGTGCGAGCCGACGCCGAGCCTGCTGAAGCGGCTGAACTACAAGACTCTGGTGGTGCGGCCGGGAGAGACGCTGACGGCGGCGCCAGAGGCGCTGGGCGATCTCGACGCGACGGTGCGCAAGGACGGGCAGTTGGCGATCACCTACAAGTCCGACCAGATCAGCATCGAGCAATTGCTGTCGCGCCTGCGCGAGGCGGGCGTCACGATCAGCGACCTGGCGACGGAAGAGCCGGACCTGGAAGACGTGTTCGTGGCGCTGACGAGCGGGTGACCGCTACGCCTTGAATACCAGCCCCGCCGTTTTTAACGCAGCACGCAGTTTCGGCAGCGTGGATGGGCCCATGCCGTGGAGGGCGAGGATGTCTGTCTCGGTGTGCTTTGCGAGCGCTTTGATCGTTGTGACGCCGGCGCCCTGGAGAGCGCGGCGGGCGGGGGCGGAGAGGCCGTCGATGAAGAAGGGCGCTTTCGCTTTTTCCTTCTCGCATACGGGGCAGGTCGGGCAGTCAGTGCTTTTGATGTAGGCGTGGCCTTTGGGGCAGGTGCGTTGTGTGGCTGTGCGCCGGGCCATCTCTCGTTCTCTCTGTCGTCAGACCAGCGCCGTGATCTTCTGGCGGCGCCAGACGCCATAATACCACGCTCCCTGGAAAAGCAGCATGGAGGCGAACGCGGCGGGGTAGGCCCACCACACGCCCTCAACGCCGATTTCTCCGGACAGCCAGGTGGCGACGGGAAGTTCAACGGCGAGGATGGAGAGGATGGCGAGGCCGGTGGGCGCGAGCACCGTTCCCGACCCGCGCATCGTGCCCGAAAAGACCACCGAGGCGCCGAACAGCACCACGCTCCACAGCACGATGGAGATGAGGTGGTCGGTGAGGGTGATGACCTCAGGCTCTGTAATGAACATCGCGATGATGCTGTGCGAGAGCATATAGACGATGATCACGCCAAGGCCGGTGATGACGAGGTTCAGGAGCTGGCCCGTGCGCATGATGGCGTCCAGCGTGTCCTGCCGCCCGGCGCCGATGGCCTGGGCGGTGAGGATGGAGGCGGAGATGCCGATCGACATGGCCGGGAACTGTACATAGGACAGCACCTGCATCGTTGCGCCATAGGCGGCCGTGACATCCGATCCGTAGCTGTTGGCGAGGCCGAGAAGGACGATCTCGGCGAGCGCGATGATCACCATCTGCACGCCAGTGGGCAGGCCGAGGCGGAGAACGGAGACGAGGACCTTCAGGTCGAAATACATGTAGCGGAAAAATTCGGCGTTGGGCGCGAACGGCATCTTTTTATGGTTCATGTAGAAGCCAAGCCAGACCAGCGCGACGAGAACCGACACGAGAGAGGCCACGGCGGCGCTGGTGGCGCCGAGCTGCGGCAGGCCGCCCCATCCGGCGATGAGCGCGGGCGTGAGGATGACGCCTGTGGCGGTGGAGAAGACCAGCGCCCACAACGGCGTGACGCTGTCGCCCACGCCGCGCAGGATCGACGTGACCAGGATGAAGATGAACATCACCGGCATGGAGAGCAGCAGCACGCGCGCATACGCGATGGCCGGTTCGAGAATGTTGTCCGGGGTGCGCAGCGCCATCATCAGGTCGCGCGCGAAGAAGGCGCCAAGGCCGCCAATGACGACGCCGCCCAGCGCGACGACGAGGAAGACAGGGCCGGCGATGCGGCGGACACGTTCGATATCTCCGGCGCCGAAGGCCTGACCGATCAGGATCGTCGCGCCCATCGACAGACCGATGACGAACGCCATGAAAAAGAACATGACAGGGAAGAAGGCGCTGGCCGTCGCCATGGCGTCGACGCCGATGAGTTGTCCGAGGAAGACGCCGTTGAGCGTGCCGGACATGGACTGCAACACGTTCGACAGCATCATCGGGATCAGGAAGACAAGGAATGTCCTCCACAACGGAAGCTGGCGCGCGGGTGCGGCTTGCATGCGTATCCCCAGACCCCCGTGACGGGGCCTGAGCCTCTAGGCTCAATCGCGGCTTGCGGCAAGGTTGTTGCCCGATATGACGGAGGCGGGGCCAGTGCGGCCCCATCTCCATTCTGTCATGGCGCAGTCATGCGCCATGTGCGGGTTGGCCGGGCGCGGAGTAACCCTCAATCCCGTGTGGTTTTCAGCAGGTTGTCGAGGTTCGCATAGCTCATTTCCATGCCGCCGGTCATGCCGCTGGCGATGGCGGCGTCGCGGATGTCCTTGCTGGCGAATTTCATGTGCGAGACGAGCGTGGTGACGCCGCCGGATTCGGTGAAGGTTGTGGTGATGATGGCGGGCTGGCTGTCGTCCATCGGTCCGCCCATGTCGCCGGGATCGTAGTTTTCAGCGTGGACGATTTTGGCGGGGGCCTCGACTTCGCTGAACTCGCCGAAGAAGCCGAATTCCTTGCCGTCTTCATCCGAGCGCCAACGCCAGCGGTATTTGCCGCCGGGGCGGAGATCCATTTCACACACAGGCATCGACCAGCCGGGCGGGCCGAGCATCCAGCGCTTGATGAGGTCAGGCTGGGTGTACGCTTTCCAGACGAGGTCGCGCTGCGCCTTGAAATCTCGCGTAACGCGGACTTCGGTGTCGCTGGGGAAGCTGACTGTCACCTGGGTGTTCATGGGGGCTCCGGTGTTGGTGTTGGACTGGTGGTCCGAGGACGTTCCGGATGAATGCTGTCCGACAATGGCCGGATTATTTTTCGCGAGGGCGGCCGGACCAGCCTGCTAGGCGCAGGCTGGTCCGGCCGCTGAAATTCCTGGATGGAGGAAGGGTCAGGTGGCGTCATCGATCTCGTCGGCCACTTCCTCGACGGCTTCCTCGACCGGGCTTTTTTCTTCGCACGCGACCAGGGCGGGCGCGCCAAGCAGAGCCAGCGAAATCCAGAATGCACGAGCATCCATGACGTAATCCTTCCACATCCGCGCGCACTGAAAAGCGCGCTGACCATATTCTCACGCGCCAATGGCGCATTCCAACAACGCATGGATCGGAAAACGGTTCGCGCGAATCCGGGGCGAAGGTGAGCGCGCATTCGGCTGGCGCACCAGTTCCGTCGCGGCGCGGGATGCTTTAGGGAAACGGAATGATCGAGAAACCTGTTCCCAAGGGCCGTGTACTGATTGTCGCCGGATCGGATTCCGGGGGCGGGGCGGGCATACAGGCCGATGTAAAGAGCGTGACGGCGCTGGGCGGACATGCCGCGACGGCGATCACGGCGTTGACGATCCAGAACACGCTGGGCGTATCGGGCGTGGTGGCGACGCCGGTGCGGGCGGTGCGTGCGCAGATGGAGGCGGTGCTGTCGGATATCGGCGCCGATGTGATCAAGACAGGGATGCTGGGCGACAAGGCGCTGGTTGAGGCTCTGGCGGAGGCGTTTGCGGATCTCGCGCCGGGCCTGCCGCGCGTGATTGATCCGGTGATGGTGGCGACGTCCGGCGATTCGCTGCTGCCGCGTGAGGCGGTGGAAGCTGTGCGGCGGCTGATGGTTCCGGGCGCGTTTCTGGTGACGCCCAACGCGCCGGAGGCGGAGGTGCTGTCGGGCAAGGCGGTGGAGTCGCTGGACGGTCAGCGGCGCGCGGCGGAGCGGTTGCTGGAGATGGGCGCGGTCAACGCGCTGGTAAAGGGCGGGCATGTGCGGTCGCAGGATTCTGGCGACGTGATTGTCGATGTGCTGGCGACGCAGGACAGCGAGCATTTCATCGACGGGGCCCGCATCGAGACTAAGGCGACGCACGGTACGGGATGCACGCTGGCTTCGGGAATTGCGGCGGGGATGGCGCGTGGCCTGGCGCTGCCGGATGCGGTGAGACTGGCGCGCGCGTATCTGGTTGAGGCTATAGCGCGCGCGCCGGGTCTCGGCCGCGGCCATGGTCCGGTGGATCATGGCTGGCCGGCGCGCGACCCCGAGACCTTCGCGCGCCTGATGCAGAAGTTCAGTCTGATCTAGACAGGCTGGCTCTGGTTGAGGCTGCCGTTAGTTCAGGCTGGCGGTCTGCACGCCCGTCGTCGACTGCTCGATGCTCCAGCGTATCTGGAGACGGGCGTTGTCGACGGCTTTGCCGGACGGGAAGGACAGGCCTTCGGCGACGCGAGCGGCTTCGCGATGGAAGTTCTCCGAACTGCACGCCAGCACCTGCACGTCGCTGACGGCGCCGTCGGCGTTCACGTCGAAGCGGACATCGCAGTTGCCGTCATGGCCGAGGCTTGCCGCACGGTA
Organism: uncultured Rhizobium sp.; assembly: GCA_964550535.1. Classification (GTDB taxonomy): domain Bacteria; phylum Pseudomonadota; class Alphaproteobacteria; order Caulobacterales; family Hyphomonadaceae; genus UBA7672. Next base: position 13,330 of record CAZJZQ010000074.1, read on the forward strand.
CGGATAGCCGACATCGCCATGGGCGACGGGCGTGATGTCGGCCTTTAGCGAGATCGAATAGGCGCGCGCATCGGTGTTTGCGGATTGGGGCTCGTGCGCCGTGGCTGTCGGCAAAAGGCTCGCAGCAGCGATGGCGAAGGCGGGATGTATCAGTTTCATGACGTTTGCATGACACAAATATGACATTTCGTCACGGGTAAAATCAAACGATAAGTATTTGAAAGACAAAAAAGTATTAAACGAAAAATTCGTTTTCATGTTGCAGTACAACATTGATGTTGTGCGCAAGAGATGTCGCGGGCGGTGCGAGATTCGCGGGCCCGACAGGGGGTGGGCGGCCGCAGGAAAACTGACCAGTGATTCAGGGATAATCGTTTTGGGAGCGTGCTGTGGAGCGATAGACACGGGCTGTCCTCAAGGAAGGCCGTTGTGACCCAATATTGTTTCTTCCAGATCGATGCGTTCGCGGAGCGGCCGATGGCTGGCGGGCCCGCCGCCGTGATGCCTGTGGATGCGTTTCCAGCCGATGCGGTGATGCAGTCCATCGCAGCGGAGAACAACATCGCCGAGACGGCCTTTGTCGTGGCGAAGGGGGAGGGCGTGTGGGATCTGCGCTGGTTTACGCCGCTCCTGGAAGTGCCGCTGTGCGGGCATGCGACGCTGGCGAGCGCGCATGCGCTGTACAACCAACTCGGCTTTGACGGACCGGAGATCGGGTTCGACACGAAGTCGGGGCGGCTGACGGTGAAGCGCCTGGCGGATGGGCGGCTGGAGATGGATTTTCCGGCGCAGCCTTCGGTGCGCATCGCGGCGCCGGCGGGGCTTGCGGCGGCGCTGGGCGCCGCCCCGCGCGAGGTGCGGGCCGGGCCGTATCTGATGGCGGTGTTCGGATCGCCGGACGAGGTGATCGCTCTGTCGCCGGATTTTGCGGCGGTGAAGACGGTCGCGGGCGTGACGACAGGCGGGCGCGGGAATGTGGTGTGCGCGGCGCCGGGCGCCGGCTGGCGGGATGGCGCGTTCGATGTGGTGTCGCGGTTCTTTGCGCCGGGGTCCGGCATCAATGAGGACCCCGCGACAGGATCCGCGCATTGTATTATCGCGCTGCATTTCTCGAACTTGCTGGGCAAGGACGAGTTGGCCTGCTTTCAGGCGTGTCCGGGACGCGGCGCGCATATCTGGACGCGCATGGCGGGAGAACGCGTGAAGTTGATCGGCCGCGCGCGTACCGTCATCGAAGGCGTGTTTCACGTCTAGATCGTGCTGTTGCGGCTGGCTGACGCACTGGGAACCGGAAAGTGGATGGCCGCGTTTCTTCTGCGATCGCGAACGCAGTGTTCGCAGAAGGAGATTCCTATGGTCAACAAGAACCAGGTCAACGGCGGAGCTAAAGAAGTCGCCGGCAAAATCCAGAAAGAGTTCGGCAAAATGGTTGACTCGCCGAAGCACGTTATTGAGGGCGGCCTGAAAGAGGCCGCCGGCAAAACAGAGCGCAAACTCGGCGACGTGAAAGAGGACGTGAAGGAAGCGGCGCGCCGCGAAGAACGCCGCGATGAGCAGCGCCGCTAGTCAAGAGCGGGCTCCAGCACCCTTGTGAGCCGCGCCCAGAAGGCGGCCGGGACGAAGCGGAAGCTTCGTCCCGGCCGTTTTGTTTTTGGGCGCCACCCTGCTGGAACGGTGCGGCGCACATGGCGTTGAGAAGGTGGGTTGAACTACCGCAGAGGAGGCGCAGACATGAGCAATAACCCCCGCGATCTGGAAAAGCGGCCGAACAAGGCCAACGAAGAACGCTTCGAGCGCGTCACCAACATTGACGCCGACAATGACGAGCGTGATTCCCTGATCCTCGACGACGGTGTCGGATCGGCGGCCGGACTTGGCAAACCGATCTTGCGTTCAGGCGACACGGACGAAGGGTCGCGCAAGGCGACGCGTTAGGCTTTTCGCGAAACACGACACGCCCGGACCGGCAGGCTTGGGGCGTTTTCTTGGGTGCTTGCGGATCGCGCGCGTGGGGCTTAGCTCGGTCATCTGGATCCGGCTGGAGCCCGTGAAATGGCGGACGGGGGAGGGCAAGCGCCGGTACGAGCCGACGCGCCGTTCGCGGACGCGGCCAGCTGGATCGTGCTGGCGTTGCTGGTTGTAATCTGGGGGTCGGCGTTCGCGGCGATCAGCATAAGCGTCGAGACCATCGCGCCGGTGTGGGTGGTGGCTGGACGGATGGTGATCGCGGCGGCGTTCCTCGGCGGCTGGCTGGCGGGGCAGAAACTGTTGGCGCGGGGGAAAGTCGAGGCGGCGCCTGCTGTGCGTCTGGCGAGGCGCACCATCGTCTGGTATTCGGTGATCGGCGTCGTGTTCACCGCAGTCCCGTTCCTGCTCTACGCCATCGCCGCGAAGGACGCGCCGTCGGCTGTGCTGGCGATCTGCAATGGCGGGACGCCGTTCTTCACGGCTTTAGCGGCGCATATGTTCATTGCAGGCGAGCGGCTGACGGCAAAGCGGGCCATGGGGGTGGCGCTGGGGTTTTTGGGGTTGGTTATTCTGGTGTGGCCGGATCTGGCGGCGGGAGCGACGGCGCGGCTCTCGGCTCTGGTCATCGCGATCTTCGGCGCGGCGCTCTATGCCGGATCGAATGTGATGACGCGCGCGGGGCCGCCCCTGTCTGCGGTGACGGCCAGTCTGGTGATGGTGGCGTCGGGCGGCGTCGTCATGCTGATTGTTGCGCCGTTCATTGCGCCGTGGCCGGACTCGCCGAGCATCAGATCGATCATCGGCATGGTCTATCTGGGGCTGATGCCGACGGGGTGGGCGTTCATTCTCTATGTCTGGCTGGTGCGGCGGGCGGGATCGGTGTTCACGTCATTCACCACCTATCTGTCGCCGCTGTGGGCGATGGGGTTGGGGGTGATGTTCCTGGGGGAAGATCTCCTGTGGACCTCGATGGCGGCGCTGGGCGTGATCCTGGCTGGGGTGGCGGTGGCGAATTTGCGGTTCCGGCGCGCTCCGGCCAGCTGAACCCTGTCAATTGACTGTAAACCAGAACGGGAGCATATGCGCCGCGGGCCAGTCGCCCCCAACGGCGACCAGCCCATCTGTAAGGATGGGAGACAAACAGATGACCACCGTTGCGAAACCCGCAGTGCGCCCGGAGCGCGCGCATTTTTCTTCCGGTCCGTGCGCCAAGCGCCCCGGCTGGAGCCCCGACAATCTGAAGCTTGAATCGCTGGGCCGGTCGCACCGTTCCAAGCTGGGCAAGGCGCGCCTGAAGCTGGCGATCGACAAGACCCGCGCCGTTCTGAACATCCCGGCCGACTACCGCGTCGGCATCATGCCGGGCTCGGACACGGGCGCCATCGAGGCAGCCTTCTGGTCCATGCTGGGCGCGCGGCCGGTGGATGTGTTCGCGTTCGAGAGCTTTGGCGAAGACTGGGTGACGGACATCACCAAGCAGCTGAAGGTGGACGCGACCACGCACAAGGCTGGCTATGGCCAGCTGCCCGACCTGTCGAAAGCGCGCAAAGACGCGGACGTGGTGTTCACCTGGAACGGCACGACCTCGGGCGTTAAAGTTCCCAATGGCGACTGGATCGCGGCGGATCGTGAGGGTCTGACCTTCTGCGACGCGACCTCGGCGGTGTTCGCGATGCCGATCCCGTGGGACAAGATCGATGTGCTGACCGGCATCATCTACTCGAACGTGATGCTGGCCGTGGCCCCGGCCGCCTTCCAGAACAAGACCGTCGTCGTCAGCTCCAATGCGGGTCCGGCCCAGCTGGCCGGCAAGGTGGCCCAGCAGCTGCGCCAGGGCAACCTGCGCAACGTGCGCATCGAGTACCGCGGCGCCATCGGCAACCAGAAGGACACCACGCCCCTGA
>CAZJZQ010000075.1:0-2646 GCA_964550535.1 uncultured Rhizobium sp.
CCATCCCCCTTCGGGGACTTCCTCCGCAAGCGGGGGAAGGGTTTAGGCGGGAGGGGCTGTGCTCCCGTGGCGGTCAGCCGGAGAGTTTGTAGTCCATGCCGAGTTCGGTCGCGGCTTGCTGGAGGCGGCGGTCGACGGATTCGGAGACGAGTGAGCGGTAGGGGTTGGAGACTTTGAGGTGCAGCACGCCGTTGTTGCAGGTGAGTTTCGAGTGGGCGAGCAGCGTGGCGGAGCGGCCCGAAAAGTCGGCGCCGAGACGCATGAGAGCGCCGAGCGCCCTCGCCTTTCCGGCCGTTGCGGGATCGAGCAGGCCTTCGCTGACGTCGTTGCGCAGGCCGCGCTTGAAGCGTGAGGCGACGGCAAGCGCCAGCGCCGCGCGGTCGCGGTGGCTGAGCCCCGGGAGCGGCGCGCGGGCCACAAGCTCGAAAGCGAGATCGGCGCGGTGATCGGGGTGCAGCAGCGCGCCGATATCCACGAGGCGGCAGGCGGCGCCGGTGAGCCGCGCATCCAGCAGGAAGGGCATGGCGGGACTGATCCACTGGATCAGCGCGCGGCCGAATTCGGCCGCCTGATCGTCGGCGGCGACGAGCGCCTCCAGCCCTGCTTCCAGCGGGTCTTCGTTGCGTTCCTCTTCGGAGAGGCCGTCATAGATGATGCCCTCGCGCACACCATAGGACGAGATCATCACCGATTTGACGCGCCCGAGTTCGAGGATCGTCTTCAGCACGATGGCGGCGTAGGGAATGGTCGACGAGCGGCGCCTGGAGACTTCATCGACCAGCGCCGCGTGTTTCTTGCCGCCGATGAGTTCGTCGAGCAGCGTGAGCAGCTTCGGCGCATCCATCTGGTAATTTTGCAGCATGTGCAGCGGCGCGCGCGCCAGCTCCATATGGATCGCGCCAATATTCCGCCAGGCGCCGCCGACAGCGTAGAAGATGTCGATGGGCTTCGTCAGTTCGGGCGATCTGGCCAGCGCGTCGTGCACCTTGGCGGCGATCTTCTGTTCGTTGAACGCGCCGCCCGTATCCAGCGCGAAGGGGCCGAGCGGATAGGTGGAGCCGCGCTTGTAGTTCCCGCCGGACAGTACGGCGAGTTCGAGGCTGGAGCCGCCGAGATCGCCGGCGACGCCGCCAATGCCCGGACTGCCCGCGAGCACGCCCTGCGCGGCGAAGCGTGCTTCCTCGGTACCGGAGAGGACGCGGAGGGTGAGGCCGGTCTCGGCCTTCACGCGGCGGATGAATTCCTTGCCGTCCGCCGCCTCGCGCACAGCGGCGGTGGCGAAGGCGAACAGCGTCTCCACTTTCTGCGCGCGGGTGATGGAGGCGAAGCGCGCGAGCGAGGACATGGCCATCGCCACGCCTTCGGGCGAGAGATGCCCGGTTTCGGGAAGGCCGCGGCCGAGGCCGGCGAGGACTTTCTCGTTGAAGCGCGGCTGCATCGCGCGGCCGCGCACATCATAGACGACGAGACGGATGGAGTTGGAGCCGACATCGACCACGCCGATACGGCGCCAGCGCTGGCTTCTTGCTGCGGTCTTCGATCGCGTTGTCTGTGACGCCAGCATCAAAGCCCCAGCTTCTGGCGGGACCGGCGCCGCGCGGAAACGCGGGATCAGTCCCTGGGTTTCAGTTCAGGCGGCATGGCCGCCCCGAGCGCGCTGCCCCTGCCCGACAGGCTGGGGTTCTCCATGAAATACTCGTGGGCGGAGAAAGGCGGCCGCCCCTTGCCCGACGCATTACGCACATAGCGTCCATCCGCCTGCAAGGTCCAGCTTTGCGCGCGATCATTCAGGTTGGCCAGCATGATCTGGTCGAGCACCTGATTGTGGACAGTCGGGTTGAGAATGGGTGTCAAAGCTTCGACCCGGCGCTCCAGATTGCGCGGCATCCAGTCGGCCGAGGCGATGAAAACCTTGGCGGTGTCGGACGGCAGGCCCTGCCCGGCGCCAAAACAGACGATACGGGAATGTTCAAGGAAACGCCCGACGATGGAGCGCACCGAAATGTTCTCGGACAGACCCGGGACACCAGGCCGCAGGCAGCAGATGCCGCGCACGATCAGGGTGATCGCGACATTCGCCTGGCTGGCGCGGTAGAGGGCGTCGATGATGTCGGGATCGACCAGCGCGTTGAGCTTGGCCCAGATCTCGCCCGTGCGGCCCGCCTTCGCGTGGGCGATTTCCTCGTCGATCAGGCGAAGCAGGTTCGGCTTCATGCTGAGCGGCGACAGGGACAGGCGCTCCAGCCCCTGCGGCGCGGAATAGCCGGTGACATAGTTGAACAGGCGGCCCGCATCGCGGCCGATGGCCTCGTCCGCCGTGAACAGCGAGAGATCGTCATAGATGCGTGCGGTGATCGGATGGTAGTTGCCTGTGCCGAGGTGGGTGTAGGCGCGCAGGGCGCCCTGCTCGCGCCGGATGACCAGCGACACCTTGGCGTGCGTCTTCAGCTCGATGAAGCCATAGACAACCTGCACGCCGGCGCGTTCGAGATCGCGCGCCCAGCGCATGTTGGCTTCCTCGTCGAAGCGCGCCTTGATCTCGACCAGAGCGGTGACATTCTTGCCCGCCTCCGCCGCCGCGATCAGGGCGGCGATGATGGGCGAGTTCTTGGAGGTGCGGTAGAGCGTCTGCTTGATCGCGACGAC
>CAZJZQ010000075.1:2656-8608 GCA_964550535.1 uncultured Rhizobium sp.
CGACCACATCCGGGTCCGCCGCCGCCTGGCGCAGGAACTGGAGCACCACGTCGAAGGACTCGTACGGGTGGTGGACGAGGATGTCCTTCTGCCGCGTCGCTGCGAAAATGTCGCCATTGTGCTCACGGATGCGCTCCGGGAAACGCGGCTCGTAGGGCTTGAAAACAAGGTCGGGACGGTCGCCGACAATGAGCTGGCTGAGCTGGCCCATGCCCATCACGCCCTGCACTTCCACCACGTCGATCGGATCGGCGCCGATTTCAGCGATGAAGGAAGCTTTCAGATCGTCCGGCGCGCCAGACTCCAGGGTCAGGCGGACGACGCGGCCACGGCGGCGCTGTTTCAGCAGGATCTCAAACTCGCGCACAAGGTCTTCGGCTTCTTCCTCGATCTCGATGTCGCTGTCGCGGATGACGCGCAACACGCAACGGCCAAGGGATTCACACCCCGGAAAGAGCGTGTCGAGACAGATCGAAATGACGTTTTCGAGTGAGATGAAGCGGCGTGTCGCGCCGTCCGGCGGCAGCTCGGTGAAGCGCTCGACGTGGGTAGGGATCGGCACCAGCGCCTGCATGCGCGTGCCGTCCTTGCGCTTCAACGAGAAGCCGACCGCGAAGCCCTGGTTCGGGATGAAGGGGAATGGGTGCACCGGGTCGATCGCCAGCGGCGTCAGCGCGGGGAAGACGCGCTCCAGGAAGCGGACACGCAGCCAGTCATGATCCTCGGCGCTCAGATCGCCCGGATCGAGCACGGAGAGACCGGCGGCGGCCATCTCCTTTTTGAGCGCGGCCCAGATGGTCTGCTGCTGCGCGATCAGCTCTCCGGCTTCGGCGGCGATGCGGACCACCTGCTCCTGCGGCGTAAGGCCGTCCTGGCTGGGGCGGGTGATGTTGTTGCGGACCTGCTGACGCAGACCGGCGACGCGCACCATGTAGAACTCATCGAGGTTGGTGGCGGAGATCGACAGGAAGCGCAGCCGCTCCAGCAGCGGGTGGCGCTTGTTCATCGCCTCTTCGAGCACGCGGGTGTTGAACTTCAGCCACGACAGCTCGCGGTTGATGAAGCGCTCCGGCGAGGTCATGAGACGCGCGACTTCGTTGGCCGTGGCTTTCGCCGCGGTTTCACGCGCACCTGTTTCGCTGCGGCCAGCCATTCGCCTGCTCAACACCATCTCGCCCTCTCGGGGCTCACACCATCGGGCCGGTCTGACGCCGGCTCCTGGAAGCTTCATAGCATTAATATGTTACGGATTGCTTGGTCTGGCAGACGGGAGTCGCTGCGTCAGCCGGGGTCGACGCCCAGCGCCTGCAACACCCGGCGGGCGAGACGGGGGGTGGAGGCCCGGCCGGGGGTGCGTTCGACCTGGGCGGCGACGCCCGCAACGGCCTCCCACGACCTTTCCATCCGGGCGGCGAGGTAGCGCACGGATTCTTCCGGCAAAATCAGATGGCGGCTGGCGCATTCCGCGTGCAGACGGGCGGCGAGGCTGTCATCGTCCGGCGCGCCGATCTCGACCCGGGGCATTGCGGCCAGACGGGAGCGCAGGTCCGGCGGGGTGGTGAACCAGCCGCCGGGGCCGCCCCGGCCAGTAATCAGCACCGGCGCATTGCGGGAGCGGCAGAGGTTCAGCGCGGTCAGCAGGCCCATGCCCTCCGCGCCCAGATCAGCGTCATCGATGGCCAGCGCGTTGAAGCTGAGCGCCGAGATTTCGTCTATGGAAACACTGGACAGTTCGGCCCCGCCGACAACGGCGGCGCCCGCTTCCACCGCCCACACGCGCAGCAAATGCGACTTGCCCGAGAAGGCGGCGCCGGTGAGCGCAAGCTGGCCTTCCGGCCAGTCGCGCCAGCGGCGGATCAGGGCGACGGCGGGGGCATACGGGCCCCACTCGATGAGCGGGCGCTGGGAAGGATCAACGCGCGGGAAGTCGAGATGAAGCTGACGGCCCGCGGGCAAGTCTGGCGTCATTGAAGCGTTGACGCCTCCGCCACCCAGCCATCCGTGTCGCTGCGCAGGGCGACGCCCTTGGCGCGCAGGTCGGCGGCGAGTTGGTCCGGGCGACCGGCATACACAAAGCTGATGTCGGCGCCCGAGGTGGAGACAGATTCAACCTTCAGGTTCGAGATAAGGCGCGAGGTTTCCATGCCCTTGCGGATCTTCACCCAGTCATTCAGCGCGCCGAAACGGGCGACAAGCGACATGGGGGTGGAGCCTGTCGTGCGCACGACGGACGCCTGTTTCCACGCCTTTTCCAGCGCGGCGACGGAGCCGGCCTGAGCCGCCGCCAGATCGTTGAACGGGCCTGCGATGGCGATCATGGATTCCGGCGCGCTGCCGCGCAGCTCGCTGAGGCGGACATAGATCTGGCCGTTCTGCATGTAGGCGCCGGCGAGAATGGCGCGCTGGGCGCCGAAGGCCGCAGCCTCAGTCTGCAACTCGCTCCATTGCGGCGGGCGGGGCCACGCCTCGACTGATACGGCGTAGGGGGTGAGCACGGTGTCATCCGCCTTGCCTTCCCACGCCCTGGACCAGCCCACGGGATCAAGACCGCCGGATGCCACCGGGGCGATCATCGCCTTGGCGGCCTGGCTGTCGACATAAGGCACGTTCCGCTCATCGAGATAACGGCGCACCTCGGCGGGGACGAAGTTAATCGCCAGAACAGTGATGTAGCGCGTGCCGGTGCGGCGTTCCTGCGCCTGGAAATCCTGGGACTGGAAGAAGCGCGCCACGGCGGAGGCATCGAGCGCCGGGTTAGCGGTGGCGCGGTCTTCCGGCAGGGTGAGCCGGTCGATCAGACGGCGGGCGGCCTCCACGCGGGCCTCGGCCCGGCCCTGGGTGATGGCGTCGTTGATGGAATTCGCGGTCTTGTCGACCGCGATGTCCCGCACCGTGAACGGGTCGGCGAAAGCCGCGGCCGCACATGCGGCGGCCAGCACGATCGAGGCGGCGAATCTGGTGATTTTCATCATCAAAAGACCCTAGCAGCGGCTTTGAGGCTTGCGAAGCCAGACAGTTCACCCCGTTTCGTGGCGCTTGTGGGGCGGCCAGATGCACGGATGCTGCATGGATGCCGCAGGCGGTTCCAGAGGGGGGCAGACTACTGGCGGCGGCGGGTTGTGCATGTTAACTGCCGCCCATGTCCGGATCCGACTCTTCCAAACCCCTTACCTATCGCGATGCTGGCGTCGATATCGACGCGGGCGAAGCCCTGGTTGACGCCATCAAGCCGCTGGCCGCCTCCACGCGCCGCCCCGGCGCGGACGGCTCGCTGGGCGGGTTTGGCGGCCTGTTCGATCTCAAGGCGGCGGGGTTCAAGGACCCTATTCTCGTCTCCGGCACGGACGGGGTCGGCACCAAGCTGATGCTGGCCTTCGCCACGGGCATTCATGACACGATCGGCATCGATCTGGTGGCCATGTGCGTGAACGATGTGCTGGCGCAGGGCGCCGAGCCGCTGTTCTTCCTCGACTACTTCGCCACCGGAAAGCTGGAGCCCGGCGTGGGCGCCAAGGTGGTGGCGGGCATCGCCGAGGGCTGCCGTCAGGCGGGCTGTACGCTGGTGGGCGGCGAGACGGCGGAGATGCCGGGCATGTATGCGCCCGGTCACTACGACCTTGCGGGCTTTACCGTTGGCGCGGTTGAGCGCGAGCATGTGTTGCCGCGCACGCAGGAGATGGTGGCGGGCGACGTACTGATCGCCCTGCCCTCATCGGGGCCGCACTCCAACGGGTATTCGCTGATCCGCCGCATCGTCGAGCGCACGGGTCTGGCGTGGACGGACTGCGCGCCGTTCGACGACAAGACGAAACTGGGCGAAGCGTTGCTGACGCCGACGCGCATCTACATCAAGGCGATGACGTCGTTCATTCGCGCGGGCCGCATCAAGGGTCTGTCGCATATCACTGGCGGCGGCCTGACCGAGAATGCGCCGCGCATGTGTCCGGATCATCTGACCACGAAGATCGACGACACGTCATGGGAGCTGCCGCCCGTGTTCAAATGGTTGCAGCAAGCCGGATCGGTGGAAGACGCCGAGATGCGCCGCACGTTCAACTGCGGCGTCGGCCTTGTGGTCGCCGTTGCAAAGGACAAGGCCGACAGCGTGCTCGCCGACCTGAAGAGCGAAGGCGCGTTCGTCGCGGGGGAACTGGGGCCGGCGTGACCCGCAAACGTCTGGGCATTCTGATTTCCGGACGCGGCTCCAACATGGAGGCGCTGCTGAAGGCCGCGGCTGATCCGGCGTGGCCGGCGGAAGCTGTGCTGGTGCTGGCGAACAAGCCGGATGCGGACGGGCTGGACAAGGCGCGGGCGGCGGGCGTTGCGGCGGCGGCCATCGACCACAAGCTTTACGGCAAGGACCGCGAGGCGTTCGAGCGCGCAATGGATGCGGAATTGCGTGCAGCGGGCGTGGAGCTGATCGCGCTGGCCGGGTTCATGCGCGTGCTGACGCCTTGGTTCGTGAGTGCGTGGGAGGGACGGATGGTCAACATTCATCCCTCGCTGCTGCCCAAATATCCGGGCGTGGATACGCATGCGCGCGCGCTGGCGGCGGGCGACACCATCGCCGGATGCACCGTGCATTTCGTGACGGCGGGCGTCGATGAGGGCCCGGCCATTGGTCAGGCCGAGGTGGATGTTCGTGCGGGCGATACGGCGGACACGCTGGCCGCGCGCGTGCTGAAGGCCGAGCACCTGCTTTATCCGCGTTGTCTGGCGGCTGTGGCGCAAGGGGACTGGTCCGGGCGCGTGCTGGATACGGCTACGGTTGACGGCGATGAGGTGCGGTTGAACGCGCCGGGTTAGGAGCCCTCGGCCTGCTCCAACCCTCGCAGAGTTATTCTCGGGCTCGACTCGAGAATCGTGGCCGTCTTGGGCGCCCTACCCCTTCACCTTTGAGAAATCCGGGGCGCGTTTTTCGCGGAAGGCGGTGAAGGCTTCGGCGGCTTCGGCGGTGCGGAGACGGGCGGCGAAGATGGCGCCTTCGGTCTTGAGTTGGGTGACCATGGGATCGACCGGGCGCATCAGGCGCTTGGTGGCCATCAGGGCGCCGAGCGGGCGCTTCGCCACCTCGGCGGCGGCGGCGCGGGCGGCGCCGATGACTTCGGCGGCTGGCAGCGCCTTGTTGGCGATCAGCAGTTCGGCGGCCTGATCGCCCGTCAGCGTCTCGCCCAGCGCGAACATCGCAAAGGCGCGGGCATGGCCGATGCGCGCAGGGAGCAGCATGGAGGACGCAGCCTCCGGAACCAGCGCAAGGTTCACGAAAGGCGTGGAAAGCTTTGCGTCACGGGCGACGTAAACGAGATCGCAGTGCAGAAGCATCGTCGTGCCCACGCCGATGGCGACGCCGCGCACGGCGCCGACCAGTGGTTTGTCGAAGCGTGCGATGGCCTCGATGAAGCGACCGCCCTGCGGTTCTTCCCCGCCGGTGGCGGCGCCCGCGAAGACCGAAAGGTCATTGCCCGCGGTGAAAACATCGCCCTCGCCGGTGAGGATGACACAGCGGACATCCGGATCGGCGGACGCGGCCTCCAGCGCTTCGGCGGCGCCGCGATACATGGCGTTGGTGAGCGCGTTCTTCTTGTCGGGCCGGTTCCAGGCGATCTCCGTCACGCCGTTGGCGGTGGAGATTTTCAGATGCTCGGTCATGGGGAGGCTCCTTCGTTGGCGCGAACCTAGCAGCCCCGGCGGCGCTGAACAGGCGCCCGTTAGGGCTGCTCAGCAAGCGGCGGGATGCGTGGAGGCCAAAAAACAAAATGCACCGCCTTTGGGGGCGGTGCATCCTGATTACTGCGTCTCGCTGGAAGCGAGGATCAGCCGACCACTTCTTCCAGACGGAAGAAGAAGGCGATCTCGCGCTCGGCGCTGGCTTCGCTGTCGGAGCCGTGGACCGAGTTCTCGCCGATCGACTGGGCGTAGAGTTTGCGAACGGTGCCGTCGGCGGCTTTCGCC
>CAZJZQ010000075.1:8618-17185 GCA_964550535.1 uncultured Rhizobium sp.
AGTCAACCAGTTCGCCGAAGAAGCCGCGAGCCTTGTGCTCGCCATAGAAGCCCTCGGCCTGGGCGCGGGTCAGGCGGACGCGTTTCTGCGCCACGATGCGCAGGCCGGCCTTCTCGAAAACGGCGTTGACGGCGCCCGTGAGGTTGCGCGCCGTGGCGTCCGGCTTGATGATCGAAAGCGTACGCTGCACAGGCATGGGATAGTCCTTTGGGGCTGTTATATACTTTGGGTGCGCCCCTATAGCCCCGGCGCGCAGCCGCCTCAACTGCCAGCGCTGAATTCTTGCCGAGCGGGAATTCAGGCCGGAAAGACCACAGGAGACCGCAGCCATGGCCGGCGGGAACGAACAGCAGATCGCGGACTGGAATGGCGTGCTGGGCCAGCGCTGGGCCGAACTTCAGGACAAGATGGACCGGATGACCGCCCCGTTTGGCGCGGCGGCGCTGGACGCCGCCGGGGCGCGGCCGGGCGAACGGGTGATCGACATCGGATGCGGTTGCGGAGATACGGCGCTTGAGCTGGCGCGGCGGGTCGGGTCCGGGGGCGAGGTGCTGGGCGTGGACGTGTCGCGGCCGATGCTGGAGGTGGCCCGGATGCGGGCCCGGGAAGCCGCCCTGCCCGGTCTGTCCTTCGCGGAGGGGGATGCGTCCTCCGCCGCCCTGCCGGCGCAGCGGGACCTGCTCTATTCCCGTTTCGGCGTGATGTTTTTCGATGTTCCCGCACCCGCCTTCGCGCATTTGCGGCGGGCGGTAAGTGATACGGGCCGGATCGCCTTTGTCTGCTGGCGGGGACCAAAGGAGAATCTGTGGGCGTCGGTGCCGCTGGCCGCAGGGATGAGCGTGCTGGACGAGAAACCCGCCGCCGCCGATCCATGCGCGCCGGGCCCGTTCGCTTTCTCCGATCCCAACCGGGTGCGGGCGATCCTGCTGGAGGCGGGGTTCGCCCATGTCACGGCGGACGCGTTCGAGGCGCCGGTTTTCCTTGGAGCCAGCCCCCGGAAAGCCGCCGAGGATACGGCCCGCATGGGCCCGCTGGGCCGTCTGGTGCGGGAGGCGGGCGAGGCCCGACTGCCCGCCATTCTGGACGCCGTGGAGGCGGCTCTGGAACCTATGGCGGACCGGAAGGGACGGGTCTTTCTGCCCGGCCGGACCTGGGTGGTGTCGGCCCGCGCTGGCTGAGCCCGGCGGCGGGCGCTGAATGGCTGGTTAAAAATTTTTCGGCTGCGGCCTTTTTTGCGTCGCATTCCCCCACCATCTGAACGTCAACCGGGGAAGGAAGGGCACAAGACCCAACCGCCACGGGAACAGAAACGTAAAAAGAAAAAATCGGGCCTCCCCATGCTCGCCAAACGCCTCGCCTTCTTCGGCCTTCTGGCCATCGTCCTTCTGTCCATCCCGCAAGCGTTCAAGCAGAACAGCGACCTGCTTTCCGACACGCCTCCGGCTTTGATGGCGACGCTGGACTAAAAGACAGCTTCCTCCCCGACGGCGGATCACCGCCGCGCCGCCCCTGCCACCGGCAGGGGCGCTTCGGCGTTTGGGGAGCTTTCATTCTCTGCGTTTTGCAGTCCCCGTCCCGCGCTCGTGGTTCGACGGGCGCGCGCAAGTGCGCGCTGCTCACACCATGAGCGCTCAGGGGCTATCACCTTATCGGAGAGGATTGGCTGCGGAGCAGCCGTCCGTCGAACCATGAGCTGCGGGCGCACAGCCACAAAATCTCACGCCGTCTCCTCAAACAATTCCCGCCCGATCAGCCAGCGCCTGATCTCCGACGTCCCCGCGCCGATCTCGTAGAGTTTGGCGTCGCGCAGGAGGCGGCCGGTGGAATACTCGTTGATGTAGCCAATGCCGCCGAGGATCTGGATGGCGTCCAGCGCCTGTTGCGTCGCCATTTCGGCGGCGTAGAGGATCGCGCCCGCCGCATCCTTGCGCGCCGCACGTCCCTTGTCGCACGCTTTGGCGACTGCATAGACGTAGGCCCGTGCGGCGTTCATCCGCACATACATGTCGGCCAGCTTGCCCTGCACGAGCTGGAACTCGCCGATGGGTTTTCCGAACTGTTTGCGGTCGTGGACGTAGGGCAGCACGACATCCATGCATGCCTGCATGATGCCGGTGGGACCGGCGGCCAGCACGGTGCGTTCGTAGTCGAGGCCGGACATCAGCACCTCGACGCCGCCGTTCAGCGGACCCATCACGTTCTCGGCCGGAACCTCGCAATCCTGAAAGACGAGTTCGCCCGTCTCGCTCCCGCGCATGCCCAGCTTGTCGAGCTTCTGCGCGACGGAGAAACCCTTGAAGCCCTTTTCGATGATGAAGGCGGTGATGCCGCGCGAGCCCTTTTCCGGTTCTGTCTTGGCATAGACGACCAGCGTATCGGCGGAGGGGCCGTTGGTGATCCACATTTTCGAGCCGTTGAGGATGTAGCGGCCGCCGCGCTTCTCGGCTTTGAGCTTCATCGAGACAACATCGGACCCGGCGCCCGGTTCCGACATGGCGAGCGAACCGAGATGTTCGCCGGAGATCAGCTTCGACAGATAGCGCGTCTTCTGATCGTTCGTTCCCCAGCGGCGGATCTGGTTCACGCAGAGGTTGGAGTGGGCGCCGTAGCTGAGCCCCACCGATGCGGAGGCGCGGGAGATTTCCTCCATCGCCACGACGTGTTCGAGATAGCCGAGGCCGGAACCGCCCCACTCTTCCTCCACCGTGATGCCGTGGAGA
Source organism: uncultured Rhizobium sp. (assembly GCA_964550535.1). Taxonomy (GTDB): domain Bacteria; phylum Pseudomonadota; class Alphaproteobacteria; order Caulobacterales; family Hyphomonadaceae; genus UBA7672. The sequence goes on from CAZJZQ010000075.1 coordinate 11,339, forward strand.
CCGAGTTCCCCCATCTTTGGCCAGAGGTCGCGCGGGAACGCGTCGTCGCGGTCGATCTGCGCGGCGCGGGGCGCGATCTGATCGCCGGCGAAACTTCGCACGGTGTCGCGGATCATGTCCGCTGTTTCACCAAGGTCGAACTCTAGGGGGCGGAGCGAATTGGGTATCATTCGCCGAGCTTAGCAGCATTGGCGGCGCGGCAAATATCGAAGCGCGGCTTGATTCAGGACCGGTCGAGGGGCCGGGAGACGATGAAATAGACGCTCATCACCATCAGCACGCCGAACACGGCCAGCATGGCGGACGCGCCGCCAAGTCCGCCGCTCGCGGCTTCCGCAGCGGCGCCCCGGAGACTTTCCACCAGCGCAACAGCGAGTCCGACCAGCGACAGGACGAAAATCGCGATCCATGGCGCCGCCAGCGCGGCGCGCCCGGCGATGGGGCCGACACGGCGGGCCCGGCCATTTGCGACCTTCTCGGCGCGGACGCCCTCGGCAAACATGTCGGAGGGGGCGCGGCCAGGATCGTAGGTTTCCGTGTCGTCGATGAATTTGCGGCCGTTCTTGGGAACGCCCGCGGCGCGCAGTTCCGCGTCGAAATCCGGCAGGTCTTCCGGGATCACGGCTTCCGGTCTGGCCGTTTTCGCGGGCTCGCCGGTGAAGATCGCGCGCAGGCGTTCTTCCGGCGAGGTGACGGGCGTTTCCGGGGGGGGCTCGATGGAGGCCCCCGCCGGGATGGCCGAGGCTTCCTCGCGCTTCACCACCGCTTCGGCCTCGGCCATGGTGCGTTCGGCGCGTTCGAGGATACGGGCGACACGTTCGGCCATGGCCCGGCGCGCCTCTTCCAGCGTCTCTGACGCTTTCGGCGGTGTGGTGTCTTCGGCTCCGGCTTCCCCTTCGGACTCGAAGGTTGCGGCCACTCCTTGTTCTGCCAGCACGGACGCCTCCTCCGGTTGGGGTTCGAGGGCGGGTTCAGGTTCGGAATCAAATTCGGTCACCGGCGCGAAATCGGCGTCCTGCGCGACGGGTTCGCTTTCGGCGGGATCAATGACCGGCGCCTTGGCGCCACCGACCTGCTCCGCGATGTGGCGGATGGCGGCGGCGATATCCGGCAGCGTGGCCGGGATGGGCTGGCCGATCTCCGCATCGCCATCCGCGCCGGGCGCCGCGTCGGGCGTGAGCGCTTCAATGACGGGCATGCTGGCGCCGGAACGATCGAGTTCCGGGGGCACGAGGTGCGTTGGCGCGGGGGTGCGGCCGGCCGCGGGTTCGAGGAACAGCGCCTTCTCGGCGGCGCGGCGGCGGACCAGCGCATCCACCACCATGGTGCGGCCGTTGATCCGCGCCCTGCGCCACGGATCGAAACCGTTGGCGGCGTTGAGATAGTCGCCGGCGTTCAGCGCGCGCAGCACATCGGAGTCGCGGAAACGCCCGGGGGAGATGTTGAAGACCAGCGAGACCAGCGCGTCGTACTGGTTCTGGTCGAGAGGGGTGAACACCAGCGTGGAGATCGCCTCCTCCGCCGGCCGCAGATCGTGCAGCAGGACGGTTTCAGCGTCGGCGCGGGAAACGGTCACGCCTTCGCGGGCCGTGTGGACATGGCCATAGCCGACAATCCACCGGCCATCGGCCAGACGGACTGCATGCTCCCGGAATCCCTCGAAACTCTTGATGAGATCGAGACCCGCCGATGAAAGACGCGACTGTCCTGTCATCATTCTGGCCTGAACTGGCACAATCCCTCTGCCTACTCGCCTGAGCCGTGCAAACGCGGAGCCAATTCCCGTCAGAGAAGGATCAGCGTCGCCAGCCCGAGGAAAGCGAAGAACCCCATCAGATCGATCAGTGTAAGGACGAAAACAGGGGACGCCACAGCGGGGTCAACGCCCAACCGTTTCATGGCCAGCGGGGTCAGAATGCCGATCAGGCCGGCGCACAGGAAGGTGAACACCATTGCGGCGCAGATCGCGACGCCGATCAGCACGTCGCGGAACCAGATGCTGGCCACAAGGCCGGCGGCGGTAGCGATAACCACACCGTTGACGAGGGCTGTGAGCGCCTCGCGGCGGATGGCGCGGGCGACGAGGGGGCCTTCGAGGTCACGCTCGACAATCGCACGCACGGTAACCGTAAGGGCCTGCGATCCGGCGTTGCCGCAGAGGCCCGCAACCACGGGCATGAGGATGGCGAGCGCCACGACCTGTTCGATCGTGCCCTGGAACAGCGCGACGACGGCAGAGGCGGCGAAGGCGGTGACGAGGTTCATGCCCAGCCACGGAATGCGCGCCTTCACGGCGCCGAACACGGTCTGGTTCACGCCGGCCTCGCTGACGCCCGACAGCGCCAGGATGTCCTCGCGGTTTTCCTCCTGCATGACGTCCACGATGTCGTCGACGGTGATCATGCCGGTGAGACGGCCCGCCTCATCGACCACAGGGGCGGAGGCAAGGTTGTACTGCTGGAAGAGGTAGGCCACCTCCTCCTGGTCCATCTCCGGGCGCACCTGGGTGCGCGTTTCCTTCATGATGTCCTTCAGCGGCGTCTCGCGCGCGCTGCGGAGCAAGGTCGACACAGGCACGCTGCCCTGGAGACGGAAGGCGGGATCGACGATGTAGATCTCGAAGAAAGTCTCCGGCAGGTCGTCCTCGCTGACGGCGCGCAGATGGTCGATGGCCTGTCCCACCGTCCAGAATACAGGCGCGGCGACAAAGTCGCGCTGCATCAGACGGCCGGCGGATTCCTCGTCAAAGGCCAGCGAGGACTCGATGGCCGCGCGATCGGCCGCAGACACGCGCGCCATGACACGCGCGCGGCGGTCTTCGTCGAGGTCGTCTATGATGAAGCTGGCGTCGTCGGAATCGAGGTCGCCGATCATCCGGGCGATGCCCTGATCGGTCATCTGTTCCAGCGCAGCGAGACGCACCTCGTTCGCCAGTTCGGCGACAGCTTCGGGCGGCAGGTCGGCGTCGAGGAGATGGATCGCCTTCCGGAACGCATCCGGCGGCAGGGCTTCAAGAAGGTCGGCGGCGTCGGCCGGGTGAAGTTCGGTTACGGTCCGGCGCAGGAAATGCCGGTCGCCGTCGCCCACCGCTCCGACGAACTGGGCGATCAGGGCCGGCGCAATGACGCCATCCTCAACAGTTTCGGAAACAGGAGCATCCAGAGAGGACAGAGGCAGATCGGGCCTATCGCGGACGGAATCATCGCTCATTCCGGCCTCCCCTTACCGCCTATTGCGTTCTCTCAGATTACTGACCTGTCAAAGTTGCTGGTGCGGTCGAGAAGACTCGAACTTCCACGCCTTGCGGCACAGCGACCTCAACGCTGCGCGTCTACCAATTCCGCCACGACCGCACGCCGGGCAAGGCGCCGTCATATACCGGTTGCGCGCGGTTTGTGAAGTGCGGGACGAAGGAAAACGACAGACCGGCGAAAGCCAGCAAAAACAGGCTATTGCTCGGTCGCGTAGAAGTCCTGGACCGGGGCGGCGTGGGTGATGTTCACCGAAATGCGGTCGCCCTCCACCACCAGCTCGCCACGGGCGATGGGGTGGTTGTTCGCCAGAATCCAGACCTCGTCGTCCTCATGGGTGTCGAGCTGGATCACAGCGCCACGGCCCATGCGCAGCAAATGCTGCATCGGCATCAGCGTCCGGCCCAGCAGGACCGTGATCTCGACTTGGACGGCGGCCAGTTGAGTCTGCACGCACGTGCTCCGATATTACGGTCAGACCGCCCGCCGGGCGGCCTGTTCCTGGGGATCACGATTCCCCGCTTTGCATTTCCTGAGGGTTAATCGCGTGACGGGATGGACAATTTCCCCGGGTTTGACTGAATATTCCGAGGCCGTGGCGGCCATGGAAGCTCGGGCGGACGCCATCGCGAGCGGCGAAGCGGACGAGTTGGTGTGGCTGCTGGAGCATCCTCCGCTCTACACGCGCGGGGCCAGCGCCAGAGATTCGGACCTGCGCGAGCCCGGACGTTTCCCCGTGTTCGACACGCGCCGGGGCGGCCAGTTCACCTATCACGGTCCGGGCCAGCGGGTTGTTTATGTGATGCTGGACCTGTCGCGCGAGGGCGCGGGGCGCGGGCGGGATGTGCGGCAGTTCGTCTGTAACCTCGAAGGCTGGATCATCGACACGCTGGCGGCCTTCAACGTGAAGGGCGAGCGGCGCGATGGACGGGTCGGCGTGTGGGTGGACCGCACGCGGCCCCACGAAAAGCAGGCGGGCGTGGTGCGCGAGGACAAGATTGCGGCGGTCGGCGTGCGCCTGAAACGCTGGGTGTCGTTCCATGGCGTCAGCCTGAATGTGGAGCCCGACCTGTCGCACTTCGGCGGCATCACGCCGTGCGGGATCGCGGAAGACGGGCTGGGCGTGACCAGCCTTGCTGGATTGGGACAGCTTGTCTCGCTGCATGAAGCGGACATCGCGCTGAAGACCGCGTTCGAAAAGCGGTTCGGGGCGGTCGAGACTGTCGCACCACCCCTATGAGCGGAACGTTCGCAGGCGCGTTACGTTGATGACCGGTATGTTCGGGAACCGTTCACGCGTTGAAGCCATGGAGATCGGCCTCGACGAGGACAATGAGTGGGAAATCGAGGGCTGGAGCGGCGGCGCGACGGCGACGCTCTCCACCAAGCCGCCGCGCACCGCATGCAGCGACGGCCAAAGGCCGGCGGCACCCACAAGGGGCCGCCGGTTTTTGTTACGCCAGTTCCACCAGGATTTCGTCAGCGGCGACAGGCGCGCCGGCCACGGCGTTGACGGTTTTCACCACGCCGTCAGCTTCCGCGCGGATGATGTTCTGCATCTTCATCGCCTCGACGATGCAGACCGCTTCGCCGGATTTGACTTCCTGGCCAACCTTCACATCGACGGAAACAATAAGGCCCGGCATGGGGCTCATGATGAGCTTCGAGGTGTCGGGCTTCTGCTTCTCGGGCAGGCGGGCGTGCATGGCGGCGGCAACCGGCGCGCAGATTTTCACATGGGCGGCGACACCCAGACGCTCGACGACATAACCTTCATCGCGCGAGGTGATCGAGAACGCGTAGGGCTTGCCGTCCACCATCACTTCCATCAGGCCGAAGCCGGGGCGCCACATGGTGGCGATCTCAACCGTCTCGCCGGTTTCGGTGAAGGTGACCTCGGCCTCGCTTTCGGATTGCCGCAGGCGGATCGGCGTAGCCTGGCGATTGACGATGGCCACCCACTCCTCGCGGCGCGCGCGCGGCGGTTCTGTGCGGCCGGAGATGTTCCGGACGCGAGCGGTGTAAAGACCGTGCGCGAAGGCGGCGGCGCAGACGATGGCTTTCTCGACGTCCGGGCTGGCCTCGGCGCCGCTGAAGCCGTTCGGGAATTCCTCCTTGATATAGCCGGTGGTGATCTTGCCCGACTTGAAGCGGTCCTGATCCAGCACGGCGGCGAGGAAGGGCGAGTTGTCCTGGATGCCGTCCACTTCGAGACGCTCCAGCGCCTTCACGTGGGTAGATATCGCGGCGGTGCGGTCCTTCCCGTGCGTGATGAGCTTGGCGATCATCGGGTCATAGAACATCGAGATTTCGTCGCCTTCACGCACGCCCGTATCGATGCGGACTGTGCCTTCGGCGAGCTTGCCCTCAGCCGGGAAGCGCATGCGCTTCAGGCGGCCGATAGACGGCAGGAAGTTGCGGAACGGGTCTTCGGCGTAGATGCGGGATTCGAGCGCCCAACCGTTGATCTTCACATCCTTCTGCTGGATGGCGAGTTTCTCGCCCGCCGCCACGCGCAGCATCTGTTCGACCAGATCATAGCCGGTGATGAGTTCGGTGACCGGGTGCTCCACCTGCAAACGCGTGTTCATTTCGA
>CAZJZQ010000076.1:0-16872 GCA_964550535.1 uncultured Rhizobium sp.
CCGCCCGTTTCGCCGCCGGGAACGCTCCTTTCATCCTCGACCGCAGCCGCGCCTATATCGGCGTCATGATCGACGATCTGGTCACGCGTGGCGTCTCTGAACCCTATCGGATGTTCACCTCCCGGGCCGAGTACCGGCTCACCCTTCGGGCCGACAATGCCGACCAGCGCGTGACCCCGGACGGCATCGCGGCCGGCGTGGTGGGCTCGACACGCGCCGGAGTGTTTCACGTGAAACAAGGGTTGATGGACGAGACGCGGGCGAAGGTCCGCGCCCTGACCCTCACACCCAACGAAGCCCGCGCACAGGGCCTTCAGATCAATCTCGACGGCCGCCGCCGCTCGGCGCTTGAGATGCTGGCCTATGCCGATGTGGACTTCGCCCGCCTCGCCGCCATCTGGCCCGAGCTGAGCGGCGCCCGGCCGGACGTGGTCGAACAGATGGAGATCGAGGCCGCCTATGCCGGCTATCTCGACCGCCAGGAGGCCGACATCGTGGCCTTCCGGAAGGAAGAAGACATGCGCCTTCCCGCCGATCTCGACTACGCCACGGTCGGAGGCCTGTCGAACGAGGTGAAGGAAAAGCTCGCCCGCGTTCGCCCCGCCACCCTCGGCCAGGCCGCCCGGATTGAGGGGTTGACCCCCGGCGCCGTCACGGCCCTGCTGGGCCACCTGAAACGGCAGGCCGCGAAGAAACCCGCAAAGGCCGCAGAGGGTTGAGCCCGCGTTCCCGGCCCGGACGATCCCTGCATCCGCTATTGGCCCGGCCCCAGAATAGGCAATCCCGATGACTTGGCCCGCCCACGACGAAGACGGTTTCGGTCCTGAGGACGTGGCCCGGTTAACGGGTGTTTCACGTGAAACACTCGACCTGACCCATGGCTATCTCACCCTGCTGGATCAATGGCGCGAGCGGATCAACCTGATCGGCCCGAACGAGGGCAAACACCTCTGGCGGCGGCATGTCCTCGATTGCCTGCAACTCGTCCCCATGCTCCGGCCGGAGGACAAGGCGATTGCGGATCTGGGTTCCGGCGCCGGGTTTCCCGGCCTTCTGCTGGCCTGCGCGCTGGCAGGCGAGGGCAGGACGGACGGGCGAATCACCCTGGTCGAAAAAAGCCCGCGGAAGTGCGAATTCCTCAACGCAGTCGTTTCCAGCCTGAAACTTCCCGCGGCCATCCTCGAACAGCGGGCGGAAGACGAACCCCCGCAAGCCTTTGATCTGGTGACGTCTCGCGCCCTTTCCCCGCTTCCGAAGCTGCTGGAGCAGTCCATTGACTGGGTTGGACCCGGCGGTTGGTTTCTCTTTCTTAAGGGTCGCGAGGCGACAACAGAGCTGGCCCAGGCCCAATCGGTCTGGACATTCGAGCTTGACGCTAGGGAAAGTATATCGAGCCCTGGCGGTCAGGTTCTGGCTATAAAATCCTTGAGGCGGCGCACGTCATGACGATGCGGATTATCGCGGTCGCAAACCAGAAGGGCGGCGTGGGCAAGACCACGACGGCCATCAATCTCGGCACGGCCCTCGCGGCCGTTGGTAAACGGGTGCTCGTCATAGACTGTGACGCGCAAGGCAACGCCTCCACCGGTCTGGGGGTCGATCCTTCCGCGCGCGGCAAGTCAAGCTATGACGTGCTCATCGGCGACGCGACGCTCGCCGAAGCGGTCGTGCACACCAAGGTGCTGCCGACGCTCGACATCATTCCGGGCGACGAAAACCTCGCGGGCGTGGAGTCGCTCCTCCATGACGACCCGCGCAAGAACTTCCGCCTCCGGGATGCGGTCGAGACTTTCCTCCGTCTCGCTGCTGACGGTCAGGCGCTCGACGCCGAGGGGCTGGCCCTCGCCTATGACACCGTGTTGATCGACTGCCCGCCATCGCTGTCGACGGTAACCATTAACGCGATGGTGGCCGCGCATTCCGTGCTGGTGCCGCTGCAATGCGAGTTTCTCGCGCTCGAAGGATTGAGCCAGCTTCTGCGCACCGTCGATCTCGTGCGCGGCGGACTCAATCCGCGCCTCGACGTGCAGGGCGTGGTGCTCACCATGTACGACAAGCGCAACAACCTGTCGGATCAGGTCGCGGGCGAAGTGCGCTCCTTCTTCGGACCGAAGGTGTACGAGACGGTCATCCCGCGCAATGTCCGCCTGTCGGAAGCGCCGTCCTTCGGCATGCCGGCGATTCTCTATGACCACAAATGTTCGGGCAGCGAGGCTTACATCAAGCTCGCCCAGGAACTGATGCAACGTGAGCGCGAGAGGGCAGCGGCGTGACCCAACCAGCGAAAACCGCGCGTCTCGGACGCGGACTGTCCGCCTTGCTCGGCGACTATGCCGGCGCGCGCAACGCCATCGACGACGCATCGCCTGAAGGCGCCGCAGCCGCTGCGGGCGGCGACGCCGGGCCGGTGTCCGAACTGCCGATGTCGCAGGTCGCGCCGAATCCGAAACAGCCGCGCCGCACCTTCGTCGAGTCCGATCTCGAAGAACTGACGGAATCCATCCGCGTGAAGGGCGTGCTGCAAGCGATCCTCGTCCGCCCCAGTCCGGACGCCGAAGGCTCGTTCGAGATCGTCGCCGGTGAACGCCGCTGGCGCGCCGCGCGCCGCGCGGGCCTTACCAGCATTCCCGCCATCGTGCGCGAACTCGATGATCGCGACGTGCTCGAAATCGGCATCGTCGAAAACGTCCAGCGCGCGGACCTCAATGCGGTCGAGGAGGCCGAAGCCTACAAGGCGCTGATGGACCGCTTCGCCCGCACGCAGGAGTCGATCGCCACCCAGATCGGCAAGAGCCGCGAGCACATCGCCAACACGCTCCGCCTGCTGAACCTGCCCGACGATGTGCGCGAACATGTTCGCGAGGGCCGCATCTCCGCCGGTCACGCGCGCGCCTTTCTCAAGACCGCCGACCCGTCGGCGCTCGCCGCCATCGTCATCGAGAAGTCGCTCTCCGTGCGCGACGCCGAAGCGCTCGCGAAAAAAGAGAAGCTCGCGGCGAAGGGCGAAGGCAAGTCGCTGTCCGAAGACAAGGACGTCGATACCAAGGCGCTCGAACTCGATCTCCAGCGCACGCTGGGTCTCGATGTCGATATCCGTCATTCCAACGGCAAGGGCGGCGAGGTGCGCATCAAGTATGCGAGCCTCGAACAGCTCGACGAGATCTGCCGCCTCCTGTCCCGCCCGCGCTCGGGCGGATCGGGCGACAATTAGACGAACCCCTAAACGTTCCGCGTCGCGATGCGCTGGATCAAGGCCGACAGGATCACTTCTGCCGGCGAACCCGCCTGCTTGCAGGCCTTCTCGGCTTCGTAGAGTTGCGTGAAAGCGCGCTGAAGTTTCGCGGGCGGCCAGTCGCGCAGAGCGCGTGAAAAGCGCGGCCATTCCTTGTCGAACACGGGGGGGCGCAGGCGCGCTCCGTTCGGTGAATTCGACGCCACCGCATCCGCAACGCGCAGCAGCCTGAAGTGCAGGGTGCGCATCGCAGAGATCGCCGACCCGCCCTGACCCAGCAGACGATCCGCCGCCGCCAGCGCCGCGCCCGCATCGCCCAGGATCGCTGCGTCCGCCACATCGTCCGCGCCGCGTTCCTGCTCCGCCGCCGAAAGGATCGCGATATCCTCGCGCGTCACCGCGCGGCCAAGATCGAGCGCGTAAAGCTCCAGCTTCTCCATCTCCGCCATGGCCAGCCGCCGGTCGCCGGGAAGCTCGGATACGAACAGGGCCATCGCGTCCGGTTCGATTGCAACACCCGCCGCGCCCAGCCGCTTGCTCACCAGCTCCGCCACCGTGCTTTCATCGTCGGCGTAAAGCTGCAACGCGACGGCCTTTTCCGCGGCCTCGAACCCCGCGCGCAGTTTCGAGTTGCGGCCAAGATCGCCCGCCTCGACAATCCACGCAGCCTCGGCGAGCAACAATCCGCTGTCGATATCGCCCAGGATTTCCAGCGGCAGTTTCGCCGACGTCTCGCGATCAATGCGCAGCCGCACCACGCGCGCGCCGCCCAGCAGCGATCGCGCAACCAGCTCGTCCGCCAGCTTCTGCGGATCGCGCTTCAGGTCGTCATCATTCATCCGCACGATGTTCAGCGGATCGGCGCCCGGCGCCCAGTGTTTCGCAAGTTCGTCAGCGCTCGCGGAAACCAGTCCGGAATCCCCGCCGAAAATCAGCGCGACACGCGGATTGGCTGGCGGCTTTTCGCACCAGGCAAGCGCGCGCGCCCCCGCCAGCTTCATTGCGGCAACTGCGGACCCGGCATCATCGGGGATGGCGGCGGCTCGACCGCGCGCTCATCGGCGGGACGTCCGGCGGCGATGATGATGTCGTCGCGAATGCTGCGCGCGACCAGGATCGCCACGCGCTCCTGCGCCGCCGACTGCGCGGCGACATCGGCATAGGCCGCGTCGGCGAAGTTGAAGCTCGCCGCTTCACGCACGCCGCCCGACATCAGAAGCTTGCCCGACGGATTGCGCAGAACCCAGGTTGCGGCGACGCGATAGTCGCTGCGCGACGCTGCGGTGTCCGGCGCAAAGGCCAGCCGCTCGATCGCCTCGTTCAGCGTCACCGTAAGTTGCGCCTCGCCGCTCACGCCGGGCACGCCACGGCCCAGCGACCGCACAAGCTCCTGACGCAGGAAGTGGCCCGTCCGCCCGCTGATCTCGGCGATATGCACCGGGCCCGAGTTTGCCGGACCCGGTCCATAGACCGGCGAGAATCCGCAGGCTGCAAGCAGCAGGAAACTGGCGAGGGCGGCGGCGCGCTTCATCATGAGGCCACGATATTCACGATGCGGCCCGGAACCACAATCACCTTTCGCACGGTCAGACCGTCCAGATGCGGTTTCACCGCCGGATCGGCCCGCGCGGCGGCTTCAGCGGCGGCGGCGTCCGCATTGGCCGGCAGGGTGATTTCCCCGCGTTTCTTGCCGTTGACCTGAACGGGCAGCGTCATGGTGTCGGACACCAGCAGGGCCGGGTCCGGCGCCGGCCATTTCGCTGTCGCGACCAGACCTTCGCCGCCCAGCCGCGACCAGGCTTCCTCCGCGATATGCGGAGCGAAGGGCGAAGCGATCTGCGCGAACAGACGCATCGCCTCGCGCCGCGCCGTCGCCATCCCGGGAGCAGCAGACCGCTCCGCCTTGCGCAGCTCATTGGCCAGCTCGTTCATGCGGGCGATGCCGACATTGAAGTGGAACTTCTCGATGCCTTGCGCCACATCGCGCACCGTACGGTGGGCGAGGCGGCGCAGCTCCAGCGGCTCGCCTTCATTGGCGGGGCCGTCATCGGCTTCCGGCGTGGCTTCCGCCAGCGCCCACAGTTTCTGGATCGATCCCCACGCGCCACGCACGCCGGCGTCGGTCCATTCAAAGTCCCGCTCCGGCGGCGAGTCCGACAGCACGAACCAGCGCGCAACGTCCGCGCCATAATCCGAAATGATCTGCACCGGATCGACGACGTTCTTCTTCGACTTCGACATCTTCTCGACGCCGCCGATGGCGACCGGCTTGCCGGTAGAAATTTCGGCGAGCCCGCCATCGCGCGTCTCGATCTCTTCCGGCAACAACCATCGGCCGTCCGAAGACTTGTACGTCTCGTGCGTCACCATGCCTTGCGTGAAAAGTCCGGCGAACGGTTCGCCCGCAGGCAAATCCAGCAGTCCGCAATCACGCAGCGCACGCGTGAAGAAGCGCGAATAGAGCAGGTGCAGAACCGCATGTTCGACGCCGCCGATATACTGGTCGACGGGCAGCCAGTAGGCGGCCTCTTCCTTGTTGATCGGCTCCTTCGATTTCGGATCGGCGAAGCGCGCGAAATACCAGGACGAATCGACGAACGTATCCATCGTGTCCGTCTCGCGCTCGGCCTTGCCGCCGCATTTCGGGCAGCCAAGCGGAGAGCCATCGGCATGAGTGTGCTTCCACGTCGGATGCCGCGCCAGCGGGTTGCCGGGCTCTGAGAAGTCGGCGTTGTCGGGCAGCAGCACGGGCAGTTGTTCGTCCGGCACGGGCGCCACACCGCACGCCGCGCAGCGGATCACCGGTATCGGGCAACCCCAGTAACGCTGGCGGCTAACGCCCCAGTCGCGCAGCCGGTATTGCGTCGTCGCTTCACCCGCGTCCAGCTCAACCAGCTTGTTGATCGCCGCGCTGATCGCCTCTTTCGTCGTCAGCCCGTCGAGAAATTGCGAATTGTAGATCGTCCCTTCGCCCGCATAGGCCTCGCCGCTGACCGCATAGGTCGCGGCGTCCGCGCCCGGCGGCAGCACCACCGGCTTGAAGGGCAGGCCGTATTTCTCCGCGAACTCGATGTCGCGCTGGTCGCCTGCGGGCGAACCGAAGATCGCGCCGGACCCATAGGTCGACAGTACGAAGTTCGCCGCCCACACGGGCAGCTCCCAGCTGGGATCGAACGGATGCTTTACGCGGATGCCGAGATCGATGCCGGTTTTCTCGGCCTTCTCGATATCGGCTTCGGACGTGCCGCGCGCGGCGCAATCGGCTGCGAATTTTGCAACCGCCGGATTGTGCTGCGCGATGGCCTTCGTCAGCGGATGATCGGGAGCGAGAGCGAGAAACGCTGCGCCGAACAGCGTGTCGGGGCGCGTTGTGAACACCTCGATCGGATCGGTCGCGTGGTTGCGGCCCAGCCCGTCCTTCTCACGCGACAGGAAGTCCGGCGCGGACGCGATCTCCCACCAGATCTTCGCGCCCTGGCTCTTGCCGATCCAGTTCGCCTGCATGACGCGAACTTTTTCCGGCCACCGGTCGAGGCCATCCAGCCCCGCCAGCAGGTCGTCGCCATATTTCGTGATGCGGAAGAACCACTGCTCCAGCTCGCGGCTCTCGACGACGGCGCCCGAACGCCAGCCGCGTCCGTCCACCACCTGCTCATTGGCCAGCACGGTGTTTTCGACCGGGTCCCAGTTCACCTTCGCCTTGCGGCGATAGACCAGGTCGTTCTCCCACATCTTCAGGAAGATGCGCTGCTGCTGTTCGTAGTAATCCGGCTCGCAGGTTGTCACCTCGCGGTCCCAGTCGAACGACAGGCCCAGCGGCTCGAACTGCTTCTTCATGTCCGCGATATTGTTCAGCGTCCACGCGCGGGGCTGGGCTTGTCTCTCGATGGCGGCGTTCTCGGCGGGCAGGCCGAACGCATCCCAGCCCATCGGGTGCAGCACATTGTAGCCGCACGCGATGCGATAGCGCGCGACCACATCGCCCATGGCGTAGTTGCGCACATGCCCCATGTGCAGGCGGCCCGAAGGATAGGGAAACATCTCCAGCACATAGGCCTTGGGCGCATCGCCCGCCTCGGCGCGCGTCCTGGTGCGGAACACCTGGGCCTTCGCCCACGCCTCGCGCCATTTCGGCTCGGTTTCCTTGGGATTGTAGCGCGTGGCCATTGCGTCGCCCGTTTCCAGCCGTGAAGAGGGCCGGGGATAGCAGGACTAGGGCCGGCGGGGGAAGACGCGATCCGGACCAGGCCCGGATATCTGGCCCCGCGTTGCGCGGATGTCCGCGCGCGCTACTCGATGGTGGACAGGCGAATCTCGCGCGCCTTGGCGAGAATGGCGTTCTCCAGCGCGATGTTCGTGTCCGGGCTGACCGGAGCCGAAATCCAGGCGCCGCTGGCGTTGGTTTCACGGAACACCGCTGCAGACACCCCGTCCGCGCGCAGGCGGGTGTCGAGGATATAGACCGTCGCCTTCAGGCGCTCATCCGGTTTGGCCGGGTTGGAATACCAGTCAGTGATGATGACGCCGCCCCACGGATCGGCCGAAGCCAGCGGCATGAAGCTCAGCGTGTCGAGCGAGGCGCGCCACAGATAGGCGTTCACGCCAATGCCGCCGGTCTCTTCAGGACCCAGGCGCGCGCCGGAGGACGTCGACGAATTGGCCGTGCCGCTGCCGAAGATCGAGCAGCCTGAGCAGGCAACAAGAGCGGCAACAACACCCGCGGCGACCGCAAAACGAGATGCCATGAACCCTATCTCCATCGCCCGGACTACAGCCCCGGACCCCATTACTGCCCGCCAGACAGGATAAAACGCCCCGGCGGCTTTTCATTAGCTGGCCCTTAGACCCCCGCGCAAGCGGGGATTGCGGTTGGCCCCTCCAACTGCGCGGCGTGGTTGGATCGCGTTAGGCCCTTATGTGTTACTGCACCCGTGAACTGAGAATGCGGAGGAATTCTGGCATGTCGCGCACCTTTGGCCTTGCCGCCCTGGTTCTTGGCGCCGCCCCGGCGGCGCTGGCGCAGGAAACCGAGGTGAGCGCCCGGCTGTCGCTGGCGGCGTCCGCCATGGACGAGGACTCCGTCTTCGCCCCCGCCGCCGATGGCGTGCTGGGCGACGCGGCGGTCGTGATCACCCGCACGGATACGCTGGACAGCGGCCTCCGTCTGATCTGGCGGGGCGAGGCCCGGATCCAGCGCGACGCCCCCTCGCGGCCCCGGTTTGCGGGCGCGTTTGGTATTTGCGATCCGGCCGATCCGGGCTGCCCGTCGCTCGGCGGCCTCTCGCCTGTGTCCCCCGCCACGGGCGTCGCCGCCGGCGGAACGCCCCATGACGACAACATCGCCGCCGCGCTTGAAGGCGCCTCGCTCTCCGTCATTGGTCCCTGGGGCGAGGGGGTTTTCGGCCTCGACACCGGCGTCGCCGCCCGCCTCGACGCCCGCGCGCCGCAGGTGCTGGACAGCGTTTCCGCCTTTTCCCCGGCGCTCGACCCCACCGGCCTCGGTCTGGTCCGCGCCCGCAATGACGTGACCGGCGCCTCCGCCAAGGCCAGCTATATGTCGCCGCGCCTTCTCGGCCTTCGTCTCGGCGCCAGCTACACGCCCGAAACGCATCAGCGCGGCGTCGATTTCGATCCCCGCCCGCGCGGTCCGGGTCTCGCCGCGGCGGAGTTCGAGGATGTCTGGGAAGGCGCGGTTTCCTTCGCCCGCCGCATGCCGCAAAGCGGGGTCCGCGTCCGGGCGGCGGTGACGGCGACTTTCGCGGGAACCGATTCACCTTACGGGGGATTCGGGAATTACGAGGCCTGGGGCGCTGGTCTGGAAGTGGAAAACGGCGCCTGGACAGGCGGAGTCCGCTGGCTCGGCGCCGATAACGCCATGCCGGACGGGTCGGGTTATCAGGCGTGGGAGCTGGGCCTGGTGCGGCAGGGGGACAAATGGCGCTTTGGCCTTGAAGCCGGCTGGGCCGAGGATGATCTCAATCGCACCGAAGGAACGACCCTGCTTGCAGGCGTCCAGCGCCGATTCGGCGATAATCTGGCCATCGGCGCGGCCTGGACGGCGGCCAACGGGGAATTTCCGGCATTCGCCGCGCCCGGCGGTCACATAAATGTCCGCAATGAAGGGTTAGTAGTAGAGTTGAGTGTGCGGAATTAGCGACAGGTGGGTGCAAACTTGCTGTCGAAGGGCAGAAATGAATTCTCGTTAACTTCTGAGGGTCATACTGTCCCTATATCTGAGGGGAGGAGGGCTGAGATGCGCGTCATCGCCGGACTCTTGTGTGCTTCTGTGACTCTGCTCGCGGCCCCGGCTTTCGCCCAGGCTGGACAGGGCAGCGAAGCCGTGTCCGCATCGCCGAATGCGCTCTCCACCATCGGTCAGGAAAAACCCCGCGATAATTCAAACGCTTCGGGCCTTTCCACCGGCATCGGTTTCATCGACCGCCTGACGGTGAATTCGGGCATGGAACGCCCGGTCCCGTCGCTCGCCCCCATCGAAAAGGACCAGCTGGGTCTCACCTGGCGTCCGGGCGGCAAGTGGGGGATCACGCTGGATCTCACCAGCCGCGCCGAAAACGGCGTCCTTCCGCGTGAGGAACTCTCCGCAGGGGCCTACTATCAGGTCACCCCGCGTTTCCGCTTCGGCGGCGGCGTCAGCGTTGGCGGCGACGAGCTGGCCTCCGGCCGCGAAGGTCCGGGCCGTGAAGAACTCGACACCGGCGTCCGCCTCGAATCGGCCTTCTCCTTCTAGGCTTCAGCCCCAGCTTTCCAGCACAGCTTCAATCGCGGCCCATCCGGCTGCGCGTCCGCGCGCCATGGCGCGACCGGCGTTCCTGGCTTTCACGCCGCCCAGCGCGATGACGGGCAGGGCCGCTTCCCCCGCCAGCCGCGCCAACCGCATCACGCCCAGCGCCGCCCCGGCTGACGGGCTATTGCTTGCGAACACCGGCGACAGCAAAGCCGCGTCCACCCCCAGCCGCGCCGCCCGCGCAATGTCCGCCGGGCCGTGCGCCGACGCCGTCTCGATCCAGCCCTCGCGCCGGACCCTCAACCCGCGCAGCCGCGCCTGCGGCCAGTGAACCCCGTCCGCGCCCACCGCCAGCGCCAGCTCCGGGTCCGCCGCGATCAGCAGCACCAGCCGCCTCCGCCTGCACACCCGCGCCAGCGCCCGCGCCGTCTCCACACGATCCACCGCGCCGAAATGGCGATAGATCACCCCGAACCCCGCCGGCAGCTGCGCGGCGATCCGCACCGGGTCCGGCGTCCGCTTCGGATCGGTGATGAAATAGGCGCGGGGCAGGGCCTTGCCGCTCCGCGCCATAACAGGTTGGCGGAGACGTGTTGCGGCCAGCAGCTTGCGGCGGGCCCCGGCTTGCGGTTGATGCACGGACATGGACGACACTCTTCGCACATCCATCGCCAATGCGCGCGCCGATGTTCTTGCGCGCATCGCCGCCGCCGCCAAGTCCGCCGGGCGCGATCCCTCCGGCGTGGACCTCGTCGCCGTGTCCAAGGTCCAGCCGGACGGCCGCATCGACGCCATGCTCGCCGCCGGCCAGCGCGTCTTCGGCGAGAACCGGGTGCAGGAAGCCGAAGGCCGCTGGGCCCACAGGCGCGCCGCCCACCCCGATCTCGAACTCCGTCTGATCGGCCCGCTGCAATCCAACAAGGCGCAGGATGCGGTGGCGCTGTTCGACGTCATCGAAACGCTCGACCGCACCAAACTCGCCGCCGCCATCTCCGACGCCGCGATGAAGCGCGGCCGCGCGCCGCGCCTCTACGTGCAGGTGAACACCGGAGAGGAAGAGCAGAAATCAGGCGTCGCCCCGGCGGATGCGGATGCGTTCATCGCCTCGCTCCGCCGCGACTATGGCTTCGCGCCCGAAGGCCTGATGTGCATTCCGCCCGCCGAAGAACCCGCCGGTCCGCACTTCGCGCTGCTCGCAAAGATCGCGGCGCGCAACGGCCTCGCCAGACTCTCCATGGGCATGAGCGCGGATTACGAGATCGCGGTGATGTTCGGCGCCACCTCCGTCCGCGTCGGCTCGGCGCTGTTCGGCGAACGCGCCTAGCCCCGGGATCGCGACAGCGGCCAACACAGCAGGATCTGCGCGCCGATATAGGTGATCCACACCGCCCATCCCGGCTGGTCCAGCCCCTTGAACATGCCCAACGCGATCAGCGTATCCGACAGCATGAACAACACCGCGCCAACCTTCGCCAGAACTGGCGCACGCGACAGCAGCGCAAGGACAACCATGGCGCTGATGATGATCTGATACGCCGTCCCTGGAACGGCGAACTCGAACATGGTCGGATAGAACCAGACGAACAGCGCCACCGACACCGCGAAGATCGCAGCCGCAGGCAGCCATCCCACCGGCGCCACGCCATCGCGCTTCAGGCGCAAGCCGAAGATGATCGAATACACCACATGCGCCAGCCCGAACGCGCCCATGCCCGCAACGAACAACCCGTCCAGCTCCAGCAGCACATCCCCCGCCGCGGAGAGAAGCAGGGCCAACCCCACCAGCGGCGCCCGCCACAGAAACGCGGCCAGCCCCAGCATCACAATGCCGCTGCACTTCCACACCGGCCCCCAGGGTTGGGCGAGGTTCACCCACTCATTGGCGAAGTGCGACACCGCCAGCAGCACGCCGAGGATAAAGACCGGCATGGCCAACCTGTCTTGCATGACTTGGCCGCCGCCTGTCATCGCCGCACCGCTCATGCCGTCCTCCCGGTCTCACCCAGCAATGCGTAGGCGAGCCCGCGGCGCCTGTCGATTTCACGTGGGGGAAGGCGCGGGCGGCAGAACCTCCAGCGCATCCCCCGCACGCGCCGCCGCGACCAGCGCCAGCAACGACCTCACATCCGTCGCCACGCATCCTTCGGTGGGCGTCATGTCCGGCGCAGCGACATGGAGGAAGATAGCGCTGCCTCTGCCTGCAACCACGGGATCGTCATTCCATCCCAGCACCACGACCAGATCGTAGAGGCGGTCCTCCCGCCACATCCGCTCATGCCCGGCGGCGAAGGGCAGGGCGACGCGCTGGTTATAGAGCGGAGAGGCCGGATCATCGCACCAGCCCATATCGGGGCTGATCGCGGTCAGGGGCAGGGACGTCGCCGGCGCAGCAATCCGGCCGGACCGGAAAAAAACCTCGCGCAGGGGGTGAACGCCCACCGGCGTGGCGCCATCGCCCTCGCGTTTTGATTCGCCTGGCGCGATACCGCTCCGTCCAAAGACGCACGCCGCCGAGCCGCCCGGCCAGACGATTCGCCCGCCCTGAGACGTTGCAACCGTCTGAAATGTACGTGACGTGGCGGCGGCCATGGCTTCCTGTTCCCCGGGATCGTCCCTAGAGTGCGCCCCGGACACGCCGGCAGAGGCGGCCGGGAGGACCTGAGTGAGCACAGCAAAAACAATCCTGCTCGTCGATGACGATGTGGATCTGCGCGAGGCCCTGGCCGAGCAGTTCGAACTGCACGAGGGCTTCCGCATCGAACACGCCGGCACGGCGGGCGAGGGGGTGCGCAAGGCCGAAGACACCCGCGCCGACCTCATCATCCTCGACGTCGAACTTCCCGACATGGACGGCCGCGAAGCCTGCCGCCTGATGCGCAAGCACGGCATCGCCGCGCCCATCGTGATGCTGACTGGCCAATCCACCGACGCCGACGCCATCCTCGGCCTCGACTCGGGCGCCAATGACTACGTCACCAAGCCGTTCAAATTCTCCGTCCTGCTCGCCCGCGTGCGCGCCCACCTGCGCACGTTCGAACAGAGCGAAGACGCCACCTTTCGCCTCGGCCCATACGAATTCCGCCCGGCGCAGAAACTTCTGATCGACGAGAAGGAAAAGAAGATCCGTCTCACCGAGAAGGAAACCTCGATCCTGAAATACCTCTACCGCGCCGGCGGCAAGCCGGTGGGGCGCGAGGAACTGCTCTCCGAAGTGTGGGGCTACAACGCCAATGTCACCACGCACACGCTGGAAACCCACATCTACCGCCTCCGCCAGAAAATCGAACCCGACCCCGGCAACGCGAGACTGCTGCTGACCGAAAGCGGCGGGTACCGGTTGCAGTCGTAGGCGGCGTTTGGCGAAACGTCCCTAAGAACACCCCTCCACATACTGAATGCTCGGCCCGCCTGCGTGGATGGCGCCGACATTTCCCGTGCCGTCGACTTCATAGACAATGCCGCGCGCCGCCTCGTCTTCCACATACGATTCGCTGCGCGGGCCGCCTTCCCACACCGTTATGTATTCGGCGGGTGCGTCCTGATACTTGTGCGGCGTCGCCGTCGCGGCGGCGGCATAGCCCGCCTTCACCGTCGCCGCACTGTCGCCAATGGCGAAGCCGCGATCCGTCTTCAGGTCCGACAACTCGACCAGCGAAATCCGCGTCAGCGTACCCTGCTGGATCATCACCATCAGACCCTGCGGCGCATTGGCGGGCCGATATTCATTGCACGCCTCTTCATCCGGCCCGCCCACCGAATTGGGGTTGGCGTCTGGCCCGACAGCGGCCTCCACTTCGGCCTCCGTCATGCCGATGCGCAGCGGGCCCCATCCCTGCGCCGTCACCGTATTGCTGTCCGCTGCGGGAGCAGGGGTCTCGGCCACGGGTTCCGCTACCGTATCGGTTGGCGCGCCCTCGACGGCGGGCGTGTCTTCGCCGCCGCCACAAGCGGCCAGGCCAAGAGCGATGGCGGATACGAGAATCAGGCGCTTCACGGAAACCTCCACAACCAACTCCCACCATAACGCGCGAGCCGGCGAGAGGGAGGCGCCATAGCGGGGTCACGACCCCCGGCCCGGTCAACCCGGAATGTTCACCGTCACCGTAACCGGCACATGGTCCGACGGCTTCTCACCCCCGCGCTCATAAGTGTGGATCGCATAGCTGCCGACATCCACCAGCGGCGCGGCGTTTTTGTCCGCCCAGATATGGTCCAGCCGCCGCCCGCGATTGGACTTCTCCCAATCCGCCGCGCGATAGCTCCACCAGGTATAGAGCTTCTCGTCCGGCTTATGCTTGGCGCGCGCGATATCCGTGAACCGGCCATCCATCAGGATGCGCTTCAGCCCGTCCGTCTCCACCGGCGTATGGGAAACGACGTTCAGCAATTGCCGGTGCGACCACACATCGTTTTCTTCCGGCGCGATGTTGATGTCGCCCATCACGAACAGGGGCAGGGCCTTGCGCTTGCCCGCCCGCGCCGCATAGCCCGCACGCATCTTCTCGATGAAGTCCAGCTTGTGCGCGAACTTGTCGTTCAGCACGGGGTCGGGAATGTCCGCCCCCGCCGGCACATACAGATTGTGCAACTCGAACCCCGCCACGCTCACCGCCGCGCAGCGGGCATGCCCGTGCAGGCAGAAGGGCGGCGACTCCACCTTCTCGATGGGCAGGCGCGAGACGATGGCCACGCCATGCATGCCCTTCTGTCCGGCGATATGGATGTGCGGATAACCGGCCTGCTCGAACGCCTTCCTGGGGAACTGGTCCTCCAGGCATTTGATCTCCTGCAATCCCAGCACGTCGGGTTTTTCCCGGCGCAGGAATGCGGTCACGCGCTCGATGCGAAGGCGAACGGAGTTGATGTTCCAGGTCGCCAGAGAAAGGCGTGACATATCTTGGAGAGGCTCGATTCCGGGAGTTTTTTGTGCGGCGCCACAATCCCGCGCGCGCCGATTCAGATCAAGCAGAAACGGCCCGGAACAGCAAATTGAGCTGACAATCAAACGCGCCCGGCCGCGGGGACAGCCAGGCGCGTCGAGCGCCCCGAGGGCGCGATGGGGCCGGGAGGGGATAGCTCCGGCTTATTCGCCGCGCTCCAATGCCTGCGGGGGGAATCTCAGGCACGAACGCATCGAACCACGTGATAATTAGGACACACGCGCCTGAACTTTGCAATGCGCGGCGCCTAAAAATTTGCGTGTGTCTTTTCCGTAACGTCACGGGGCTGGCCCTGATGAGCCAGCCCCGCACGGTAATTCCGGTAAACTATCCGCGCCCGTTCTAACGGCGCGTATCGTCCTTGTCGGACGGGTCCTGCACGATGAACATCGACGCCTTCAGCGGCACGTTCACCTTCGTGTCGGTCAGGTTCACACGCGTTTCCGCGCCCGACCCGTCAATAGTCCGCCAGCCCATCAGCTCGAAGTCCGAAACGCGGAACTCCAGGATCATGCGGCCTTCCGCTTCGCCGGTCTTGTCCTCCAGCGTCACGAAGTGCGAAGCGCCGCGCGTCGTCACGTCCACCACGCTGCCGTCTTTCTGCAGATCGACATTCGACCGCAGGAACAGGTGCAGCGGCGTCGAAGCCAGCGGCGCCGCGTCATAGGATTGCCGCTTCGGCTCTTCGATCGACACCGACACGCCGTCCGACACGATGAACATGGGTTCCGGCGTGGTGTATTCGAACCGCACCTTGCCGGGGCGCTGGATATAGAAATTGCCCGACGACGCATCGCCCCAGGCGTCGGTCTGCGTGAACCTGCCCGCCGCCGACTTGGTGTCCGACAGCGCTTTGCCGACGCGCGAGATGATGGCGTTCTTGTCCGCCGCCGGTATGGCGGTCGCTTGCTGCGGCGCGGGTTCAGGCGCCGGCTCCGGCGCGTTGATCCGCACCAGCTCCGCGGGCGGGGCGGCGATAACCGGGGCCGCGATAACGGGCGAGGGCGTCTTCGGCGCGGTCGCCACTGCGGGAATGGCCGTCGCCGGCTTCGCGGCGGGGGCGATCGCCGCCGCCTGCCTGGCCGCCACGGCGGGCGCAACGGGAAGGTCCAGGGGCGGCATGGCGCCCGAAAGAACCAGCGGAAAAAGGGCCGTCACAAGAATGCTCATGCGTGCAACCTCGTCTCCATGCCCGGCGAAAACAAGACCGGGCCAAGGAATTTCCGCCCTGTTTCGCTGAACGCCGGTTCAGCTAACCTGACGCGCCAGCAATCCGGCGAGCGGGATCAACGCGCATGACGCCAAAGCAGTTTCATACCCTCGTGATGTCCTTTCCGGAGGTGGAGGAGGGGCTGTCCTACGGTCGTCCCTCCTACAAGGCTTTCGGCAAGTTCTTCACCCGCCTCCGCGCAGAGGACGCCAGCGCCGTCATCGGCGAAGTCGGCCTCGACGAACGCGAACTTCTCTGCGCCGCCGACCCCGAAACTTTCCATGTCACGGACCACTACCGCAACTACCCCTACGTCCTCGCCCGCATCGCTGCGATCGAACCCAAACGCCTGAAACTCTATCTCGACCGCCAATGGCGAAAGAACGCCCCGAAGAAATGGCTGAAAGCCTGGGAGTCCGGCCAACCGCTTCCCCCAGCAGCGAAAAAACCTCCACCCAAAAAACGCAAAGCCCGCTGAGGTGAATCTCAACGGCCCCCGCCGGCGGCCCGATCAACCGAAGGACAGATTGAACCGCGAGATTTTTCTTCCCCAACCAATTCAATCCCTTCGCAGCGAACCCCGCACAAAAATCGCAGGATAGAGCCTCATTTCTCCGGCGGACGCCAATCGCCCCCATACTGGCCTCGCCCTGATCGAGGGAGGTCTTGAAGGCCTCAAAGCTTCCAGATGTCAGGGCGGTGATTGGTGTTGCGGTCAGAAGGGTGAAGTCCGGCTCGCGCAGTA
>CAZJZQ010000077.1:0-1574 GCA_964550535.1 uncultured Rhizobium sp.
CGTGATCGAGATGGACGAGGTGTTGGTCGCCACCATCGCGTCCTTGGACAGGATCGGGCAGAGCGCGTCGAATATCTGGCGTTTGACCGTTTCTTTTTCCGTGGCCGCTTCGATGGCGAACTCCACGCTGGCGAGGTCCTGTAGCGCCGTCCCGGTGCGGATGCGGTTCAGACCATCCTCGCGCTGGCCCTCTGTAATCATCGAGCGCGCGACCTGGCGGTCCATGTTGCGGCGGATCGTGGCGATCCCGGCTGCCAGGCGATCGGCCGAGATGTCGTTCAGAATGACGTCATACCCGGCGAGGGCGCAGACGTGCGCGATGCCGTTGCCCATCTGACCGGCGCCAATGACGCCTATGGTGCGAATGCCCGTCATGCCGTTGCGCGCCCTTGAACCACTGAAACCCAACCTGTCCGCCGGTCATGAACCACCGGATCGCCACTATTCGCACGTGCACAACGGAAGGTGAAGGTGGGGCGGCGTCTGGTTTTCGCGGCCCCGGAGGGCCTCACGAACCCGTGAAAGCATATGCCCGGCGGATTCCGGACCCTTTGGGCGCGCCTCTGCGTGAAATTGCTGCAATTTGAATGCTTTCTCTGTGCAACAGGCGCCTTTTTCCCTTCATGGCCGCGCGGGCGAAGGTGTATTACAGCCTCAGGCAATGCCATCGGCGCGTGCGTACATGCGTCAGGACCGGGAGCGAAACGATGTTGAGAACGATCTTTGTAGCCATGGCGGTGGTCGCCGCCGGGATCTCTCCGGCGCTCGCCCAGAAGCCCGCCGACCGCGCAGCGAAGCAGGTGACCGGTCCCGATGCCGGGGCCATCAGGGAAGGCCTCGCCGCCATCGGCGAGGACGGCGAGTGCATGGTGACCTTTACGGTCGGCAAGGACGGCAAGCCCAAGGACATCAAACCGGAATGCACGCCCGAGGCGTATGCGCCTTACGCCGTGAAGGCGATGGCGACTGTTGAGTATCTGCCGGAAATTTTTGATGGCGACACGTGGGATACCGAAGGCGTTCGGCAGCCCTTCAAGTTCGGTACGGCGGCGCCGCAGGCCGCCGCCGGCAAGCCGCCTGTCGTGACCAAGGGGCTGGCGCCGCTCGACATCGAGCGTGCGATCGCTCGCGCTGGCGGCGGCGGTGTCTGCAAGGTGTCGTATGTTGTCGGCGTCAATGGCGAGCCGAAAGACATCCAGCCGGGCTGCGACCCGAAGAAGCTCGACCGCCACATCGCTGAAGCTTTCGAGCGGATGCGGTTCACGCCCGGCGAGAAGGACGGCAAGGCTGTCGATTGGCCGATGCAGCAGGAACTCAGCCTCAGTGACGAAGAGAGCTGATCCCGCGTTCGTATGGGACTCAGCCGCGGCCGGGCATGGCTTCCAGCGCTGCAATCAGCGCGGCCATGTCCGGCGGCGGCGGACGTTCGAATGACAGTGTTTCGCCCGTGATCGGGTGAACGAAGCCCAGCACCGATGCGTGCAGGGCCTGGCGGTTGAAGGACCGCGCGGTTTCGATAGCGGCGTCATAGGCGGGGCCTTTGCCGAACGCCTTCACGCCCCGGTTCTTTCCAT
>CAZJZQ010000077.1:1584-16518 GCA_964550535.1 uncultured Rhizobium sp.
GGATCGCCCATCACCGGCGCGCCGATGTGCGCCATGTGCACGCGGATCTGGTGCGTGCGCCCTGTTTCCAGCCGGCATTCGACCAGCCCCGCGGCGGGCTGGGCGCCTGTGTCGTCGAGCCGTCCATAGGCCGCCAGCGCGCGATAGTTGGTGATGGCGATCTTGCCGTGTTCATTGTCGTCCTCGGGCGAGTCCGGGTCGTCGCGGTAGGGGTCGTATTTCAGGTGACGTTCGCGCACGACCGCCATCTTCTTGCGGTCATGAGGCGAGCGCGCGATGCGGGTTTCGATGCGGCCCGACAGGGGCCGCGGGACGCCGCGCGTCACGGCCACATAGACGCGGTCGATATCGTGGGCCTGGAACAGCCGCACCATCGCGGCGTGGGCGACTTCGGACTTCGCGGCGACCATCACCCCCGACGTGTCCTTGTCCAGCCGGTGCACGATGCCGGGACGGGCGACGCCCCCAATGCCGGTCAGGCTGGGGCCGCAATGGTGGAGCAGCGCGTTGACCAGCGTGCCGGTCCACTGGCCTGGCGTCGGATGCACCACCATGCCGGCGGGCTTGTTGACCACGATCAGGTGCTCGTCCTCGAACACGATATCGAGGGGGATGTCCTCGGGTTGCGCAGTGGGATCGACCGGCGCGGGCATCGCCAGAACATAGGTCATTCCCGCCACGACCTTGGTTTTCGCATCGGGCAGGGCGGCCCCGCCCGCCGTCAGCGCGCCGGCCTCGATCAGGGCTTTGGCGCGGGAGCGTGAAAGGTCCGGCACGGTTTCCGACAGCCATTTATCGACCCGCGCGCCCGCAGCTTCCGCGGGCGCGACGAAAACTGTGCTGTTGCTGGATGGGTCCGTCATGGTTTCGTTGCGGGGATGAGTCAGTAGGATAGGGTTCCGGAGCCGGTGGCATATCGCCGTAAAGGGAGAAACACCATGACCCGACTGACGCGCCGCGGCCTTTTCGGCGCCAGTGCAGCCGCAGGTCTTGCAGCGGCGTGCGCCACCCCTCCCATATCCTCCTACCGGGGCAAGGCCGTCTTCTCGCATGGCGTGGCGTCGGGAGACCCTGATCAGACCAGCGTGGTGATCTGGACCCGCATCTCGCCGGAAATTCCGGAAACCGTGCCGGTCAACTGGGTTGTCTCACGCGCGGATGATCCGGACAATTTCGTCCAGCGCGGCGTCTTTTCCACCGGGCCCGAGCGCGACTTCACCGTCAAAGTCCTGGTGCAGGGGCTAGAGCCGGGACAGGCCTACAACTACTGGTTCCATGCGGGTGCGGCGGCCACGGCGCTGGGGACCACGCGCACGCTGCCGGCTTCCGGCACGGATGATTTCCGGCTGGCGGTTGTGTCGTGCTCCAACCTGCCGTTCGGTTTCTTCAACGCCTATCGCGAGATCGCGCAGCGCAACGACGCTCACGCCGTCGTGCATCTCGGGGACTACATCTACGAGTACGGACGCAACGGATATGGCGGCGCCGTTGGGCGGCAACTGGGGCGGGAGCATGAGCCCGCGCACGAGATCGTTTCGCTGGCCGACTATCGCACGCGGCATGCGCAGTACCGCGCCGATCCGGATTTGCAGTTCGCCCATCGCATGATGCCGTGGTTCTGCACCTGGGACGACCATGAATCCACGAACAACTCCTATCGCGACGGCGCCGAGAACCATCAGCCGGATACCGAGGGCGACTGGACGGCGCGCAAGGCCGCCGCCGTTCAGGCCTATCTGGAATGGATGCCCGTTCGCGATCCCGAGCCCGGCCGCGCGCGCGAGGCGATCTACCGGAAGTTCGACATTGGCGATCTGGCGACCCTGTTCCTGCTCGAAAGCCGGCTGGTCGGCAGGGGAGAAGACCTGACGATCGACGAGGTCGGGCGTGCGGCGCCCGCGCAGAAACAGGCGGTCGCCGATGCGCTGATGGCCAAGGTGAACCACCATGAGCGCACCATGCTGGGCTATGAGCAGGAGGCCTGGCTGGCGGAGGGGTTCAAGACCTCCACGGCGTCGGGCAAGCGGTGGCAGGTGCTCGGCAACCAGGTCACCATGGCGAAGGTGAAGAACCCCGATCTGGAACGGGGGCTGGGCGCGGTGCGATATGCGCAACTCAGCCCCGGCAGCCGCCGCTGGTATGAGTCGGCCCGCTACGGCCTGCCGTGGAATCTCGATGCGTGGGGCGGCTTCCCTCTGGCGAGGGAGCGGCTGTACGCCGCCGCCCGGGAGGCTGGCGCACGGCTGATCACACTTACGGGAGATACCCACACAGCCTGGGCCAACGAACTCTACAACAACCAGGGTCACCGCATGGGTGTCGAGTTTGGCTGTACTTCCGTGACCTCACCGGGGGCGGGCGACAATTTGCCCTTCCCGGAAATCAACTGGTTGATGGTCGAGGCCAATGATGAAGTGGTTTACTACAACGCATTCGACAAGGGTTACACTCTGCTAACCCTGAAATCCGATGCGGTTGAGGCAGATTACATCAAAGTTTCAACGGTCAGGTCTTCCGGATACTTCGCTTCGACAGATGCGCGGTTCGTGGCGCGGTTGACGGAGGACGGGGTTGCCGGCCTTCGCCGGAATATGTCCGGCCCCTCGATCACGCAGGGGTAGCCCGTTAAAGCCCTGCCGGGGCTGGGATTTCAACGGGCGCCGAAAGGCAACATTAACGCGCGGCGCGATACGGTCCGGCTGTCATCCCGACCATCGCGAGAGTTTTCGTGCGACCTTCGGCCCAGATAGACGCTCCGGCGTTGCTCGAACACCTGAACGTCATCGGCCTCGCCGCCGTGATGGTGGACGAGGACGGCCGCGTTGCGATGACCAACAAGCAGTTCTTCGAACTGACCGGCGCAACGCCTGGCGCCGAGGTTGATCGCGGACTGGTGGACTTGCTGGAAAGCATCGCGGCCGAGCACACGCCCTACAAGGACAGCGCGGTTTACAAATTTCACCGGCCCTCCGGCGATCGCTGGCTGCGTCCGCGCCGGACCCGTGCGAACAATGGCGAGTTGGTGACCCTGATCGATGTGACCGTCGAGTGGGCGATGTTGCAACGCCTGGTTTCCGCCGTCGAGGTTCGCGACCGCCTGATGCGCGACGCCGACATCGGCATGTGGCGTTTCGATCCCGATGCCGACACCTTCCATTATTCGGACACCATCACACGCCATGGCGGATATGCCGGCTCTGTCGTTGATCTGAAAACCACGCTTTCGCTCCTGCACCCCGACGATCTGCAGAAGGAAGCCGAGATCCGCGAGCGCATGACGACGCATGGCGGCACGGCGACCGCACATTTGCGCCGCAGGAAAGCCGATGGCGGCTGGCGGCACACGCTCGTCCAGTATTGCACGGGCCGCAAACTGTCTTCCGGCAAATACGAAATCTTCGGGCTCAGTCAGAACATCACCGAACTGGTGGATGCGCGCGACCAGGCGGCCGTGATGTCCGAGCGTCTGGAAATCGCGATGTCGGCCGCGCGCGCGGGCGTCTATGAACTCGACCTGAGGTCGAGCGAGCGCTGGACGTCGCCGCAGTATCAGGAACTCGCGGGCGTCGATGCGCTGGCGCGCCACTCGATGCAGCCTTTCGGCATGTACCACGATGAAGACCAGTTGGCCGTCAAGGAAAGCTGGGAGCGTTGCCTGCGGTCCAGCGGCGTGGAGTGGGTGGATACCCGCCTGCATCGTCCGCATGGAGGCGAGCAGTGGGTGAGGGTGTTCAGCCGCGTCCAGCGGAACGAGCACGGGCTGCCGGTTCGCGCTGTGGGCCTGATGCTGGATATCCAGGAACAGAAATTGCAGGAATTGGCTCTGATCGAGGCCAAGCGTCAGGCGGAAGCGGCGACGGTCGCGAAATCGAACTTCCTGGCCACGATGAGCCACGAAATCCGTACACCGCTGAACGGCGTGCTGGGCATGGCGCAATCGCTGTCGTCCGAAGAGCTGGCCCCTCAGCAGCGCGAGAAGGTCAACGTCATTCTCGACTCGGGCAAGACGCTCACATCGCTGCTCAACGACGTGCTGGACCTGTCGAAGATCGAAGCAGGCAAGATCGAGATTGCGTGCGTTGATGGCGAACTCGGCGTGACGTTCGAGCGTCTGCGCCAGCTCTTCCTGCCGCGCGCCATGGAGCGCGGGCTGGATATCGCGCTGGAAATTGACGAGCACGCGCCGCGAATGCTGCATTTCGACCCTGTCCGGGTGCGTCAGTGCGTCGGCAACCTGCTGTCGAACGCGATCAAGTTCACCGAGCGCGGCGAGATCGCCATTCGCGTCGGCGCCGATCAGAATGGCGATGGACGCTGGCTGGTCACCGTCGCGGTGACAGACAGCGGCATTGGCATGAACGAGGCGACGGTCGCCAAGCTGTTCTCCACGTTTACGCAGGCTGATGCGTCGATCACGCGCCGTTTTGGCGGGACGGGTCTGGGCCTTTCGATCACCCGTCAGCTCGCCCGCCTGATGGGCGGCGATGTGACCGTCAGCAGCCAGCCCGGCGTGGGATCGGAATTCAGCTTCACCTTCCTCGCATCGTCCGCCGACGCGATGTCGCAAGCGCAGGTCCAGGCGCCTGTCGGTCCGCAGGATGTGGCCGACGGCGACCTCAAACTGTTGCGCGGGCTGAAAATCCTGCTCGTGGACGACAATGCGGTGAACCGGCAGGTCGTGAAGCTGTTCATGGCCGGCATTTCTCCGCGTTTCGTTGAGGCCGCCAATGGTCAGGAAGCGCTGGACCGCCTGAACGACGAACCGTTCGACGTGGTGCTGCTGGACGTCCACATGCCGGTGATGGACGGCCGCGAAGCGATCCGCCATATCCGCGCGAGCAGCGAAGCGTGGCGCGACATGCCTGTGATCGCGCTGACCGCCGACGCCATGAGCGGGGACCGCGAGAAATATCTCTCGCTCGGCATGACCGACTATGTCTCGAAGCCCATCGACAAGCGCGAACTGATGTTCAAGGTCGCTTCCGCGATGGAATCGCGGAAGCTGCTCGAAGGCGGCGATGCGGATGAGATGAAAGCCGCGTCCTGAGTCCGGTCAGGGCTCAAGCACGACCCGGCCGACAATTGTTCCCTCGCGTAGCTGGTCCAGCGTGCGGTTGGCCTGATCCAACGGACGCGTCTCGATCGGGATCGGCGAAATCTTGCCCGATTGCACCAGCTTCATCATCTCGATCGTTTCACCGAGCGGGCCCGTGTAGGAACCGATCAGCGAGAATGGCCGCTGGGCGATCAGCGGGATGGCGGTCGTGAACTTGCCGCCGAACAGGCCGACAACGACAATGGCGCCGCCGCGGCGGATGGCGCCGTTGGCGAAGTTGAGCGACGCGGTCGCGCCGACGAAGTCCACGGCATAGGCGACGCCGCCGTCCGTATCCTTCTTCACCTTCTTGAGAATGTCAGGTGTACGCGGATCATAGACCGCATGCGCGCCACTGGCCTGAGCGGCTTCCAGTTTCTTCGTGTCGATGTCGGCCGCGACGATCTTCGCCTGCGGGAACATCGCCTTGGCGAATTGCAGGCCCATCATGCCGACGCCGCCGAGACCCATGATGAGGATCGAGTCGCCCGCCGCGACGTTGCGCATCTTCTTCAGAGCGGAATAGGCGGTGATGCCCGAGCACATATAGGTGGCGGCCAGACCTTCCGGCACCCCGGTCGCGTCGAGCAGGTATTTCGGGTGGGGGACAAGAACGTGGTCAGCATAGCCGCCGGGCACGTTGATGCCCAGCGCGCGGGGCTTGGAGCAGAGGTGTTCCTCGTCGCGGGCGCAGACGGCGCACTGGCCGCAGCCGATCCAGGGGAACACCACATAGCGCTGACCGATCTTGCGGCCTTCCAGCAAGGCTTCGGCGTCAGGGCCGGCGCCGGCCAGCGTGCCTTCGATCTCGTGGCCCAGCGTGTGGGGGAGTTCGCGGCCCTTGGTCCAGTCCTGGCTGTCGCCATCACCGAGGTCGATGTGGCCGTCGTGCAGGTGGACGTCGGAGTGGCAGACGCCGCAACGTGTGATTTTCACCAGCACCTGTGTTCCCGTGGGAGCGGGTGTCGCCGACGTCACCTCCTCCAGAGGCTGACCGTATTCGACAATGGCCTGACTTTTCATGGCGGTACGCTGCTCCCGGGTCTGCAATCCCTGCTGCGTTAGCAGGGATGGGCGGCGAGTAGAAGGGCGGCCGGGACGCGATTTTCGCGGAGACGGCGCCTGCGGATTGACGCTGGGACGGCCATGAGTCGTTATGGCGTATAAACAGTCAGAACTGACGCCTGTCGCTGGCGTCGGCCGGGGAGAGAGACGATGCGGGGTATCAGGGCCGGAATTTGCGCGATGGCCGCCATGGCGGCGTTCGCCGCGCCCGCCGCCATGGCGCAGGAGCAAAGCTGGACCGATCATTACTGGACCGGACCGGACGGCACGAAGTTCCACTATGTTGAGCAGGGAGAGGGAACGCCCGTCATCCTCATCCATGGCCTGACATCCTCGGCGGTGGGCAACTGGTTCCGCACGGGCGTCGGCCAGAAGATCGCGCGCACCAACCGCGTCATCGCCATCGACATGCGCGGGCATGGCGATACCGGACCGAGCCCTGCGGACTCGAACGGCACGATGATCCAGGACGTGATCGACCTGATGGATCATCTCCAGATCGAGAAGGCGCATATCGGCGGCTATTCGATGGGCGGCGCGACCACGGCGGGTCTGCTGAAAGTGGCGCCCGAGCGGTTCATTACGGCGGGGGTGCTGGGCATCGGTATCAAGGAAACGCCGGAATGGGTGGGCAAAGGGCCCGCTGATCCAGTGTCCGCGAGCGCGGTTGCCCGTCCGGCCGGGGCGCCGGCGACGGGCGGCGTTGATCTCACTCCGCGCGCTGACGGCGCGCCGCGCAGCGCTCCCAAGGGGGCGCCGGATGCGAATCCGGAGGTGGACCTGACGAAGATCGATTTCCCCGTCATCGCCATCAATGGCAGCGATGACCGTCCGCTATCCAAGACGCATCGCATGTGGCGCGAGCTTGAGAGCTTCACCTATGTGGTGATCCCGGGCCGTCATCACATGAACGCTTCGGGCGATCCCGCATTCGGCGACGCGCTGGCGAAGTTCATCGCCTATAATAATCCGGAACGGGATTAACCGGCTGAACTCAGGCCGCCGGGGCTCGCGAGGCGATAGAAGCAGGACCGGCGGCCGGTGTGACAGGCGGCGCCGGTTTGCCGTACCTTCAGCAGGACAGCGTCCTGATCGCAGTCAACGCGGACTTCGACGATGTGCTGCTCATGGCCGGAGGTGTCGCCCTTGCGCCAGAGTTCGTTGCGGGAGCGCGACCAGTAAACGGCGCGGCCTGTCTCGATGGTCAGCCGCAGGGCCTCGTTATTCATCCAGGCGAGCATCAGCACCTCCCCCGTATCGGCGTCCTGCGCGATGGCGGAGATCAGGCCATCGGCGTTGAACCGGGGGCGCAGCTCCAGCGTCTCGTCCTGGGACTTGCCGGAAAGGGGAGCAGGATAGGTCATGGCCGCGCCATAGCGCGAAACTGCGCCCCAGTCAGCCGGAAGCTGTGTTGCAGCGGCGTTCCGCCCTTGAAGACGGCTTCGGCGCGCTGCAAGCTGGGCGAATGATCCGTGCGCTAGCTTCCTCCGGAATGGCCGCGCTGCTCATTGCGTGCGCCCCTGAACGACAGATTCCGGAGCCGGATGCCGGTCCCGCGCCGCAGGCTGCGGAAACGCCTGATCCAGCCGCCTGCATTCCGGAAGGCCATACCCGCGAGAGCCTGGCCGAGTTGAAGGCGAATGACTTCGCGCTTGAAGGCGAGGCGGTCCGCAACGGCTTCGCCCTCGCGATTGTCGCCTGTCTGACGAGTCCTGACCCGGCCTTGCGGGACGGCGTCGCTTATGAGACGCTGGCTGGAATGCTGCGCGGCCGCAAGCTGTCCGCCGACACGATGAAAGCGCTGGGCGCCGACCTTGAAACCCGGCTTCAAACGGCTGACCCCGAGGGGTTCGGACCGCCCTTCGCGGCGCTCGTTCTCGCCGAAGTCGTGCGCGCCGATCGCATCCAGCCTTTCCTCACGGAGCAGGATCTCGACAGGATCACGCGACTGGCGAACCAGTATGTCGCCGGCATCACTGACTATCGCGGGTTTGATCGCGAGGAAGGGTGGCGTCATGGCGTGGCGCACGGCGCCGACCTGCTTATGCAACTCGCGATGAACCCCCGCGTGCCGCGCAAGGGGCTGGAGCTGATCCGCAATGCGGTCGCCGCCCAGGCGGGGCCTGTGGGGCACGCCTATGTTCATGGCGAGGCGGAACGTTTGGCGCGGCCTGTTCTGCTGATGTCGCGGCGCGGCGTTTTCACCGAGGCGGAGTGGACCGGTTGGTTCGTGCGCCTGGCTGGTCCGGGGCCGCTGGCGACGTGGGACGGCGCCTACACCACGCCTGAAGGTCTGGCGCGGCGGCACAACCTGACGGCTTTCCTGTCAGCGCTTTATCTCAATGCTTCGCTTGGCGAAGATGATAGCGATGACGTGATCCTCCCGGGCGTCGAAAGCGCGATACGCGCCTTGCCCTAAGCGGTCCCCGCCAATGCGGTCAGTTGCTCGAACCGCGTAGCCGGTCCCACGAACGCGATGGCGAGAGCAGCGACCGGAAATATTCGGTGTTCGCCTGTAGCATCGATTTCGGCGTTTCCGGTCCGGCCATTTTCTCGGCTTCGTCGAATTTGCCCTGCACGCCCAGAACGAGCACGAGGTTCTGCCGCACGCGCGGATCAATCGTGGGGCCCGACGCCGCCTTGCGCAGCGTCTCTTCCGCCAGCGCGGGGTTGCCCTGCAACGCGTAGGACAGGCCGAGATTGGAAAGGATACGCGGATTGTCCGGCGAGATGTCGAGCGCGCGCGCATAGTATTGCTGGGCGCCTTCATGGCGGCCGAGCTGGTCCATCGTGACCCCGATGATCGACAGCATGCGCCAGTCCGAACCCGCAGCGGCCTCCGCCTTGGCCAGCGCCGTGGCGGCGGCTTCGGGGCGGCCGGTGTCGAGCGAGGCCTGCGCGTAGATCATGGTGAGTTCGGGATCACCGGCCTTCAGCGCGAGCGCCTGGCTGGAGACTTCGGCTGCGCGGGCGGACGAGCCCATGCCGCGCAGCGTGCGGGCGAATTGCAGCGCAGCTTCAAAATCGTTCGGGTTCTTGTCGTACTCGCCGCCCCAGAACTTCGCCTGCGTCAGCACGTCGTGCTGGGCGATGGCCTCACGTTCCGCGCGGCTGGCCGGCAGGATCGTCTTCTCGGTCGCAAGCGACAGCATCGCCGCTTCGGCCGGTGTCGTTTGCGTGCTGGCGCAGGCCGCCAGGGCGAGGGCCGGGAGGGCGAGCGCGAGCAGGCGCGAACGGGGGGCTGCGGGCATGGCGGGCCTCTGGTTCCGGTGTTACCGAATTGTTGACGCGCGCCGCCTCAAGGATTCGTTAAAGGCGCGTCCGCCTTCGCAGTCCGGATTTCAAGGTTCTGATCGCCATGCATCCCGCTTTTGCCCCCCGTTCCGCGTCCGCTATCCCCCTCGATCTGGTCCCCGCCGGGGAGGCCGAGGGCTGGTTGAAAGCACAGGATGGTCGCGTGCAGGCGCTGAAAAAAGCCATGTCTTTCAAGGGTGAGGCCGGGAAGGTGCTGATCGTGCCGGATGCAGCGGGAGGGCTGAGCCGGGTGCTGGTTGGGGTGGGCGAGGGGCGCGACGGCTTCGTGACCGCCAGCCTCCCCGGAGCGTTGCCTGCGGGGGATTACAAGCTCGCGTCTGTACCGCCCGCGCTGCCGCCCGAAACGCTGGCGCTGGGGTGGGCGGACGGCGCCTATCGCTTCACGCGCTACAAGGAGAACAAGGAGAAACCGCGGCGGCTGGTGCTGCCCGAGGGCGCGGACCACGACGAGATCGTGCGGCAGGCGGACGCCATCGACTGGCTGCGCGATCTGGTGAACACGCCCGCCAACGGCATGGGTCCCGAAGCCATCGCGTCGGAAGCGCAGGCGATGGCGGAAAGCTTCGGCGCCAGCATCGAGATCACCACGGGCGAGAAGCTGGAAAGCGGCTATCCGCTGGTTCATGCCGTGGGCAAGGGCGCGAGCGAGGCGCCGCGCTTCATCGAAATCACCTGGGCGAAAGCGGGCGGCTCCAAAACCGCGCCGAAGCTCGCCATCGTGGGCAAGGGCGTGGCGTTCGATACGGGCGGTCTCAACATCAAGACCGGCGCCAATATGGGGTTGATGAAAAAGGACATGGGCGGCGCCGCTCACGCGCTGGCGCTGGCGAAGCTGGTCATGGGCGCCGGACTGGACGTGAAGCTTTCGGTGCTCGTTCCCGCCGTCGAGAATGCGATCGGGCCCGGCAGCTTCCGGCCGGGCGACGTGTTCACGTCGCGCAAAGGCGCAACGGTCGAGATCGAAGACACGGATGCCGAAGGCCGTCTTGTGCTTGCCGACGCGCTGGCGCGCGCCAGCGAGTTGACGCCGGACCTGATCCTCGATTTCGCCACGCTGACCGGCGCCGCGCGCGTCGCGCTGGGGCCTGATCTTGCACCGCTCTATACAGATGACGATCAACTCGCCGCCGGCATTCTGGCGGGGGCCAGAACAACGGGCGATCCGGTGTGGCGCATGCCGCTGTGGGCCGGGTATGAGGCCGGGCTGAAAAGCCATGTCGCCGACATGAAAAATCTTGGCGACGGGCCGATGGGCGGATCGATCACCGCGGCGTTGTTTCTCAAGGCGTTTGTAAATGCGCCCTCGTGGGCCCACTTCGATATCTGGGCCTGGCGGCCTGCGCGGTATGGCCGGCCGGCCGGGGCGGCGGCATGCGGTCTTCGCGCTGTGTGGAGCATGTTGAAGACAAGATATGGTTGAGCGGCCTCCAATCGTCTTCGTCCCGCATGGCGGCGGGCCGTGGCCATGCGTGCAGACCTGTTTCATGCGCGAAGACGGGGACAAGGCGCTACAGGGCTGTCTTGCGGGCGGGAACGATCCGCCATGCGTGGCGTTCGAGGGGACCATGCTGGGCGCGAAGCTCAGCGCGTTCCAGTATGGATAAACCGATGCAGCCGGACCTTCGCATCACGCCTGCGCGCGGCGACATTGCGGCGAAACACCTTGAGGGGCAGGTGGATGCAAAGCGCTTCGTCGATGGTGCGCGCATGCAGGTTGCAACGGGCCACGCCGCCATGCGCAAGGCGCCCGATCCCGAGGCGGAACAGGTGAACCAGGCGCTCTTCGGCGAAGCCTTCACCACGTATGACCGCAAGGATGGCTGGGCGTGGGGTCAGCTTGAGACGGACGGCTATGTCGGCTGGATCGCGCTCGCCGCCCTGTCTGATGTCGTGGCGGAGACGACGCACCGTGTGAGCGCGCTGCGCACGCTGGCGTTTGCGCGTCCTGATCTGAAGTCGCCTCCGGTGATGGCGCTGTCGATGATGGCGCGCCTGCATGTCGAGGGTGCGGAGCATAACTTCGTGAAGGTCGCCGGCTCCGGTTATGTTTTCACGCGGCACGTGGCGCTGATCGAGGTTGTCGAGCCGGATTTCGTGGCGGTGGCGCGGCGCTTTGCCGGCGCGCCCTATCTGTGGGGCGGACGGGAAAGCGCAGGCATCGACTGTTCAGGTCTGGTGCAGGTTTCACTGGCGGCGGCCGGCGTTTCCGCGCCGCGCGATTCAGACATGCAGGCGGCCAGTCTCGGCGTCCCGGTGGACGCTGCCGGGGCGTTTGCGAATCTCCGCCGTGGCGATCTGGTTTTCTGGAAAGGGCATGTCGGAATCATGCTGGACGAGGGGCGCCTGCTGCATGCCAACGCCTGGCACATGGCCACCGAGGTCGAGCCTCTGGCCGAGGCTATCGCGCGCATCCGGCCGGTGGCGGGCGAGCCTCTGGGCGTCAGGCGGTTGGGGTAAGGTCCTGTTCGCCCGAATCAGCGCACAATTCGTTGATATTCATCAACAGGATCGCGGCTCCGGCCAGTGGCGCCGTAGCCGGCGTGAAGCTAGCGCTGGACTTTAGGGCGGAAGAAGCCGAGAGGCTGAGCCATGCGATTTTCCGAGGAATTTCTCGACGAGCTGAAGTCGCGCATCCGTCTTTCGGATGTGATCGGCCGCAAGGTGAAGCTCAAGCGGCAGGGCAAGGACCTTGTGGGCCTGTCGCCATTCTCCAGCGAGAAAACGCCATCCTTCCACGTCCATGACGACAAAGGGTTTTATAAGTGCTTCTCGACCCAAAAGGGCGGGAACGCGATCACCTTCCTGATGGAGACCGAGCGTCTGTCCTTCACGGAAGCGGTTGAGAAGCTGGCGGCCGATGCGGGGATGGAGCTGCCGAAGGGCGATCCGCGCGAGGCCCAGGAATACCGCAAACGCGCCACGTTGCAGGATTGGGCCGAACGCGCCTGCCAGTTCTTTGAGGACCAGTTGCGGGCTCCCGCCGGAGCGGAAGCGCAGGCCTATCTCGACAAGCGCGGATTCGGCAAGGAATCGTGGACGCGTCACCGCATGGGGTTCGCGCCGGACGCCTGGCGCGGCCTGTCCGACCACCTGACCAGACAGGGCGCCACAATCCCCGAACTGATTGAGGCGGGGCTTCTGGTCGAACCGGAAGGCGGCAAGCAGCCATGGGATCGTTTCCGCAATCGCGTGATCTTTCCGATTGCCGATCCCTCGGGAAAGGTGATCGCCTTCGGCGCCCGGACGCTGGACCCGGACGGCAAGCCGAAATACCTCAACTCGTCAGACGGTCCGCTCTTCCACAAGGGCAGGGTTCTCTATCGCTATGGCGCTGCGCGTGAGGCGTTGGCGCAGGTCAGGGACGGCGCCCTGTCGCGTGGCCTCATCGTCACCGAAGGCTATGTCGACGCCATCGCCCTGGCCGAGGCGGGCATCGGTACGGCGGTCGCGCCGCTGGGCACTGCGCTGACCGAAGACCAGCTTGAGCTTTTGTGGCGCGCCGGGCCTGAACCTATCCTCTGCTTCGACGGCGACGCCGCCGGCCAGCGGGCGGCGTACCGCGCCCTCGACCGCGCCCTGCCGATGATTGATCCCGAGCGCACGCTCTATTTTGTGCTGCTGCCGGAATCGATGGACCCGGACGATGTCGTGCGCGTGCGCGGCCCGCAGGCGATGCGCGACATGCTGGGCGGAGCGCAGCCTCTGGTCGATCTGCTCTGGAAGCGGGAAGTCGAGGCTGAACCGCTCGATACGCCTGAAAGACGCGCCAGTCTTGAAGCGCGACTGATGGACGCGGTCGGCAAGATCCGTCATGCGGGCGTGAAAAAAGCCTATGAACGCGAGCTGCGTGACCGGCTCTACTGGAGCTTGCGCCCATCCAGGCCGCCCCAGGGCAAACCAGGACAACCCTGGAAGGGGCAGTCCGGACAAGGGTATCAAGCGCCTCGCCCCGGCGCCAGCGCCGCGAATCTCGCTGCTGCGGGGCGAATCCGGGGTCTTGGGCTGCTGGTGCGGGCCATCGAGTCTCCCGGCATTCTCGAACAGGGACGGGAAGCAGCCACAAGGGCGGGTTTTGACGACGCCGACGTCACATCTATACGGGACGCCGCGTTCCATGTACTGGACCACGCTGAAATGCTTGACCGCGCAACGGTCGCAGCCCATTTACGTACCCTTGGCCGCAAGCGGGCTGTCGAATTGCTGGAATCAATGCCGGTCAGGCCCCCGATTGATCCTCGGAGCGCCGAGGGCAGGGATTGGCTTCACGCACTGGAGCGTTTTCCAGTGGCGGGTGCGATGGTTGGTGAGGCCAGGACGGCGATTCAGGCTGAGGAAGGAGGCGCTGGCATGATGAGCGCATCCCACGAGGCAAGGATCAAGGCGATGGTGCTGGATCGCAGAAGGGCCAGTCGGTCTGTGGTGGAAGAAACGGTGACCAGTTCGGCCGGCGATGGCGTGCAGGAATTGCGCGACGCCGTGGGCGGATTGGGCGTCGCGGTGGAGCAGCGGCATCCTGAAGACAAAGGACAATAAGAAGGCGGCTTCCGAAGCTGCGTCGAAGGCCAGAAAGGCCAGCGCAGTCAAGGAGCCAGCCAAGGCGAAGCCAAAGGCGGCCAAGGCCCCGGCGGCGAAGCCTGCGCGCGTCAAGACTGCGCCGGCCAAGGCCGTCGCGGCAAAACCGGTCGCGGCCCGCAAGGCGCCCGCCGGGACGAAGAAGCCGGCCGCCAAGGCGCCGGCGCCGAAAGCCGGCGTGAAGCCGGCTGCGAAAACTGCGGAGAAGACCGGGAAGCCTGCGGGGAAACAGGCGCCTCCGGTTCAGGCCAAGGCCCCGCCGGCGGCGAAGGCCGAACCGGTTGCGAAACAGGCTGGTTCGAAAGCAGGGAATGAACGGTCTGGCGGGACCGCTCAGCGGAGAGAGTTGATGGCGAAGACAGAAACAGCGAAGCGCAAGGCGCCTGCGGAGACCCCTGACGGTCCTCTGCTGGATATGAATGACGCCAGCGTGAAGCGTTTCATCAAGGCTGCGAAAGCGCGCGGCTTCGTCACCTATGATGAACTGAACAAGGTTCTTCCGTCCGACCAGAATTCGTCCGAGCAGATCGAGGACATCATGTCCCAGCTCTCGGAAATGGGCATCAACGTCGTCGATTCCGAAGACGACGTCGAAGAAACCCAGAACGCCGAAGAGAACGAGGAAGGCGAAGAGGATGGCGAGGGCCGTCCTGCGCGCGCCACCGGCACGGCGCTGACAACCACCGGCAAGTCCGACCGCTATGACCGCACCGACGATCCGGTGCGCATGTATCTGCGCGAAATGGGCTCGGTCGAACTGCTGTCGCGCGAGGGCGAGATCGCGATCGCCAAGCGCATCGAGGCCGGCCGCGAGACGATGATCGCCGGCCTGTGCGAGAGCCCGCTGACCTTCCAGGCGATCATCATCTGGCGCGACGAGCTCAACG
>CAZJZQ010000078.1:0-16392 GCA_964550535.1 uncultured Rhizobium sp.
GCGGCAGTATCTCTCCGGCGAGCTGGAGCTGGAATTCAACCCACAGGGCACGTTGGCCGAACGCTGCCGTGCGGGTGGCGCGGGCATCCCGGCTTTCTACACAAAGACCGGCGCGGGAACGATCGTGGCGGACGGCAAGGAAACGCGCGTATTCGACGGCGAAACCTATGTGATGGAAACCGCGCTGCGCAGCGACCTCTCCATCATCAAGGCATGGAAAGCGGATGCGCAAGGCAATCTGGTGTTCAACAAGACGGCCCGCAATTTCAACCCGGACATGGCGACGGCGGGCAAGGTCTGCGTCGCCGAGGTGGAAGAGATCGTGCCGGTCGGCTCGCTCGATCCCGACCACATCCACCTGCCCGGCATTTTCGTGAACCGCATCATCAAGGGCGATTTCGAGAAGCGGATTGAACAGCGCACAACACGCAAGCGGGAGGCCGTCTGATGCCCTGGAATCGCGATCAGATGGCTGCGCGGGCTGCGCAGGAACTGGAAGACGGCTTCTATGTGAATCTCGGCATCGGTATTCCGACGCTGGTGGCGAACTACATTCCCGATGGCGTGGATGTGACGTTGCAGTCCGAGAACGGAATGCTGGGCATGGGCCCCTTCCCCTTCGAGGGCGAAGAAGACCCTGACCTCATCAACGCCGGCAAACAGACGATCACGACGCTGGATCGCTCGTCCTTCTTCTCGTCATCGGCGTCGTTCGGGATGATCCGGGGCGGGCATATCGACCTCGCCATTCTCGGCGCGATGGAAGTCAGCGAAACGGGCGACCTCGCGAACTGGATGATCCCCGGCAAGCTGGTGAAGGGCATGGGCGGCGCAATGGACCTCGTCGCCGGCGTGAAGCGCGTGGTGGTCATCATGGACCACACCAACAAAGCGGGCGAAACAAAGCTGCTGAAGGAATGCACGCTTCCGCTGACGGGCCGAAAGGTGGTGAACCGCATCATCACCAATCTGGGCGTCTTCGACGTGGTGGCCGGCGGGCTGAAGATTGTCGAACTGGCGCCGGAAGTAACCCGCGAAGCCGCGGTGGCGGCGACCGAGGCGACGGTGGTGGGGTAGCTGTGCTCTCACTCTTCTCCCGCTTGCGGGGGAAGAGTGAGAGCACCCTATCCCTTATCCCGCATCAGGCGGCCCTTCTGCCTCTCCCAGTCGCGCTGCTTTTCAACGTCGCGTTTGTCCGGAGCCTTGCGGCCAGAAGCCAATGCGAGTTCGACTTTGGCGATGCCGCGGTCGTTGAAATAGAGCTTCAGCGGGACCAGCGTGCGGCCTTCGCGGTTCACGGCGAGCATCAGCTTCGCCATCTCGCGCTTTTTCAGCAGCAGTTTCCGCTTGCGGCCGGGCTCGTGGTTGAACTGGGCGGCAGGCGGATAGATCGGGATCGAGGCGTTGATGAGGATGATCTCGCCATCTTCTTCCCGGGCATAACTTTCGGCGATGTTGGCGCGGCCGTCGCGGAGAGACTTCACCTCGGTGCCGACCAGCATGATGCCGGCCTCCATCGTGTCCTCGATCTGGTAGTTACGGCGAGCCTGCCGGTTTTCGGCGATCAGCTTTTTCGCCTTGTCGCGATCGGTCTGGGCCATCAGAGGACCCCGGCTTCCTTCATCGCCGCCCTGATTTCTTCCTTCACGGCGTCAGACTGGACGGACACCAGCGGCAGACGGACTTCGTCGGTGCACAGGCCCAGGACGGACAGGGCGTATTTGGCGGGGGCGGGGCTCGCCTCCAGGAACATGGCGCGGTGCAGACGGGCCAGGGTGTCGTTGATTTTCCGGGCGGCCGCGTAATCGCCCGCCAGGGTGGCGTTCTGCATGGCCGCAACCTTGTCCGGAACCACATTGGCCGTAACGGAAATACAACCCACGCCGCCCATGGCGTTAAAGCCCACCGCTGTGGGGTCTTCGCCAGAAAGCTGAATAAAATCCAAGCCTGCGAGGGCCGTATGGCGGGCCACGCGGCTGAGATCGTTGGATGCGTCCTTGATGCCGATGATGTTTGGCAGTTTGGCGATTCGGCCTATGGTTTCTGGCTGCATGTCCGAGCCCGTCCGGCCCGGAACATTGTAGGCGAACATCGGCAACTGCACTGCATCATTTAACGCTTTGTAATGTGCGTATATGCCATCAGGGGTGGGCCGGTTATAGTACGGGTTCACCACCAGCGCAGCATGCGCGCCGACCGCCTTGGCATGTTCGAGGAGGCCGATGGCTTCCTCTGTAGAATTGGAGCCCGTTCCCGCCATGACAGGAGCCCGCCCCGCAGAGATTTCCACGCATAGCTCCACCACGCGGCGGTGCTCGTCATGGCTCAGCGTGGATGCTTCGCCCGTGGTGCCGCAGGGAACCAGCCCCTTGCTGCCGCCCTTGATCTGGCGCTCGACCAGTTCAGCGAACGCCTTCTCATCGACCTTTCCATTCCGGAAGGGCGTGACGAGGGCGGGAATGGACCCTTTGAACATGGTCGGCTCCGGATCGTGCGGGACGGGGGATAATCATGCCCGCCACCTGTTTGGCAAGCATTGCCGCCGCGCGCTCCACATCATCGTAACGGCCGCCCTGATGGCCGGGCTGGCCGCGCCGGCCTTCGCCCTGCCCACTTCGCCCTCTCTGAAGCCCCGGCAGCAGGTGGAATCGATCTGGGTCGATACCTCGGACCTGGCGTCGCTGGACCGTGCGCTACAGGCGGCGGACGCTGACCGGTGGAGTGATGTGCGCGCCGCCATCGGGCGGATCAAGGACCCCGCCGCCAAACTGCTGTTGCAGTGGAAGATGGCGACGGACGGCGATTCCGGCATGAGCCACGAGGACCTGACCGCCGCCGCCGAGACATTCCGCGACTGGCCCGGCCGCAACAAGATCCAGGACCAGATCGAGATCACCATCCTGCGATCACGCCTCACGGCGGACCAGCGCATCGCCTTCCTGCGTGAGCGGGGGCCGGTGACCGCCGAGGGTATTCTGGCGCTGGCGGACTCGTACCACTCGCTGGGGCGCCATGATGACCGGCTGGCGGTGATCCGCGATGCATATCGCAACCGCGTGCTGGACAGCGTGACGCTGCGCATCATCGAAACCGAGTTTGGCGGCCAGTTGTCGGCGGACGATCACTGGGCGCGGCTGGACATGCTGTTGTGGCGCTCCTCCACCAGCAATGCACAGGCCCTGCTGCCCCGCGTCAGCAGTTCGCACCGCAAGCTGGCCGAGGCGCGCATCGCGCTGATGCGCAACCAGAAAAGTGTTGATCCGGTGGTGCAGGCCGTGCCTGCCGAGTTCCAGGATGATCCGGGCCTGCTGCTGGAGCGCGCCCGCTGGCGCGAACGGCGCGGGCAGCAGCAGGGCGAACTGGAGATGCTGCTGCGTATCCAGCCCGCCACGGCTTCGGTTCACGGGCGCGAGGCGATCTGGTCCGAACGCCATTCCGTGGCGCGGCGGCTGGTGCGCGAGCGACGCTACAGCGAGGCCTATCAGCTCTGCGCGGGCCATGGCCTGACGTCCGGCGAGTCCTTCCGTGACGCGGAATGGATGGCGGGTTGGATCGCCATGAAGATGCGCGATCCCGCGAAAGCCGAGGGGCATTTCCGCGTATTCGGCGCGGGCGTGAACACCCCGATCAGTATTGCACGCGCCAATTACTGGCTGGGCGAAGCGCTGTCCGCGCAGGAGCGCGGGCCGGAAGCGCAGGTCGCCTATGAAGCCGCCGCGAAATTTCCGTTCGTGTTCTACGGCCAGTTGGCGGCCGAACGTATCAAGAGCGTCCTGCCCCAATACGCGATGCTCTCGCTCGCGCCATCCGTAACGCCGACAGACGCGGACCGCACAGCCTTCGCACAGCGCCCGGAAGTGCGCGCCGCGATCCTGCTGGCGGAAACGGGACGGCTGGGAAGCTTCGAGAGCTTCTCCAACCATATCGACGACCAGCTGACGACGCCGATGGAGCACCAGCTCCTGTTCGACATCGCGCAGGGCTATCTCGAAACGCGCGCCGCCGTGCGTGGCGGCAAGGCCGGGCTGGGCCGCGGCCTGGTGGCGCCGGATGCGGTGTTCCCTATCCTGCCGCTGCCGCCCTCGCCCCGCACCGGATCGGCCGAGCCCGCCATGGTGCTGGCGCTGAGCCGGCAGGAGAGCGAATTCAACTCTCGCGCTGTTTCATCCGCCAATGCGCGCGGCCTCATGCAAATGGTGCCTCTCTACGCGCAGGATGAAGCGCGCAAGGTGGGCCTGCCCTATCGCCAGAGCTGGCTGACGGATGACCCGACCTACAATCTGCGGCTGGGACGCGGCTTCCTGGACGATCTCGTCGACCGGTTCGGCGGTTCGTACATTCTCGCTGCGGCGGCCTACAATGCCGGCCCGTCGCGCGCGGTGTCGTGGCTCAACGAGTTCGGCGATCCGCGCGTGGAGGCTGACCCTGTCGACTGGATCGAATCCATCCCGTTCGCGGAAACACGCAACTATGTGCAGCGCGTGATGGAGAACATGATCGTGTACCGTCATCGCCTCAGCGGCCAGCCAGTGGAAATCAACCTCTCCCGCGAACTGAAACGCGGCCGGCCGAGATAGGCCGTGAAAGCGGAAGCGCTGATGACCAGGCGCCGGATTTATACGACGAGCTTCGCGAGCGTTTATCCGCACTACATCGCCAAGGCGGAGAAGAAGGGCCGGACCAAGGCCGAGGTTGATGAAATCATCCTCTGGCTGACCGGTTATACCGCCAAGGGGCTGCAAACGCAGATCACGAAGAAGACCGATTTCGAGACTTTTTTCGCCAACGCGCCAAAGCTCAACCCGTCACGCAGCCTGATAAAAGGCGTCGTCTGCGGTGTGCGCGTCGAGGAAGTGGAAGAGCCCACGATGCGGGAAATCCGGTATCTCGACAAACTCGTCGACGAGTTGGCGAAGGGCAAAACCATGGAGAAAATCCTGCGTCAGGCATAAGCTGAACGCAGGACTGGTCTTTCTGCCTCAGCCTGGTGACAGCCGCATCAGCGCGCTGTCGGCGCCTTCATCGGTCATCACGTAGAGATAACCGTCCGGCCCCTGCTCCACATCGCGGATGCGCTGGTGCAGATCGAACAGCAGCATCTCGCTGCGCACGACTTCCCATTCATCGTTGAAGACAATCCGCTGGAGGTGGCCGGTGCGGGGCGCGTTGCTCATCCGCATGGCGCCGACGAACAGATTGCCTTTCCACTTGGGGAACTTGTCGCCCGTATAAAACACCATCCCGCCCGGCGCGATGGACGGCACGTAGGAGATGTGCGGCCGCGTCATCCCATCCCTGTGGGGAATCGCGGAGACTTTAGCGCCAGCGTAATAACGGCCATCGCTGACCAGCGGCCAGCCATAGTTCTGGCCCGCGCGCAACACGTTCACCTCGTCGCCTCCCTGCGGGCCGTGTTCGGAGACCCAGAAGTCATTGGTCCACGGATTGAGCGCGATGCCGAGATTCACGCGATGGCCGAGCGTGAAAATCTCCGGATTGTATCCGGCCTTCCCGGCGAAGGGGTTGTCCTTCGGTACTGTCCCATCGTCGTTGAGGCGCAGCGTCTTGCCCGCGAAATCATCCGGATGCTGGGCGCGACCGATGGATTCATCGGTGCCGACGCCGGGACAGCCAATGGTGACATAGAGCTTCCCGTCAGGGCCGAACATCATCTTGGAATAGAGCGCATCGACATCGTCGGCGACAAAGATGTCCTTGCCATCCACAATCGCCTTCCCGTCCCAGCGGTCACGGAAGAT
Source organism: uncultured Rhizobium sp. (assembly GCA_964550535.1). Taxonomy (GTDB): domain Bacteria; phylum Pseudomonadota; class Alphaproteobacteria; order Caulobacterales; family Hyphomonadaceae; genus UBA7672. The sequence continues at coordinate 5,760 of CAZJZQ010000078.1, forward strand.
AGCGTTGTTGCCATATTCGCCATGCGCGGGCTTGTGGTAGGACAAATAGATTAGCCCGTTGTTTGCAAAGTCGGGATGCAGCTTCACGTCCATGAAGCCCGTCGCGGTGCCGAGCACCGCAACCTTGGGCGTTCCGGCAATGGGCGCGGGATCGAGTTCGCCATTACGTACGATGCGAAGCTGGCCTTCGCGTTCGGCGACCAGCAGATCACCGGAGGGCAGGAACTCGATGGCGCGCGGAGAGGTGAGGCCGCGCGCGACGACATCAACCTTCAGCTTGCGTTGTTCCCAGCTTTCATATGCGAACGGCCCTTCGGCCAGCGGCGGTGCGGGCCAGGCTTCGGCGCGAGCGACGTCCGCCGTATCGCGTTCGGCGCGCACGCGGCGCGCGGGATAATCAAAGCCCGCAATATAGGCGCTGCGGCCACGGCCTGTTGGATCATTGCTACGCTCGGCGGCGGCGAGCTGGTTCAGCGTCGCGGGCGAGGCCGCGAGAAACGATACGACATGCGCGCGCTGATCGCCGCTCAGAGCCCCAGCCTGCAACGCCATAAGTCCGCCCGGCGCGAGCGCAGCGAGCACGCGTTCGCGGCCGAGCGCGTGCAGTTCATCGAGCACAGGCGCCGTTTCATCGCCGCCGTCATGACAGGCGGCGCAGAAGGTGTCGTAAACCCGCTTTCCCGCCGCGGCCTCGGCAGGCGCGGTGGCGAGTTGAACGATGGGCTGGCTCGCGGACTGCGCCGTCGTGTCAGGCGCCGTTTCCGGAGTCGTCGAATGGCACGCGGCCAGCACGATAGCTGTCGCGGCCAGAAGAACTGGCTTGCGATGCATGATTTTTCTCCCTCGCGGCCTTTTGGCCATCGTTGGCAGGAAGTGTTCGGGCCGATTCCAGCCGCAGTCACGCGGCACCGCAGCAAATCTTTTCCGAAACAGCAATGACGGCGGGCCGACAGCACTTGCTTTCACGCATGTTATCTTCTGTAAGCTTCATTCGACTACTCAGGGGGGAGAATCCAACATGCTGGAGCGAGCTTTTCGGCGCATCGTCACCTGGATGGCGCCACTCCTCATCACGGCAGGATGCGCAACACCCAGCGTTTCGAATTTCACCGCGACAGGCGCCTTTGCCGAAATGGCGGCTGGCCCAACTTCCGGAATCGCGCAGCCCGGAGATATTCTTTTCACTCAAAAGGTTGTCTCGACGCAGGTTGCGCGACTGACGACAGGCGCCGAGTTCCGTACAGATGGGAATAAAGCCGCAGTATACGTGCTCAACGCTGGCGATCTTCTGTTTGCCGGCATTGAAGAGGGTAGCACGGCACGCGTCTTCTGCAGCTTTGAACCAAACTTCCTTTCCACGAGTGCGTTCGGCGACTCGAATTACCAGAGCTGCCTAAGCGACGAAAACGGCGATGGCCGCTTCGACACAATTGGTGGATTTGTAGGCGTGGTTGGACCTGAAGTCCCCATCCGCGCAGGCCAGATCGTGGCGAAGACGCTGATCCCGGCAGATATCCGGTACGAAACCGCCCCTCTCGCGGACTCGCCCGCCACACTCATCGGCGTGCGTTACGAGCACAAACTCTTCGGAAAACCCAGGCTCGTCACCGTGCCGATCACGCGGGCGAGTGAGCAAGCACGTTGGTTCTTCAAGCAAAAATTCGCAGAGCTACCCGCGTCTAATAGCTTACCCGCGATTCTGGATGTGGGTGGCGCAAAAATTGAAATTCTGGGCGAAGAGGCAGGCGCGTTGAGATACCGTATCGCATCAGGATTTCCCGAGGGCGATGCGTTCGACTTCGTCTTCGATCCCTTGCCATACGACAATTAGCGGCTGGCCGCTCAACCTCCGATGGCGCGGCTGAACATCTCCGCATCCACATTACCGCCGGAGAGGATCACCAGCACCGGACCGCGTTTCGCGAAGTGGTCGCGGTTGTTGAGCAGCACGGCGAGCGAGCAGGCGCCGCCGGGTTCCGCCACCAGCTTCATGTTGCGGAATGCGAACGACATCGCGTCCAACATCTGGCCGTTGGAGGCGACAAAGCCGCCGCTGATCCGGCGCTGGTGAACCGCGAAGGGCAGAACGCCGGGCGCGGGCGACATCAACGCATCGGCGATGGAGTTGTACGGCGCGTCGTTCTGCACGATCCGCCCGGCCGCCAGTGACTTGATGAGGTCGTCATGACCTTCGGGTTCGGCGGCCCAGATTTCGGTGGAGGACGAGAGCGTCTCGAACGCTACGGCTACGCCGGCGACAAGGCCGCCGCCCGAAGCGTTACAGATGACCGAGCCGAAGGTGAGATCCATTGCGGCGGCGTCCTTCGCCGCTTCGAGGCCGGCCGTGCCCTGCCCCGCCATGATCCAGGCATCGTCAAACGGTCTGACGGTCGTGGCGCCGGTAGTGGAGGCGATCTCCCTGGCTATGGCTTCGCGGTCTTCCTTGCGCCGGTCATAGAGACGAACCTGTGCGCCGCGGCGCTTCGTGGATTCGATCTTCGACTTCGGCGCGTCAGCGGGCATCACGATGATGGCGGGCATGGCGAGCAGGCGCGCGGATTCAGCCACAGCCTGAGCATGGTTGCCTGAGGAGAAGGCGACCACGCCTTTGGCGCGATCCGTTTCGGGAATCCGGCTCATCCGGTTCCAGGCGCCGCGCATCTTGAAAGCGCCGGTCCGTTGCAGCATTTCCGGCTTCACCCAAACGGGCGCGCCCACGGCCGCATCGAGTTCATCGCAACGAAGCAGCGGCGTGTGGACGGTGACGCCAGCGATCCGGCGGGCGGCGTCCTCGATATCCTCAAAAGTGGGAAGATCGCGGAGAGGATCTTTGATCATGGCGTGGCCTGTTCGAGATCGTTGGCGAAGCCCTTCATATAGAGCACGCCCCATTCGTATGCATCCTCATTGCGCTTCAGGAAGTCGCAACCGTCGGCGTCCAGCCGATAGCTATGCAGCGTGTCGGGACGCAAATTCTCGCTGAGGGCGGCGGCGAACAAGCGTTTGGCGCTGGCCTCGACACGCAGTTCGACAGCCAGCAGGGTTGGGACATACCTGTCGTATGTCACTTCGCTCAGTTGGACCGTGCAGGGTTTGTCGTCCTTCCAGAACATTGTCATGTTGTACCCTTCCGGCGGCATCGGGATGAAGCGCTCGCGGTCGCGGATGCAGGACTGCACCTTGCTCCTGTCGGTCCGGTCACCCATACAATCGACAGCTTCGTAGAGACTGACGCGGCCGCCAAAGCGCGCACCGGTAGCACCCTCGATCCATCCGATAGGAGCGCTGAGCGTATAAGCGATGCCGCCCACGGTCAGGCGCGCTGAACCGGGAAACAGGTTCGCGAAACTCCAGACCACCGCTTCGCGGCCAGATTTGATTGAGGCAGCCCAGAGGATGAGAATGCCGCTGATCGCCAGCAGACCAAAAAATCCGCGAACGATTTTCAGCACCCGCCGCATGTCATTCCCGTGCCCTCATGTCCGGCGGTGATACGCGCCGCGCAAGGCTGCGTCCACCGCACACGGTGTCAGGTGGTGATGCGTACCGGATAGGCGCCGGCCTGCTTGCCTGTGCGGGCGGCCGCCTCATCGTACTCGCGTTTCAGTTTGACGATGAAATCAGCGGCAGGTTGGCGTTTCTTGACGGCGCCGACGCCCTGGCCTGCGCCCCACACATCGCGCCAGGCTTTCGCCTTTGAGCTTTCGCCTTCCCGAAAACTCATCGTCGCCTTGTCGCCTTCGGGCAGATTGTTCGGGTCCATGCCCGCCGCCGCGATCGACGGGGCGAGATAATTGCCATGCACGCCGGTGAACAGGCTGGAATAGACGATGTCCTTCGCGGCGCTGGACACGATCATGTCCTTGTAGCCATCCGGCGCGCGCGCTTCATCGGTCGCGATGAAGGCGGAACCGATATAGGCGAAGTCGGCGCCCAGAGCCTGCGCCGCCAGAATGGCGGAACCCGTGGCGATGGAGCCGGATAGCGCCAACGGACCGTCGAAGAACTCGCGGATTTCCGGGATCAGCGCAAACGGCGACAGCAGCCCCGCATGACCGCCCGCGCCCGCGCACACCGCGATCAGCCCGTCGGCGCCCTTTTCCAGCGCCTTGTGCGCAAAGACGATGTTGATGATGTCGTGCATGACAATGCCGCCATAGGAATGGATCGCGGCGTTCACCTCCGGCCGGGCGCCCAGCGAAGTGATGACCATCGGAACCTTGTGCTTCACGCACAGCTCCAGATCCTGCTCCAGCCGGTTGTTGGATTTGTGGACGATCAGGTTCACCGCATAAGGCGCGATCTTCGCCTTTGGGTCTGCGGCGCGCACGGCGGCGAGTTCGGAGTTCAGGCGAGTCAGCCACTCGTCGAGCTGTTCCAGCGGACGGGCGTTGAGCGAGGGGAAGGAGCCGATGATCCCCGCCTTGCACTGCGCCAAGACCAGGTCGGGCCCCGAGATGATGAACAGGGGCGAGCCGATGACCGGCAGCGACAAATGGCCGGCGAAGGCGGCAGGAATGGCCATGGAGGCTCCAAATCAGGGGCCGCATGATGCGGCTTGGCGGCCCCAGATTACTGACAGTGTCAGGCAGGGCAACAGCGGACCTTGACGCGCCTGCGAACGGATGGCCCATGGCCCCAGATAAAATGCGGGACGGGAGAGTGCAGCCTCCGGTCCGACGAGGAAGACCTTATGGCCAACGATCTGTCCCTTTCCGCCGATTTCCCCGGCGGCGACGAGACCAAATGGCAAGCGCTGGTGGACAAGGTCCTCAAAGGCGCCCCGGCCGACGGCCTGATCACGAAAACCGAGCATGGCGTAGCCGTGAAGCCGCTTTACCGGTCGCCGGACTGGACGCAGGGCGACGCATCCGGCCTGCCCGGCCAGGCTCCGTTCACGCGGGGCGCGAAGGCGATCAATAACGCCTGGCTGCCGTGGGATATCCGCCAGGTGGTGAATCATCCCGACCCGCTGATCGCGGCGGAGCATGTGATGGAAGCGCTCACCGGCGGCGTGTCGTCGGTCGAGCTGCGCGTGGATGCGTCGGGTGAACAGGGCGTTATCGCCCGATCGGCGTCGGACCTGCGCCGCGTGTTGGACGGCGTGAAGCTGGATCTGGCGGGCGTGGCGCTGGAAGCGGCGGGCGCCACATCATTCCACGGTGTTGAACTCGCGGCGCTGCTGGCGGAGGCGGCAGGGCCCAACCCGGACGCCATGTTGGATTTCAACATCGACCCCATCGGCACGCTGGCGCGGACGGGCGGACTGGGCGGCACGGCGGCGGCGGAGCTGGCGATGTCGGCGGGCGTCGCCCGCGATATCCTGCGCGCTTACCCCAAGGCGCACGCCCTGCGGGCCGATGCGCGCCCGGTACATGAAGCAGGCGGGACCGAAGTTCAGGAACTGGCCTTCCTGATCGGCGCAGGAGCAGACTATATGCGCGCGCTGATCACGGCGGGCGCCGGCGCGGACGAAGCCTCGCGCGCCATCCTGTTCGCCATCAGCGTGGGCGCGGATTATCAGGTCAACATCGCCAAGCTGCGCGCCGCCCGCCGTCTGTGGGCGCAGGTGGCGCAGGCGTTCGGCACCACATCGGGCGGACCCGCAATGCAGGCCGTCTCCTCGCGTCGCATGATATCGCGGCGCGACCCATGGGTGAACATGCTGCGCAATACGGCGGCATGCTTCGCCGCTGGCGTCGGCGGCGCCGAAATCGTCACGGTGCGGCCATTCACGGATGCGATAGGCCTACCCTCAAAGCTGGCGCGGCGCATCGCGCGCAACACGCACATCATCGCGCAGGAAGAATCATCGCTGGGCAAAGTGATGGATGCGGCCGGCGGCGCATGGACATTCGAGAAGCTCAGCGAGGATTTGGCGCAGGCTGCTTGGGCGCTGTTCCAGCAGATCGAACGCGAAGGCGGACTGACCCAGGCGCTGATCGCGGGCGGCTTTCAGGGCGGCGTGGCCGACGCCCGCCAGAAGCGCATCAAGGCCGTCGCTCGCCGCAAGGAATGGGTCACGGGCGTGAACGACTTCCCTCTGATCGAGGAGATGGTTCCTGAAGTCGAGACCGCCGACCTGTCCGCCATCATCCGCCGCGCACCGGAAGCATCCGGCCGCACACCTGCGGACCGCAGCTGGACCGCGCTGCTCGCCGCAGCGCGTGACAGTGCGACGCTGGCCGACCTTTCCCGTCCGGGTGATGCGGGCGCGGAGGCTGAGCCGCTGTGGCCGATCCGTCTGTCGGAGCCGTTCGAACGCCTGCGCGATATCGCCGATGCGCGTAGCGTGGCGGGACGTGCGCCGAAAATTTTCCTCGCCGGATTGGGTCCGCTCGCGGAGCACTCGCCGCGCCTCACCTTCGCGCAGAACTTCTTCGCGGCTGGCGGCATCGAAGCGGTTCCTGCGGTGGGCGCGCCTGAAGAAATCGCCGCAGCGTTCAAGGCGTCGGGCTGCACGCTGGCCTGCATCTGTGGTTCGGACAAGCGCTATGCTGACGAAGCCGCCGCCGCCGCCACATCGCTGACGCAAGCGGGCGCTGGCCGCATCTATCTGGCTGGCCGTGGCGGAGAACTGGAACAGACGTTACGCAACGCAGGCATCGCCGAATTCATCCATGTCGGCGTTGATCTGGTGGCCAGCCTGGAGCAGGCGCACGCCGAACTGGGTCTTTCGGCCTGAAGGCAGCGGCTTCCCGCGCGTTCTCGACTCGCGCGCGCCGCCGCATGGAACTAGGCTCCCTCCCGAACGCTAAAGCAATAATGTGCGCCACGATGCGCAAACGGGAGGTTTCGCCATGCTCGCCGCCGTTTCCAAATCCGCGCTGATCGCCGTAATCTGCGCCTTCGGGGCCGCCGCATGTTCCGCACAGGAAACGGCCACGCCGAACACGGAAGCGCCAACCCAGGCCGTCGCGCCATCCGGAACGCCCGTTGAGCAGGGACCGCCAAACAAGCGTGACGCCCAACCCGCCTTCGCTGGACAGACACGCGCGCCCGAGAGCAAGAGCCAGTTTACCGCAAAGACCACAGTGGTCGTCGAAGGGTTGAGCGATCCGTGGGGCATGGCGATCCTGCCGGATGGCGCGATGCTGGTGACCGAGCGCACGGGCAAGATGTGGCGCATCACCGCCGCCGGAGCGAAGACCGAAGTAACCGGCATGCCCGAAGTGGATTCGCGCGGACAGGGCGGCCTGCTCGACGTGTCGCTGGCGCCGGACTTTGCGAGCAGCCGCACCGTCTATTTCACCTTCTCCGAACCACGCGGCAATCGCACCAACGCCACCAGCCTTGCGCGCGGCGTGCTTGCGGCCGACGGATCGAAGCTGGACAATGTGTCGGTGATTTTCCGTCAGGAACCGGCATGGGCCTCCACCCTGCACTACGGCTCCAACATTGAATGGGCCTCGAACGGCGATCTGTATCTCACGCTTGGCGAACGCTCGATGCCGGAGCCGCGCCAGCTGGCGCAGGACCTTTCTACCCATCTCGGCAAGGTTCTGCGGCTGAAACCGGACGGCAAACCAGCCGATGGCAATCCCTTCATTGACCAAGACGGCGCACGCCCCGAAATCTGGTCGTATGGCCACCGCAACGTGCAGGGCGCCGCGATCCATCCCGAAACCGGCAAGCTGTGGACGGTGGAGCATGGTCCGCGCGGCGGCGACGAAATCAACATTCCCGAAGCTGGCAAGAACTATGGTTGGCCAATCATCATCTACGGCATCGAGTATGCGGGCGGCCGCGTTGGCGAAGGCATCACGTCAAAAGACGGCATGGAACAACCGGTCTATTACTGGGACCCGGTGATCGCCCCCGGCGACATGACCTTCTACACAGGCGATGTCTTCCCATGGAAAGGCGACCTGCTGGTCGCGGGCCTGGCATCCGGCGTGGTGGTGAGGCTTGATCTCGACGGCGAGCGCGTCGTTGGCGAAGAACGTCTGTTCGACAACATCGGCGCCCGCATCCGCGACGTTACGCAGGCGCCGGACGGCTCGCTCTGGCTCCTCACCGACGAGAGCGACGGTCAACTGATCCATGTGACGAAGGGATAGCGAGCGCCCCCTGGGCGTCCAACTCGCCAGCGCGACGGATCGTTCCACGATCCATGCCGCCTAAAACTGAAGCGTGGCTGATCGCCCCCCTGCGCGCCAGCATCACGTTTTTCGCGGCGGCACAACATCGCGGAACATGTCCCAGGTTTTCCATTTGGGCTCCACCGGCGCTTGGTTCTCGCGCGGGATGAAAGGCGAAGGCTGACCCGACGCAGTGTCGGGGATATAGCGCGGGCAGTTGGGAAACACGTCCGTAGGTATAAAGCGCACCAGCGCCTGCGCGCCCGTGAAGTGCGACATCATTGGATCGTCGAGCACGACTTCCGCCACGCCGTTGACGCGCAGGCGTAACGGCTTCTCGCCGAAGCGCATGAACAACAGCCCGGCATGCGGATTGGCGACGATGTTGCCGAGGCTCTTGAACATGCCGTTGCCGTCATAGTCCGGCCAGATGAGCAGGTCGGGCTGGGGGACTTTCACGAAGCCCGGCGGGCCGCCCTTGAACGAACAGTCCGGGCGGCCATCGGCCGTCGCTGTAGCGAGGAAGAAGAACTCGCTGGCTTCGATGAAGGCCATGTCGTCGGGCGTGAACGCGGTACGATGCAGCCGCTCCACCAGCCTGTCGGCCAGCCCGGTCGAACCGAAGAGCGCCTGAAGCTCCCGGTTGCCCTCATGATACATGGGCATCTGCCCCTCCCCGCGCGCACGCCATTATAGCGCACTTCGGGAAACGCTGGAATGAGGCCGGCGCGCAGGACGCCATGGCGATCGGAGGGATGATTCGGAGGCTGCTCTTGCCTACCGGGCCCGCAACGGCGCGTAACCCAGATGCATGCCCGCATCGACCATGATGAATTCACCGGTGACGTGGCGGCTTTCCGGGCCTGCGAAGAAGAGAATGGTTTCGGCGATATCTTCGGGCTGCGAGGCGACTTTCAGCGGAGTGGTCTTGGCGACGTTCTCAGCAGTCTGGTCCTCAGCGGCGCTCCCCTGGTATTTGGTGAACCAGCCGGAGCCGATATAGCCGGGGCACACAGCGTTGACCCGAATGTTCGGCGCCAGCGCACGGGCCAGCGACAGCGTCATCGTGTTGAGCGCGCCTTTCGTGGCGGCGTACGCGATGGACGAGCCGATGCCGGTAACCCCGGCGATCGACGACACGTTCACCACCGCGCCCTTGCCGGATTTGGCGAGATGCGGCTGGGCGGCCCGGGTCATCTGGTAAACCGAGACCACGTTGATACGGTACAGCTTGAGGAAGTCGTCAGCGTCCAGCGCGTCGAGGTCGGAGTGCTTGGCGAACTTCGTGATGCCGGCATTGTTGATGAGGATATCGACGCCGCCGAACCTGGCGACAGCCGCCTCGACCAGTGCGCGGCAGTCCGCATCCTCGCCCACATTCGCCTGTTTTGCGAAAGCGTCCACGCCAAGGGCGCGGCAGTCTGCGGCCACCTTTTCGGCCGCTTCGGCGCTGGACGAGTAGTTGACGCAGATGTTGGCGCCTCGGCCCGCCAGGCCCAGCGCCGTCGCCGCGCCCAGACCCGTGCCTCCGCCGGTAACAATCGCCTGCTTGCCCTTGAGATCCGCCATCGCCGCTGTTCCCTCTTTCTCTTGATTAAGGGAGCCAATACCAGCTTTCGCAGGGTTCGGAAGGCCAAGGCGGATCAGAGCCGGAATTGTAAACGGCCGGCGGATCGCCCCGCCGGCCGTTCGCCCGTCACCCCGAGAGACAAGGCTTTTTATTGCGTGACATGCCCGGTCTCCGGGCAGTTAGTGTTTGAACGTCACCAGCATCTTCATCCGTCGTCGTCGTCATCGTTTTTGTGATGAATCTGATGGCTGTCGGGCGCCGGATAAAAAAAACCCTTCCGGATCAGCGAGCTTCGCAAATGCGAAGACTTCTTGATGCACCGCGATTTATGCTAGGAGACCCGCGAGACACGTTCAGGAGCCGAAAATGGCCGCAGCTTTTCCCGACTTCTCCACCATGCCGCTCGGCCAGCCCGCTGGCGGTGCGGATCTGGGGAAATGGGGCGCCGCGGCCGGCGATCAGGCGACTCGCGTGTGGGAAACGCCTGAAGGCCTGCCGGTGAAGCCGCTTTATACGAGCGCAGACACGGCCGGGCTGGATTTCCTGGGCGACTGGCCGGGCATCGCCCCGTTTGGCCGGGGCCCTTACCCCACCATGTACACGAACCAGCCATGGACAATCCGGCAATACGCCGGCTTCTCCACCGCAGAGGATTCCAACGCCTTCTATCGTCGTAACCTAGCCGCCGGACAAAAGGGCCTGTCGGTGGCCTTCGATCTGGCGACCCACCGGGGCTACGATTCCGATCATCCGCGCGTGACCGGCGATGTCGGCATGGCCGGCGTGGCGATCGATTCCATCTATGACATGCGCACGCTGTTCGCCGGCATCCCGCTCGACAAGATGAGCGTGTCGATGACGATGAACGGCGCGGTGCTGCCGATCATGTCGCTCTATATCGTGGCGGCCGAAGAACAGGGCGTCAGCGCCGACAAGCTGTCGGGCACCATCCAGAACGACATCCTGAAAGAGTTCATGGTGC
>CAZJZQ010000079.1:0-16306 GCA_964550535.1 uncultured Rhizobium sp.
ACCGCCTCGCCAATCTCCAGCGCTATCTCAGCGCCGCCGCCGAACCGCCGAAGAAACAGACCTATGGCTGGCTGTGCTGCGGCCCGCTGATCCACGCCTTGACCCAGCCGCTGAACACAGCGCTGGGCTATCTCAACAGCGGATAGAAAATGCGCCCGTCCCATCACCAACGCGACGCGCACCCCAGCGCCGTCGCGAACCTGCGTTTTACGACCAGTGGCCCGCACTTTCCTCCCCCGGCAAAGCCCGCCCCCTTGCATGTTGTTGCATTCGCAACTATATGCCGGTCAACCACCCAACCCAGCAGAGGAGCTGGCTAACATGATCGACGTCAGACCTTTCTCATCCCTCGGCGGCGCCAACCACGGCTGGCTCGACGCCCACCACCACTTTTCGTTCGCGAACTACTACAATCCGGCCCGCATGGGCTGGGGCCGGCTTCGCGTGTGGAATGACGATCTCATCGCGCCGAAATCCGGCTTCCCGCCGCACCCTCACCGCGACATGGAAATCATCACCTATGTCCGCACGGGCGCGATCACCCACCAGGACTCGATGGGCAATCAGGGCCGTACCGCCGCGGGCGACGTTCAGGTGATGTCCGCCGGCACAGGCGTCCGCCATGCCGAGTACAACATGGAGGACGAGGCCACGACGCTCTTCCAGATCTGGATCGAGCCCGACCGTCCGGGCGGCGAGCCGGGCTGGGGCGCCAAGCAATTCCCGCGCGGCGACCGGGCGGGCCAGTGGTCCATCCTCGCTTCCGGCCATGACGGCGACACGGATGCACTGAAAATCCGCGCCGACGCGCGGGTTCTGGGCGCCACGCTCGAAGCGGGTCAGGAACTGGTCTATACGGCCGGCGCCTCCCGCCACCTCTACGCAACGCTCGCCACGGGCGTCGCCGAGGTGAACGGCCAGCGCATCAACGCCCGCGACGGCGTCGCCATAACGGGTGAAACCGAGGTGCGCTTCCGCGCTATCGAGGGGCCCGTAGAGATCGTCTTAACCGACACGCGCTGAACTGCGCGGAATGGATTCCAGCCGCGGCGCATGCGGGCTACTGTCAGTCCGCATGCGTCGCAGCTGCATCCCTTTCCCCGTGAGGCGTTCATGAAAACCGCAGTGAAGTCCTTACTGCCCCCCCTCATCGCCCTGCCCCTCCTCTCGGGCTGCATCGTGACGGACGTTGCCGGAGCCGCCATCGGCGCAACCGGCGCGGTCGTCGGCGGCGCGGTCGACATGGTGACCACCAGCGAAGCCGAGCAGGACAAGAAGGACGCCAAGCGCCTCCGCAAGGAAAACGAGGAGCTGCGGCGCCAAGCCAAGGCCGATAAATCCTGACGGATCAAGTCCTGCTCTCGTACCGGAAAGCCGGATTTCAGCTTCCATTCATGTCCGGTTTGGGAAACTCTCCTCTGAGAGACGTCAGGGGCGGGCAATGGAAGACAATAGCGACCGTATCCGCAAACAGGCCATGGGGGCTCCAGTGCCTCCGGCGGCCACCGGCGCGCAGCTCGCCATCGACCTTGCGGCTGGAATCGGACGTCAACAGCCCGGCCGCGCACAGGCCCCCGCCGCGCATGTCTCCCAAAGCTACCGCACGCTCCTGCTGAAACTTGCCGCCAGCCTGGCCGCTTTCCTGGCCGGCGCCGCGATGGTCCTCCTGGAGAGCAACATTTTCATCGGCGCAATCCTGGGCTTTGGCGGTCTTCTGTTTGGCCTCATCACGCTGGGCAACCTGCTGAGAAAGGCGGCGGGATCAATGTTCCAGAGCGGAAGGTAATCTGTAATGCGCCCGGAAAGGGTCAGGGGCGGATATGCAGCCGATTTCTGTACGCCCCATTCATCTGGCCTTCAGCCGCCCCTATATTATGATGACCACAGCCATCAACGCGGGAGACCATGATGCGCGTTCAGCTCGCCGCCCTTGCCGGACTGATGATCGCCGCCGTCCCGGCCCACGCCGTGACTGTCGAAGCGAAGTATTCCGACGATTTCAAAACCAAGCTTGAAGATGATCTGGGCGCCCGCGAAGGCCGCGTCCTTACCGACATCATCTCGCAGAAGATCGAAAAGCAATTCGCCGGCACCGGCGCCGAGCGCGTCGTCGTGACCATCGAAGACGCGAAGCCCAACCGTCCGACGATGCACCAGGTCTCGGAAAAGATCGGCCTGGATCCGATCCGTTCCTTCAGCATCGGCGGCGCGAAACTCTCGGGCGTCGCCTATGACGCCTCAGGCCGCGAGATCGGCAAGTTCGACTACAAATGGTACGAGACCGACATCACCATGGCGCAGTACCAGACCACCTGGCACGACGCCCGCTGGGCTATCGACCGCTTCGCCCGCCGCTTTGCGGATGAAGTGAAGTCGTAAGATCACGGCTACGGTTTCTCCTCCCCGGAACAGCCCGCGTCACACGGCGCGGGCTGTTTCTTTCAGGGTCACGGAATGCCGAGCAGCTTGTGAGTCTGCAAACTCAACCGCCACTGCGGATGCGCCCGGCAATAAGCAATCGCCGCCTGCGTCGCGGCCTCACGATCGGGCCCGTCCATCGGCTGAAGGAAGAAGTTGCGGAAGGCGAGATGCGCGAACTTTTCCGGCGGCGCATCTACCTGCGGAAAGACCAGTTTCAACTCATCACCGGACGTCTGCTTCAACTCCGCCGTCGACTTCGGACTGACGCAGATCCAGTCGACCCCTTCCGGCGCCGCAATCGTTCCGTTGCTTTCAACCGCGATCTCGAAACCCTTGCCGTGCAAGGCTTCAATCAACTCCGCGTCGAGCTGCAACAAAGGCTCTCCGCCCGTACAAACCACATAAGGCTTGCCTCCCGCCCCCTGAGGCCACTTCGCCGCGACATGGGCGGCAAGCAAGTCAGCGCTCGCAAACTTGCCCCCGCCCTCGCCGTCGATCCCGACAAAATCCGTGTCGCAGAACCTGCAAACCGCGCTGTGCCGGTCACGCTCAAGACCCGACCAGAGATTGCATCCCGCGAAACGCAGGAACACCGCCGGCCGCCCCGTCTGCGCGCCTTCGCCCTGCAATGTGTAAAAGCTTTCCTTGACCGAATAGGTCATGCGCCCGCCCGCCATTCGGCCCAGCCCTTCGCGCGCAATTCGCAAGCCGGACACGCCCCGCAGCCATACCCCCACACATGCCGCTGAGTGCGATCGCCGAGATAACAGGTGTGCGTCTTCTCGACGATCAACCCGGCGAGAGCGTCGCCGCCCAGCTCTTGTCCCAACGCCCACGTCGCCGCCTTGTCGAGATACATCAGCGGCGTTTCAATCGGCATGCTCCGGTCCATGCCAAGGCTCAGCGCTTCCGACATCGCATCAAGGGTCGCGCGGCGGCAGTCCGGGTATCCGGAATAATCCGTCTCGCACATCCCGCCGACCAGCCGCCCCAGTCCGCGCCGGTAAGCCAGCGCGCCGGCAAAAGTCAGGAACACCAGATTGCGTCCCGGCACGAAGGTCGACGGCAAACCGGAAGCTCCAATCTCGATCTCCACCTCCCGCGTCAGCGCCGTGTCCGACACTTCGCCCAGCACGCCGAGATCGAGCAGATGATCCTCGCCCAGCCTCTCCGCCCATTGCGGAAATTGCGCGCGGACCTCCTTGAGAACTTCTCCCCGGCACACCAGTTCTACGGCGTGGCGCTGGCGGTAGTCGAAGCCAACGGTCTCCACCCGGTCATAGCGCGCAAGCGCCCACGCCAGGCAGACGGTCGAATCCTGACCGCCCGAGAACAGCACGAGAGCCGAGTTCGTGGACATGCCCTGCCGATGCAGCCGCAATGGCCAGCGGTCAAGCCGCGCCATAAATCTACTTGGAGTTGTATTTTGTATAATTTTCCCCCATAACGGGCGCGTCAGCCAGCGATCTCGCGAGCTGATTTCTAGGTTGGGGAGTTACCGCATGATCCACGTCGTCACTTCGGCGAACCAACATCTCTACGCCCGCCAACTCGACCAGATGTTCCGCCTACGGCACGCTTATTATGTCGAAGGTCATGGCTGGGAGGGCCTTACCGGCCACGATGGCCGCGAGACTGACGAGTTCGACGATACTGAAGCGATTTACCTGCTCGGCCTGGACCCCTTCGGCGAAGTCGCCGTCTCGGTTCGCCTCAACCCGGCCACCGGCCCGACCCTGCTGACCAAGTTCGCCGCTTGGGCCGACCAGCCGATTCCCTCCGGCGAAGACGTCTGGGACGTTTCACGATGGATGGCCCAACCTCGCCATCGCCGCGCCGGCAACCCGCGCTGGCCCACGAACTTCCAGCGCGAACTGATGATCGGCATGCTCGAATTCTGCGAATCCCGCGGCCTCACGCGTCTCACCATGCTGGCCGAACTTCGCCTCGCCGAACGTATCGAGAGCTATGGTTGGCCTGTCCGCCGCCTCGGCTCGCCGCGCGTCTATGAAGGCGGCAAGGGCACGGCGATTACAGCCGAAATCGAAGTCGGCCCGCACGTCCTCGCCCTCACCCGCCAAAAAACCGGCGTGCTGGGCCGCGTGCTGTTCGAGATCGATCCGGACAAGATCCGCTCACCCGCTGTCGAGCGCACGCACGGCTCAATCGAACTCGAAAACCTCATCGCGGAATTCGGTGCGGAGCCGGTGCGCAGAACGGCTCGCATCCTTGCGCGTGAACTTGCATTCGATGGTTCGACGCTGCCCGGCTCCATAGAAGCGCTCGGCATGCTTGAACGCCTGATCGACGCGGCCTGCCCAACACCGGCTACGCCGTCATCCGCCGAACACCTAAGGCGCTATTCCGCCTGATCCGTTGACCTGAGAACGCACCCAAAAGCAAACAGCCCGGCCGATGGCCGGGCTGTCCACATTCTCTAACGATCAACCGGCCTTAGCTGGTCGGGGAGATCGTCACTTGGACTTCCGCACGACGGTTCAGCGGCTCGCGCACGCCGTCCGCAGTCGGTTTGGCTTGATCGCTCTCACCGCGCGCTTGCGTGGTGATTTGCGATTCCGCGATGCCGCCCGAAACGAGGGCCGCTTTCACCGAGTCCGCACGACGTGACGACAGCC
Source organism: uncultured Rhizobium sp. (assembly GCA_964550535.1). Taxonomy (GTDB): domain Bacteria; phylum Pseudomonadota; class Alphaproteobacteria; order Caulobacterales; family Hyphomonadaceae; genus UBA7672. The sequence continues at coordinate 5,058 of CAZJZQ010000079.1, forward strand.
GGTCGTTGTAGGCCGGAGCGCCCGACGAGTCGGTGTGCCCTTCCACGACGATCAGCGTCACGGCGCAACCGCCGGCGCGAGCGCGCGACAGAGCAGCGCCGATCACTTCCTGGTTGCTCGCCGTCAGATCCGAACGGTCCCACTCGAAGTAAACCGTGAACGGTTCCGGCTGCGTCGCGCAGGTGTTGGTCGCCGTCTGGCCCGTGGTGGGCGGAGGCGGAGGCGGCGGCGGAGGCGGCGGAGGGGGCGGCGGAGGCGGGGGCGGAGGGGGCGGCGGCGGCGGAGCCGGCGCAGCGCCCAGCGCCCAACGGAGACCAGCCGTCACGGCGTGGTCCTGATAGGAGCCGCTGTAGGCGCCATCGGCACCCTGGAAATCCAGATCGTCGATGAGCAGGTAGGTGTAACCCAGATCCAGCGTCAGACGCTCGGACATTTTGTAACCGAGACCGAGCATCGCGTTGAGCGCGAGACCGCTGTCGGAGTCATTGAAACCGTTCGTCGGAACGCCGGTGCCAATGGCATACAGCGACGCGACGCGGCTATCGACGCGGCCGCCACCGACACCAAGACCGATGTAGGGCTGAACCGAACCGTTGAGGTTGAAGTCTTTATAGACATTCAGCATCGCGGTGGTGACGCGGGTGCTGCCGCCACCGTCCGGACCAAGCGTACCTGCGGGCTGGAGGCCCACGAAGGTATCAGCAACGTCAAGTTTGGCTTGACGGTAACCAACTTCGCCAGCGATGCGCACGCCGCTCGCGTAGCCGTAGCCAAGCGAGAGGCCATACACAGCATCCGTTTCCGGAGAGGCGCGGCCATCAAGATGGCCATTCACGTCAAACGGGCCATCGATGTCTTGAATACCATCGACGATGGCGCCAACTTCGGCGCCAGCATACCAGCCTGTCTGAGCGTGGGCAGTTCCACCAACCACAGCGAGCGAAGCCGCCGCTGCAGTGGCGCACATAAGAGTCTTCTTCATACCGTTCCCCTGTCCTAGGCAAACCCCAGCGCGGGTGGGTTGCGCCATGTCCGGAACGCGGACGTCCGCATTCTGATCCCGCGTTACACGGTTTTTTTTTCAATGGCGATGCGCCGGAGCCTGTTGGTCCTCCAAGGCGGACAGTTTTGTCGTGGCTGGGGCGCTAGGGCAACAATCCTTGCCCAACAGGCGAGAAATAAATATCCGGCAATTCCCTGAAAATGCCGTGTTTCGCTATGTTTTTGCGACAGCCTTTCCACAGGCCCCGCGTCACTGGCGCCCATTCTGAATGCCGCAGGGATAGCCCCGAAAAGGTACAATTTGCCGGTTCCTGAAGCCTCCGTTTCCTGATCTTGTCCAATGTGCAGCGGACTCGCCGGCGAGGGGATCTTGGACGCAGAGAAACTGGACGTACTTATCGTTGGCTCCGGGCTTTCGGGCATCGGGGCCGCCTGCCACATCAAAAAAGCCTTCCCCGAGCGCAGCTTTGCGGTGCTGGAAGCGCGCGATTCGACAGGAGGTACGTGGGACCTGTTCCGCTACCCGGGCATCCGCTCCGACTCGGACATGTTCACCCTGGGCTACGCCTTCAAACCCTGGCGCGAGTCCAAAGCGATCGCGGACGGTCCGTCCATTCTGCGTTACGTGCGCGAAACAGCAGCGGAGACTGGCGTGGACGCCATGATTCGTCTGCACCACCGGGTCGTCTCGGCAGAATGGTCGAGCACCGAAGCACGCTGGCTGGTTACAGCCGAGGCTGGCGAGGCGCGCGAGATCAAGCGTTTCTCCTGTGCCTTCGTCATGATGTGCAGCGGCTATTACCGGTACGAGCACGGCTATGAGCCGCAGTTCGAGGGGCGTGACCGCTTCCGTGGGCGCATCATTCACCCACAACTCTGGCCTGCGGATCTCGACTACACGGGCAAGCAGGTTGTCGTCATCGGCTCCGGCGCCACGGCGGTGACCATTGTACCTGAGATGGCGAAGACCGCCGGGCACGTCACCATGCTGCAACGGTCGCCCACATACGTTGTCTCGCGCCCCGCCGAAGACAAGGTCGCCAACTGGCTGCGCCGCCGTCTGCCGGCCAAGATGGCCTACGGCCTGATACGCTGGAAGAACATCCTGCTCGGCATGTATTTTTTCAACCGCGCCCGCACCCAACCCGAGAAGGTGAAGACCGCCATCATCGACCTCGCCCGGCGCGACCTTGGCCCGGACATCGACGTCGCGACGCACTTCACTCCACGATACAATCCATGGGACCAGCGCCTCTGCCTCGTTCCCGACTCTGATCTGTTCAAATCCCTGCGCGAAAAGCGCGCTTCGGTGGTGACGGACACGATCGACACCTTCACTGAAACGGGCATCCAGCTGGCGTCAGGAAAGATGCTCCCCGCCGACATCATCGTAACCGCGACAGGTCTCGACCTGCTCTTCCTTGGGGGCGTCTCGATCACGGTGGACGGCAAACCGTTCGCCCCTGCAACCGCCCTCACCTACAAAGGCATGATGTATGAGGGCGTGCCGAACCTGATCTCCGTGTTTGGTTATACCAACGCCTCCTGGACGCTGAAGTGCGACCTCACATGCGAGTACACTGTTCGCCTGCTCCGCCACATGGACCGCACCGGCCGCCGCCAGGTGACGCCAAAGCGGCGCGACAACGCTCTGACGCCGGAACCATGGCTCGACTTCTCGTCCGGCTATGTGCAGCGTTCGCTCGACCATTTCCCCAAGCAAGGCGCACGGAAGCCGTGGCGGTTGAACCAGAACTACGTGGCGGACATCATGCTGCTCCGCCACGGCTCACTCGACGATCCGGAACTTGAGTTCATCTGATCGCATCGCAAGGGAGATACAGCGGTTCGGCCCGGCCGCCTTTCAAGCCTGCCCCAAGGTCAGCCCGCGGCAGCCTTCTTCCTCGCACGGGCCACCGCCGCATCCAGCGCGCCCAGAAAGCGGGAGCGATCCGCCGCGCTGAACGCCTTCGGCCCGGATGTGACTTCACCGACCGACCGCAGATGCTCCATCAACCCGCGCGTCGCAAGCGCCGATCCGATCATGTCGGATGTGAACACCTTCGCAGCCGGCGAGATCGCCTCCGCGCCATTTTCCAACACGCGCGCCGCCAAGGGGATATCGTTGGTCACCACCACATCGCCCGCTTTGGCCCGCTCCGCGATCCAGTCGTCCGCAACGTCCGGACCGGCATCGACCAGCACGAAAGCGATCCCCGGCTCGCCCGGCGTGCGGATGAAGGAGTTGGCGACCACATGCACGGGCCAGCCAACGCGGCGCGCGACGCGATAGACCTCCTCCTTCACGGGGCAGGCATCCGCATCAACATAGATGGAATGAGCATTGGGCATTCACGCAGATACGCCGCGCGCCGCGACAATGTCCAGCGCGCGGCTTCTGCTCAGACCTGCGCCAGCGCCTGATCGATGTCGGCGATGATGTCCGCCACATCCTCGATCCCGACCGAGAGCCGCACGACTTCCGGCCCGGCGCCCGCCGCAGCTTTCTGGTCGTCCGCCAACTGCCGGTGCGTGGTGGATGCCGGGTGGATGACCAGCGATCGCGTATCGCCCACATTGGCCAGGTGGGAGAACAACTTCAGCGCGCCAACGAATTTCACGCCCGCATCATATCCGCCCGTAAGCCCGAAGGTGAACACGGCGCCCGCGCCCCTGGGGCTGTACTTCTTCACATTGGGCGCCGACACATCGCCCTCCAGCCCGCCATAGGACACCCACGCCACCTTGCCATGCGCTTTGAGGTGCTTCGCCACCGCAAGCGCGTTGTCGCAATGCCGCTGCATGCGCAGCGGCAGCGTCTCGACCCCATTCAGGATCAGGAACGCATTCATCGGCGCCAGCGCAGGCCCAAGATCGCGCAGGCCCAGCACGCGGCAGGCAATGATGAAAGCGATGGCGCCGAACGCTTCATGCAGCTTCATCCCGGCATAGCTGGGATTGGGATCGGTAAGCGTCGGGAACTTCCCGCCCTTCGACCAGTCGAACCGGCCGGCATCTACAATCACGCCGCCAATGGAGTTGCCATGCCCGCCCAGAAACTTCGTCATGGAGTGCAGCACGATGTCCGCCCCATGCTCGATGGGACGGATCAGATAAGGTGACGCCAGCGTGTTATCGACGATCAGCGGAACGCCATGCTCTTGCGCGATCTGCGCAATCGCCGCGATGTCCGTCACCGCGCCGCCGGGGTTCGCGATGGACTCAATGAACACCGCCTTGGTCTTTGGCGTGAACGCAGCCTTCAGTGCATCGAGATCACTGATGTCGACCCAGCCCACATTCCAGCCGAACTTCTTGAACCCCTGACCGAACTGGTTGATCGAACCACCGTAAAGCTGCCGCGCCGCGATGAAGTGATCGCCTGGCTCCAGCAGCGTGTGAAAAGTAATCAGTTGCGCGGCATGTCCCGAAGCAACCGCCAACGCAGCCGCACCGCCTTCCAGAGCGGCGATGCGTTTCTCCAGCACGTCGTTCGTCGGGTTCATGATGCGCGAATAGATATTCCCGAACGCCTGTAGGCCGAACAGGTTCGCGGCGTGATCCGCGCTGTCAAACACATAGGACGTGGTCTGGTAAATCGGCGTGATCCGCGCATTCGTCGCCGGGTCAGGCTGCGCGCCGGCGTGAATGGCGGCTGTGTCGAACTTCATGTCGCTCATAAGCTTGTTCTCGCTGGTTCTTAGGGCTGCGGGCCTGAGGCCAGATTGCAACCGCAAGCGCCCGCCCGCAACCGGCCAGCGGCACTTTGCAGATCAGCCGCCGCTGAGCGGAGGCAGCAGCGCCACCTCATCGCCGGGCGCAATGCGCGCCGCGGCTTCATCGGCGATGAATTCCTGGTTCACCGCAATCCGCATCGCGCGCTCGCCCAGCACATGCGCCAGATCAGGATACGCCGTGACAAGCGCCTTGCGCAGCTCAGCCGCCGTCGTCACGCCGTCCGGCATGTCTATGCTCGGCGCGCTAAACGCGTCCTTCAACTTTCCGAACAGGAGAATGCGCCCAGCCATCAGCCGCCTGTATGCGACATGGTTCGCGGCGACGCGGGCGAGGCCAGCCGCGCCACATCGAAATCATGTCCTTTCGGCTTGGCCGCGACGGCGCCCATGATCGCCGTCTGGAGCGCCACGCCCGAAGGATCATCACGAAGCGCGGCGCGCAGGTCCGCGCCATCCTCACGGCCCAGACACGTATATAGCCGCCCCGTGCAGGTGATGCGCACGCGGTTGCAGCTCTCGCAGAAATTGTGGCTCAGGGGCGTAATGAAGCCCAGCCTCCCGCCCGTCTCCTCCACCCGCACATAACGGGCCGGCCCGCCGGTCGAATACGCAATATCGGTCAACGTGAACTGCCTGGACAGATCCCTACGCACGTCGTTCAGCGGAAGATAATCTTCAACCCGGTCTGTCTCCGCCTCGCCCATCGGCATGGTTTCGATCAGCGTGATGTCCGCGCCGCGCTCATGCGCGAACCGGATCAGACCCGGTATCTCATGCTCGTTTACGTTCTTCAGCGCGACGGCATTGATTTTCACATGCAGCCCCGCCCGCTGCGCCGCTTCTATCCCCGCCAGCACATCCGGCAGGCTGTCGCGCCGCGCAATGGCCGCGAACTTCTGCCGGTCCAGCGTATCCAGCGATACGTTGATCCGCCGCACGCCAATTGCCGACAGCTCGCCCGCATACCGCGACAGCAGCGTGCCGTTGGTGGTCATCGTCAGTTCGTTGAGCCCGTTGCCGAGATGCCGCGAGAACCGCGCCATCAACTCCATCACATCCTTGCGCACCAGAGGCTCGCCGCCAGTGATCCGCAGCTTGTCCACGCCATGCGCGGCAAACTCGGTCACCACCGCGTCCAGCTCCTCGAACGACAGTACGTCCTTGCGCGGCAGGAATGTCATCCGTTCCGGCATGCAATAGGTGCAGCGCAGATCGCAACGATCGGTGACCGACAGACGCAGGTACGTCACCCGCCGGCCGAAGGAATCGACCAGCCCGCCCTGCCCGGCGGCCAACGCCGAGACCGAAGCACCGGATCGGGCGCCTCCCTGCGGGCGTGCATTGATGAGCGTGTAAGCCATTCCCTGAAGGATATAGCGTTACAACCGCCCAAGTCGAGCGCCCCACCGGTCACCAGGGCGTACATCGCCCCAACTCCGCCCAGTCCGCGACAGCTTTTATCCGCTCGCCCCGCCAGCCCGGCCCGGCATCGGCATGGACCGCAGACAACTCGCCCAACAGCAGCATCCCGACCGCGACATAGACGCGTCGGACCTGCAATTTCTTGCCGGTCAGCCGCCCATAGTCGCGAAGAATTCGCAATGTCAGGTCAGGCGACAACAGCGCCGTGGGGCTGAACTCCTCATGGAGATTGCCGATCCGGGAGTCAGCGAAGTCATAGACGCCGTTCAACCTTTGCCGCTCATGGTCAAAAGCCATGTTCCAGCCATGGCCATCGAAATAACCATAAACGCGGCCGAGCGGGTCCGGTCCCATCGCCAGCCACTCCGCATGCAGGTCACGCGCAAAATCATGCAGGCGATCGGGCAGAATGGCGAAACCGTGCTCCAAATATTCGTCCGCCGGTATCGGTTCCGCCTGCGTGGCGCCTGCCGCAACCATTTCATCCGGGTCCAGCGCGTGCAGCTCGACGAACAGCTGCGCCATCTGCGCCGATAGCCGCGCCTTGGCGTCCTCGGCGAGCAGATCGTATTGCTCCCGGACCAGATGTTCGCCGGGCAACTTGACATGGCGAGAGAAAAACACCGGCTGATGAAACAACTCCAGCTTCGGCGTCCGCATCGTCAGGCGCGGCCGGATCACGTCGAGCAGCCGCGCCTCGCGCGATATCGACTCGACGCCTTCCCGATCCCGCGGGAAGCGGAAGATCAGCCGGTCGTCCACATCGACGGCGACCGCGTCCCATCCGGTCGACAGGCGAGTGAACGTCGCATCCGCGAGGTCAGGAAAGCGCGCGATGATGACAGACCGCAGACGCTTGAGACTCAATTCGTCTGACATGACCCGGCTGCCTCTCGCGGGCGCTTCACCCCATCGGATACCGGATTTCCTTCGACACCGCGTCGATGGCCTTCAGCACGTCGCCTGACAGCACAACGTCCGCAGCTTTCAGAATATCCGGCAGATGGTCTTCATGTGTCACGCCGACAATCGTGGAGGCGACAAAATCATGCTGCTTGCTCCACGCGGTCGCCAGCGTGGTGACAGACATGCCCGCCTCTTGCGCAATGTTCATGAAACGCTCTGTGGAAGCCAGCGTCTTTTCGTTCACGAACCGCCGGGCCATCGGCGCCTGCCGCGCCGGCATGTCCTTGTACTTGGTAAAGCGCGCGCCTTCCGGCCATGCGCCGCCCTGATATTTGCCCGTCAGCACGCCCCCGCCCAGCGGCGAGTACGGGATCAGGCTCACGCCCTCCTTGCGGCACACCTGCGCCAGCTCGTCCTCGAAGCGGCGATTGTTCAGGCTGAAATTGTTCTGGATCGTTTCATACCGCGCCAGCCCCTCGCGCTCCGACACGCTCAGGCTTTTCATCAGGCCCCAGCTTGTCTCGTTGGAGCAGCCCAGCAACCGCACCTTGCCCGCCGTCACCAGATCGTCGAGCGCCCGCAGCGCTTCTTCATACGGCGCATCGTGATCGGGCCAGTGCGTCTGATAGAGATCGATATAGTCGGTCTGAAGTTTCTTCAGGCTGCCCTCTACAGCCGTCATGATGTTGTGACGGTCCAACGCGGTCATACCCGAACGGCAGGGCGACTTGAACCACAGATGGCTCGGCCCGGAGACCTTGGTGGCGAGGATCACCGCGTCACGTGGCTTTGTCTTCAGCCAGCGCCCGACGATCTCTTCGGTCAGACCGACATATTTCACATCCGGCGGCACCGGATATCCTTCCGCCGTGTCGAAGAAGTTGATCCCCGCCTCGAACGACTTGTCGAGCACGCGATGCGCCATCGCCTCGTCAGCCTGGTTCCCGAACGTCATCGTCCCCATGCAGATATCGGAAACATGGATGGCGCTACGGCCAAGGCGCCGGGTTTTCATGAACAACTCCCTGATCGTTCGATGCATAGCGATGTGAGCGAATGCTCACAAGTCTAGCTCTCCATCAGTCTCGGCATCAGCTCCACCATGTTGCAGGGCATGTGGCGGCTGTCGAGTTGCCAGCGGATCAGCTTGTCCCACCCGTCCTTCACCGCACCGTTCGATCCCGGCAGGCAGTAGATGAAGGCGCCGTTGGAAACGCCTGCGCACGCCCGGCTCTGCAACGTCGACGTGCCCACGCTCTGGAACGAGACCAGGTGCCAGATGACATTGAAGCCATCGATCTCCTTGTCGAACAGCGGCCGCACCGCCTCCGGCGTCACATCGCGCCCGGTCAGTCCCGTGCCGCCCGTCGTGACCACCGCGTCGATATTCTCATCCGCGATCCACTTGCGTATCACCGCGCGGATCGCCTTTACCTCGTCCGGCACGATGGCCTTGTCCGCCAACTCATGCCCCGCTTCCGTCACGCGACTGGCAAGAATATGGCCCGACGTATCCGTCTCGTCCGTGCGCGTGTCGGAAATCGTCATCACGCAGATGCGCAACGGTTTGAACGGCGCATCATCCACCATCTTGCCGCCTGGAGCGGTCAAAGGAGGGTAGGCAGGTCCGGCCATTTCGATCTCCCGTGGCGGTCAGCGCCGCAATCAATACTAACACGCGGCGCGACGCCAGTGTCGAGCCGTCCGCGTCAGGAACCGCACCGCTCGACCACCCTCACCAGAGTCGCATTACTTCCAAATGTGGAATCCGTGAGCGTCTCCAGGAACATCGCCATATCCCCCGCCTCTTCCTCGCTGACTTTTGGCGCCGGGCGGCCGTTCAACAGCGTATGGGCCAGGATCGACTCCGAAACGCTGGAGATCGAGCCATCATGCATGAATGGTCCCGTTATCCAGACATTACGTAACGAAGGCGTGCGGAACTTATCCGCGTCCTCTTCCCGCCCGGTCTTCTCGACAAGGCCACGATCCCGCTCGGACACCGGCAGGCCGATACTGTGGAATTTCTGGTCGGTGAAATTGGGCCCGCTGTGACAGGATTGGCATCCTTTCCCGGAAAACAGCTCCCGCCCCCTGATCGCGCGTTCGGAAAACTCAATCGCCTCGCCGCGCCCGGCGCGGTCATGGGGCGAGTTGAACGAGTTCAGCGTGCGTTGGAATGCGCCAATCGCCTTGAAGATGTTGACCACGCTGATCGCCCCGCCGTTCTCCGGAAACGCCTCGGTGAACTGTAGCCTGTAACAAGCGTCGGACGACACGCGCTCCACCAGCACGCCTTCCATGCCGGCCATACCCATCTCAACCGGATGCTCGCCGAACACCGGCTCCATCGCCTGCAACTCCAGCGTGGTCGCGTGCGGGTTGGCCCATGTCAGCGGCGAGATGTAGCCGATATTCGCCAGCGGTTGCGAATTGCGCTTCCCCGCAGAATTGTCGACGCCGCGATGTGTGGGATTGTTCTCCGCAAACCCCGCATGCGGCCAGTGGCAAGACCCGCATGACATGCTCTGGTCGCGGGACAAACGCATGTCGTTGAACAGCCGGCGGCCCAGTTCCACCTTCGCGACGCTCATAGGATTGTCCGCCGGCACAGGCGGCGGGGCCACGCCCTCCGGCAGCCCCCAGTCAAACGCCTGCGCAAGCGCCGCGGGAACCGCGAGCACCACAGCCAGCGCCACGAGACACGTCCGGAACATCAAGCGCCCTGCTTCCCCTGATCCCACCGCTCCCGCGCCGCGCGATCATCCCCGCGCGGCTCGATCCATTCTTCTCCGCCCGCGCGCACTTCCTTCTTCCAAAAGGGCGCCTCGGTCTTCAGGCGGTCCATCAGATAGTCAACACACTGCAACGCCTCGCGCCGGTGTTTTGACAGGGCCGCCACCAGAACGATGACCTCACCCGGGGCCATGCGGCCATGACGATGGATTACCAGCGTATCGATCACATCGAACCGGGTTCGCGCATCCGCCTCCAGCCGTTCGATCTGCTTCTCGGTGAAGCCCGGATAGGCCTCCAACTCCAGAGCGCTTACGTCTCCGCCATGCGCGCTATCCCGCACCGAACCCACAAAGGTCGCGAGCGCGCCTGCATCCGGCCGGCCTTGCTGAAAAGCGGCGGTTTCGGCGTAAGGGTCAAAAGGTTCGGTCTGGACGCGGATCATGGCACCACCCTAGCCTCTCATCGCGACGATGTGAACGTGACCCCGCGCATCGGGGCGCCTAATTCAGAGGTCAGCAGACGCACAGGAGCCTCCATGCCCTACCTCTTTCTGGCTGGCGCGATCATCGCCGAAGTTATCGGCACTTCCGCCCTCAAGGCGTCAGACGGCTTCTCGGAAACCGTGCCCTCGATCATTACGGTGACCGGCTATGGCGTGGCCTTTTATCTGCTGTCGCTGGTGCTGAAGACCATACCCGTGGGCATCGCCTACGCCATCTGGTCCGGCGCCGGCGTGGCGCTCATCACCCTGATCGGCTGGCTCGCCTTCGGGCAAAAGCTCGACGCGCCCGCCTTGATCGGCATCGGCCTGATCGTAGGGGGCGTCATCGTGTTGCAGGTCTTCTCGAAGACCGCGTCAGCGCATTAGCCGAGCCGCAGGATCGCAGACCCGAACGACTCCATCACCAGCTGCTTGCCCGCGAGCACGGCGTCGGCGGCCCACAGCACATCGACAGCCTGCCCCGTGAAAACCCGCGTCGCGGGCTTGCCAGTCAGGTTGAACGTGCACACCAGCCGCTCGCCGTCCGCGACCCGCTCAAAGGTGAGCTGCCCCTCCGCCGCTTCTGTCATGCGGAAAGCCCCCTCGCGCAGCGCCTTGCTGCCCTGCCGCAACCTGACGAGCGTGCGCGTGGTGTGCAGCGTCGAGGCAGATAGGCCGTCCTGCGTCTCCGCCGCCAGAATGCGATGGCGCGGATCAATCGGCAGCCACGGTTCCGCGGCGCGTGTGAAGCCCGCCTTCTCCTCGCCCCGCCACGGCATCGGCGTGCGGCAACCGTCGCGGCCCTTGAACTGCGGCCAGCCTGCAATGCCCCATGGATCTTTCAACTTCTCGAAAGGCACGTCGGCTTCGGGCAGGCCCAGTTCCTCGCCCTGATAGATGAACACCGTGCCGCGCAGACTCATCAGCAGCGCCATGAACAACACCGCCGCCCGCGGCGCGGG
>CAZJZQ010000080.1:0-3529 GCA_964550535.1 uncultured Rhizobium sp.
CGAACGATGCGACGCTGTCGACGCTCGCCAAGATCATGCCCAACGTCATCATCTATTCGGATGAACTGAACCACGCCTCGATGATCGAGGGGATCAAGCGCGCGGGTTGCCCGCGCCGCATCTTCCGGCACAACGATATCGGCCATCTGCGCGCGCTGATGGAGAACGATCCGCCGGAAGCGCCGAAAGTGATCGCGTTCGAGTCCGTCTATTCGATGGATGGAGACGTGGCGCCGCTGAAAGAGCTGTGCGACCTCGCGGACGAGTTCGACGCCATCACCTATCTGGACGAGGTGCACGCGGTCGGCATGTATGGCCATGAAGGCGCGGGCGTGGCCCAGCGCGATGGCGTGATGGACCGCATCACCATCTGCGAAGGCACGTTGGCCAAGGGCTTTGGCGTGATGGGCGGATATATCGCCTCCAAGTCCGCGATCATCGACGCGATCCGCTCGATGGCGCCGGGCTTCATCTTCTCGACTTCGACCTGCCCGGTGCTGGCCGCCGGCGCGCTGACCTCGATCCGCAAGCTGCGCGGGCCCGTGGGCGTGGAACTGCGGCAGCAACATCAGGACCGCGCGGAAATGCTGCGCCAGAAGATGATCGCCGCGAAACTGCCGGTGATGATGGCGGACACGCACATCGTGCCCCTGCTGGTCGGTGATCCGGAGCGGTGCAAGGCGCTGTCCGATACGCTGCTGTTTGATTTCGGCATGTATGTGCAGCCGATCAACTATCCCACGGTTCCCAAGGGCACGGAGCGCCTGCGCTTCACCCCGTCGCCGCACCACACCGAGGCGATGATGGACGAACTGATCGAGGCGATCCTCGCGATCTGGAAACAGCTGGGGCTGGACCAGAAGGCCGCCTGAGGCGCTGGGCGCAAGAGCACGAAAAAGGCCCGGTCCGTGCCGGGCCTTTTGCTTTTAGTCTGGCGGCGAGCGGCCGGCGTGTGCACCATCGGCCCCGTAGGAAAGGCGGGAGCATGTCCGGGGCGGAAGGCGATCACGAGGGGCAGGTCGTCATTGGCGACATTGCGACGCCCGGCGGGCCCGCGAACCTCACGCCGCCGTCGGTAAAGTATGTCTGGTATCCGGGGTCGCAGCAGTTGATCGTGTGGCTGCCGAAGCCCGCATATCAGGGATATGGCGAACTGGCCGTCACGCGCGCGGGCGTCGATGTGGAGCGCGGGCCTGTCTCGCGGCGCATGAATGGCGGCGTGCAGATTCTGTTCGGGACGCTGCATTGGGCGCCGGGCGACTATCTGATTTCGATCGCGCATGAGGATGGCTGGCGTCATGAGGTGAGCGTCACCAAGCTGGAGCCGGGCGTTCAGCCGCCGCGCGAGGCGCCTCCTTCGCCGGTCAATCTCCATCCGCCCGAGCGCAACGCGGACGGCGCTATCATTTATCGCGATGGGCTCGGCCAGGTGATCCCTGACACCGACTTTGAAATGCGTGGCGCTGCGATGCGCAGCCTGACGCGCAAGTTCGCGCGACGCCTGGAGTATGAGGGCAATTATCGCGCGGGCACGATCTATTACTGCGATGGCGAACGGCGCGTCGGTTTCTGGCACGAGATGTGTGGAGGCGGCGTGCAGTTCTCGATCAACATCCCGGTCGCCGAGCACTGGGAGGCGCAGACCGGAATGCCCCTGGCGGAGCGCGACGACGTGGTGGCGTTCATCGCCGAACAGGTGAAGCACGATCAGGCGCCGAACTGGCGCTACGAGATCACGGGGAGCTCGGTGGATTTCTACTGACCGCGTTCCGGCCGGCAGGGTCCGCTGATATGCTGGGGAGGTGAGCGACCCGGATTCAGAAATCCTGATGGAGATCACCCGCGTGGGCGGGGCGGTGGAAGTGCGCGCGGTTTCGGCGGGTGACGGGCTGGAAGTGGCGTTCGTCGCCCCGGCGAACACGCCGCGATCAGACATTGAGGCGCTGGCGCGGGCGAAGCTGGCCTATGTCCGGCGCAAAGGGCAGGGCGGGACGCCGAAGAAGCCGCCGGGCGGGGGCGACGGACGGGGCGGGATACTAGCTTAGGGTGTATTGAGTTTTACCGGCTCTTCCGGACGCCTTTGCCCAAGCCGATCTTCTTGGCGAATTCGCTCCGGCGCTCGGTGTAGTTGGGGGCGACCATGGGGTAGTCGGCGGGGAGGCCCCAGCGGCGGCGGTATTCCTCAGGCGACATGTCGTAGCGGGAGCGAAGATACCGTTTCAGCATCTTCAGCTTCCGCCCGTCTTCGAGACAGATGATATGGTCGCTCGTGACCGACTTGCTGACGGGAACGGCAGGTTTAGGCCGGTCCTCGGTGCGGGTTTCGGCCGAGCCGGAAAGTCCAGATACCGTCCGGTAAACAGTCTTGATGACTTCAGGAAGACTTTCTGCGGTCACTGGATTGTTTGAGACGAAGGACGAGACAATGTCTGAAGTCATCCGCATCAAATCGTCGTTATTCGGAGCCGATTTATCGGATGCTTCTGACATGATTTCTACCCGCTACGTCCCCGCACGGCTTATACCATGCGTAATCCCAAGATGAGTGCAACCTATTCAGAGACAACTTCTTTAGTCTTAAACCGATATACTGATTCTGACTGTGTTGACCTCAGGTAAGGGGCGGGTTGGTCCAAAGACTTGCCAAGGCCGGGCTAACACCGTATCGCGCAGCCAGATAAACTCCCCCCGAGTCGGAGGCCGGCCCATGAGCCAACCCAGTCCGCAAGCCGGAACGCACAGCGCGTCCTTCTTCGGAACGGAGCTGGCGGAAGCCGATCCCGCCATCGCGGGTTTCATCCGGCAGGAGCTGGGCCGCCAGCAGCACCAGATTGAGCTGATCGCCTCGGAAAACATCGTCTCGCGCGCGGTTATGCAGGCGCAGGGCACGGTGCTGACCAACAAGTACGCCGAAGGTTATCCGGGCAAGCGTTATTATGGCGGCTGCGAGTTCGTTGACGAGGTGGAGAACCTGGCCATCGAGCGGGCGAAGAAGCTGTTCGACGCCAAGTTCGCCAACGTGCAGCCGAACTCGGGCAGCCAGATGAACCAGGCGGTGTTCCTGGCCCTGCTGCAACCGGGCGACACGTTCATGGGTCTGGATCTCAATTCAGGCGGACACCTGACGCACGGCTCGCCGGTGAACATGTCCGGCAAGTGGTTCAAAGTCGCGTCCTATGGCGTGCGCAAGCAGGACCAACTGCTCGACATGGATCAGGTGCGCGAGACAGCGCGCAGCGTGAAGCCGAAACTGATCGTCGCGGGTGGCACGGCCTATTCGCGCGTGTGGGACTGGAAGGCGTTTCGTGAGATCGCGGACGAGGTTGGCGCCTATCTCATGGTGGACATGGCGCACATTGCGGGTCTGGTCGCGGGCGGCCAGCATCCGTCGCCGCTGCCTTATGCGCATGTGGTGACGTCGACGACGCACAAGTCGCTGCGCGGTCCGCGTGGCGGGCTCATCCTCACGAATGACGAGGACATCGCGAAGAAGATCAATTCGGCGGTGTTCCCGGGGCTCCAGGGCGGC